>NZ_JAQAHD010000003.1:0-356099 GCF_027871605.1 Agrobacterium sp. CFBP 3001
TTACCTCGCCTCCGGTCTCAGCGCCATCGGCGCGCTGCAGCCTTTCCTCGACACGCCGGTCAAGGGCCTGTGGTTCGACAAATGGCCGGCCGACAGGCCGATGCTCGACGAACCGGCGCCGGCAAGCACGTTTTATCACATCGTCTGCGCCATATATGAGGCAGAGGCTGTGCTGGCGACGGCCAACTAGTATCGGGCCACCGGACGGACGAGCGGCATCGCCGCTCGCCGGTTTTCGGCGTAGATCAGACCTTGGCCGGGCGCACGACGCGCCAGTCCGGTCTGCCGAGATTGTGCGGCCAGGGGTGAACATCCTTGTCGTTAAAATAGACGACCTCTTCCAGCTTCGGAAAATCCGCCTGTTTCAGCGTCACATCATTCATCCACGGACGAACATAGGAATCGCCGCCTTCATAACCCAGTTCGGCAACCCAGACCGGCTTGTTGAAGGTTTCGACAAGTCCATAGCCCTTGCGCAGCAGATCAGTGAAGGTCTTCGGTCCGCCATATTCGATCTTGTCGTACTCCTCGAGACCGAAAACCGAGAGGCCCACCAGATCGGCGTAGCTGTCACCTGGGTAGTAGGCCTGCAGACCGTCCAGACCTTTCGGTGACCACATCACCTTGACGCTGGGAACCGCCTTGCGGGTCATGTCCACCATGCGTTTATACGCCGAGATGTAATCACGCGGGTTCCAGCCCGACCACGAGAAGCGGCCGGACGTGTCTTCCATTTCCTGTCCCCAGCGCAGGATCAGCGGACTTTTCATCGCCGACATGCGTGCGGCGATCGCCTGCATGTTCTGGTCATAGTCGCCTCTCATCACCTTGCGGCGCAACTCGTCGGAGGTGAGCCGCCAGTTAACGTCCCAGGACCAGGGTTCTACGGTGATCAGCACGTTGCGCTTGCGCTCCAGAGCGTAGGCATCCGCAAGTGCGAGACTGTCGAGATCCACGTCCTCCCAGGGCAGGAACAGATGTTCCGTCGCCACCCCGGTCTGGGCCGTGAAATCGCCGTGCGGATCGTAGGCACCGAAACGGATGCCGTCCGCATGCAATGTCGGTCTTTTGTCGGCAAGTGTCTTCATGCCCGTCGACGTCATGGGGGCGACACCCTGTGCGTCGAGCTTGAGCACCGGATACATGCCGGCGGTAAAGGCTGCGGCGGCACCACCTGCGAACAGAAGTTTTCTTCTTGTTATCTGCATGACACCTTACTCCCTACCTTGTTGCCGTCATCGCCTTGTCGTAAGCGGCGATCTGCGGCGTGACATCGTCCTTGCGGACGAGCTTGAGGAATTCATCGCCAGGGCGCGGCGGGTTGTGCCGGAACACGTACCATGGCCCGCCCTGCTTGCGCTGGTAGAGCACCTTGCCAATGCGACCGTGGTCGAAGCAGGTATCGGCCTTGCCGTTTCCTGCCGCGCTTTTCCAGGTGGCGCGCATGCACAGGGTGCCGTTGGCATCGACGGTCCAGCGGCCTTCACCGATAGACTTCTTGCCCTTTTCTTCCGTTGCAGCGATGAATTTGCGGTCTTGGGCGATGAAGCGTCCACCGCCCGTTTCCCATTTCCAGGTCTTGTCGAAGTACATGTCCACGACTTCGCTGGTTCTGAGCGGTTTCGGCGTCTTCGTGCCGCCTGCAGCGTGGACCGCGCTTGGCACGACCACCGCAAGACAGAGTACGAAAGCGGAGAATCCGCATTTGCTTATTGTTGTTTTCATCACAGCCTCCTCCTTCATTGTCCGACCCTATTGTCGGCCAGCATGATCTCTCCGGTCGCCACCGCCGGCGGCGGCGCCACGATGGGTTCCGCCTGCATTTCCTGCGGTCCGCGCAGTCCCGGTACGGTAATGCGCAGTTTCAGACGCACCGATCTCGCACCTTCCACGCCCGCACCGGCGACCGTGAACCGCGTTTCGGTAAAACTGACATAGGGCTGCCCGTGCGACAGGGCCTCCAGCCCGCCGATCGCATGGGAGCTGAGCTGTACGGCACTGCCCGCCACCAGCAGCAATGAACAGGCGGCGGCAGTCGCTCCCCCGCGCAATGCCGGCAGCTTTGGCAAGCCGTTTTCCATCGCATGGCGGATGAGCAGAAACACCGAAAGGCCCGCATAGATCGCCACATTGATGGCGGCGAAGACGAAGAAGCCCTCCGCCCCGTTTTCCCGCGGCGCCAGAACCATGGCCACGAGGCTGAGCGCCGCCAGAAGAATGTAGGGTGCCACGACCCTCAGCGGCAGCGGCGGTTTTGCCTGCGTGCCCTTGGGGGTGATGCGGAAATCCACGAAATCGCCACGGATCGTGTCGCGTATCGCTGCCAGCACGCCCATCAGCGACCAGGGCCAGCGCAGGAACAGAAATACCATGGCCTCCCAGCTGAAGAGCTTCGCATCATGCGGGCGGAACGCGCCCGTGGCCCGCCAGAAAAAGGCAAACACGATCATGATCAGCGAAACCGGCAGGAAATGCGCCAGGAACGCCGGATAGGATGCGTTGACCAGCACATCGCCGCGCATCAACGCAACGGCGGGAAGCACGAACATCAGCGCCATGAAGCCGGAAAACAGCGGATACCAGAGCTGCGAAAACAGGAACTGGAACTTCAGCCGCGGCGGCAGCTTCGGCACATAGTGCCTTGAATATTGCAGCAGAATGGTCATCAGGCTGCGCGACCACTGAAATTCCTGCACGATGAGATCGGCAAAGGTCACCGGTCCGTCGCCATGGGCGATGGCGTTGACGGCGTGAATGCCGCGCCAGCCGCCGGCATTCATCAAAAGCGTGGTGGAATGATCCTCGGCAAGCTCCGGCCCAAGGCCGCCGACCTCCCGCAGGGCTTTCGTGCGCACGGCATAATGAGAACCGATGCAGAGCGGCGCCCAGCCATTATTGTAACCCAGTTGCAGCGCGCCATGCAGGCTCGCCTCGGCATAAAGCCTGCCGCGCGCGGCCCAGCTTTCACCGGCATTGGCGTCGCAGATGCTCGGAGCCGAAACATATCCAACCTTCGGATCGGCAAAGGGACGCATGATCTCGCGCAGATAATCCGGTTCCGGCACGTGATCCGCATCGAACTGGGCGACGAAATCATAACGCTCGTAACCGTAGTGATCGTAGAAATAAGCGAGATTGCCTTCCTTGCAGCGTGTGCGCCGCGGCCAGGTCTTGCGATGATACTCCGCAACGCCCTGGCGGGTGGAAACGAAAACGCCGTGCGCGCCACACCATTTCAGCGTTTCCGCATCCGGAGCCTCATCCGCGAGCCAGACATCGAATTCCAGACCCTTCTGTTCGAGCATGGCCAGCAGCGTCTTTTGCACCACCGCGAAAGGTTCCGACGGCGCCTTGGTGACGACCATCGCCACCCTGCCCCGTGGTAGAAGGGAGCGCCGGTCGACAACCTTCGCGTTCAGAAAGATGAAGATGAAATAGGATGGCAGAAGCGTGATCCACGCGAGCGTTATCGTCACGACAGTATAATAGGGCCAGTCGATGACACGATCGCGATCGAGCCACCAGATCCAGAAATAAGCGAGCGTCACCAGCCAGCCGCCAATGCCGAGAAGATAGGCCGTGCGGTTCCAGCCGGCAAAGACCGGCAGCATCCGCAAATCACTGGCGACTGCAACCGCACGGGCCGATGGAACGGAAGGGGTGGAATGGGCTTTCATGACCGCACCTCCAGTCCGAAACCGGGACCTGCCGTCCGGATGATGGTGTCGATATCCGAACGCTTCGGGGTAAAACCGAGGGTTTCTTCCGCACGTTTGATATCCGCAAACAGGGCTGGAGGATCGCCGGCGCGCCTCGCGCCGAAATGCACCGGAACTTCCTGCCCCGTTACGCGATGGATCGCCCGGATGATATCGCCGACCGATGTACCGTGACCGGAACCGAGATTGACGCGCAGCGTCTCTCCGCCCTCGGCAAGATAATTGACAGCAGCCACATGGGCATCGGCCAGATCGCTGACATGGATATAATCGCGAATGCAGGTGCCGTCGCTGGTGTCGTAATCCGCCCCGAAGACATCCAGTTGCGGAAGCCTCGCGGCAGCCGCCATCAGTGCCCGCGGGATCAGATGGGTTTCAGGTTCATGGCGCTCGTAAAGCTCACCGTCCGGGTCGGCCCCGGCGGCATTGAAATAACGCAGCGCCACGAAACGCAAACCGTAGGCAGCAGCATAATCCTCCAGCGCCATTTCGAAGATCAGCTTCGTGCGCCCGTAAGGGTTGACCGGCATTTGAGCCGTTTCCTCACGGATGGGCAATTGCGGCGGCACGCCATAGGTGGCGCAGCTTGAAGAAAACACCAGCCCGCCGATATTCTGGTCGAGACAGGCATCCAGCAGCGCAAGACTGCCGCCGACATTGTTGCGGTAATATTTGCGTGGATCCTCGACGGACTCACCGACATAGGCATTGGCGGCGCAATGGATAACGAAGGCCGGCGAGAACTCCTTGAGCGTGGCTTTCAAGAGGCCACGATCCAGAATGTCGCCCTCGATGAAGGGACCCCACCGAACCGAATCCGCGTGACCCGTCGAGAGATTGTCGTAAGCGATGGGCTTGAAGCCGGATTGGGCCAGCGCCTTGCAGATGTGGCTGCCTATGAATCCGGCCCCGCCCGTGACGAGGATTGTGCGAGGCATCTCATACGGCCTCCGCCACAGCCTTGCCGGCCAGCAATGCATCGAAATAGACGATGGTTTTTTCCAGGCCGATTTCGAGCGGCACGCGCGGCTGCCATCTCAACAGTTCCTTTGCCCGCGAAATATCGGGGCGACGCTGCTGCGGATCGTCGATCGCGGCGGGCAGATGCACGATGCGCGAACGGGAACCCGTCATGCGGATGACGATATCGGCGAGCTGCCGCACCGGAATTTCGCTCGGGTTGCCGAGATTGATCGGCCCGGTGCAATCCTTTGGCTTGGCAGAGAAGCGCAGGAAACCGTCGATCAGGTCATCGACATAGCAGAAGGAACGGGTCTGGCTGCCATCGCCGTAAATGGTGATGTCGGTGCCCTTCAGCGCCTGGACGATGAAGTTCGAAACCACACGCCCGTCATCGGGTCGCATGCGCGGCCCATAGGTGTTGAAGATGCGTCCCACCTTGATATCGACACCGAAACTACGGTGATAATCGAAAAACAGCGTTTCGGCGCTGCGCTTCCCTTCATCGTAACAAGCTCGCGGCCCGATTGTATTTACATTGCCGAAATAGGTTTCCGGCTGCGGATTGACGTGCGGATCGCCATAGACTTCCGATGTCGACGACTGCACGACGGTTGCACCACATCTGCGCGCCACTTCCAGCACATTGACCGCACCAAGGACATTGGTGAGCAGCGTGCCGACCGGATCGCGCTGATAGTCGGGCGGTGAAGCCGGCGAAGCGAAGTTGAAGATCAGCGAGACATCGATGTCATACGGTTTGCGCACATCGTGCTCGACCAGCAAAAACCGCTTATTGTCCCGCAAATGCGCCACATTCGCGGTGCGTCCGGTCGAAAGATCGTCGAGACAGATCACCTCGTGGCCGCAGCTCAACAGGCGTTCGCAAAGATGGGAACCGAGAAAACCGGCGCCGCCATTGACGAGAACGCGTTGGCCAGGTCTCCATTCGGAGTAGATGGTGACGCCGTTGTCGTGTTCGTTGGGAACGAAATTACGCATTACACACTCCTCCCCATGAGGAATCAGCGCAGCTGATTCATCTAAACTGGATCAAACTCCCGATTGTACGATATCCTGAATATCATCCTCCGGTTTTTACTTCTTCTGGAGGTTTAATATTTCGGTCAGATAAATTTCAACTTTCATGATAGGCGCAGAAGAAAACAGGTCAACTTCATTTTATCAAAATATTACAATTGATTACCCAAAATAGCCCCTTGATTTAATACTTTTTAACTATGCCTCTATTATGCCTTTCTTATTGAGCATTAGCGCAAGCTTCGCTCAACCAGTCGGGGCTATCCTGGTTTTGTAAGGCTCGGTCCACCGGGAACAAAACCGCCCGGCGAGATGCGACAGACAGTCGATTTCAGGGGACACACATGACGAATGAAATGCCTTATTCCCATAGCGGCAAAGCAGCCCGCCATTGTCGCTTCGCGCTTGTTGCCGCAGCACTTGTAACTTTCACCTTCGCGACGGCTTCATGCTCCGTGGTTGAAGACGCCGTTCTCATCAAGACCGCGTCGGCCAATACCGCCACGACCAAAAGCAGCGTCGTTCCGGCGAAGGCGTCCTACGGTTATCAAAAACCCGGCAACGCGGCCGTTACGCTTGTTGCCGATGCCTCGGGCGCACCCGCGGTATCTCGGCAGTCTTACTCGGGCTCCTCTCCCTACATCTGCTCACCGAGCGGATTCGGGCAGAAATCCCGCTGCTTCCTGAGGCCCTGAGCCTCCTGGAGAAATACCGGAGGGAACTGGCGTCCGGACGGCCCTAGCCGCCCTGACGCTCAGTTCTTCCAGCCGCCGGAGAACGTCGTGTCTTCATCTTTGTTGAAGAAGCGCGACGCCGCTTCCGTGCGGTTGCGCACGTTCATTTTCTTATAGATATTGCGCACGTGAACCTTGACGGTGTTCTCGGACAGATGCAGCCGATCAGCGATGATCTTGTTTTGCGTTCCCTTGCAAAGCAGGTCGAGGATTTGCACCTCGCGTGTCGTCAGCGCCGCCACGTCGCCCCTGCTTGCGGCAAGGGCATCGGCGCGGTTGGCGATCACGGCATCGCTTTGAACGCTCTTGCTGTTGACCGAAGGCGAATAGGGCGTGAGCTTGCCGAGAAGAGCGGCAGGAAAATGTTCCCCGCCCTTCATGAGCAGATCGACAGCCGCCATGAAAACATCGAGCCTGAGATTGAGCGGCAGCACGCCATCGATGACGCGCATTCCCACCAGCCTTTTCAGCGGCTCCTCGAATTTATCGATGGTTTCGACGACGAGCGCGATCGGCGCATCGGGATGTTTTTCCCGAACCTCCGAAAGAACGGCATGAAGACGGTCCCCCGACATCCTGTAAGGCAAAACCAGCCGTACATTGTTACCGTAGTCGTCCTCGATTCCCGCCGACGACCTTACGCTCACCACCGCGAATGTGGGGAACTTTTTGCCCAGCGCCTCCGTGAGGCACTCGGAAAACAGGTCCGGATCCGCTATGATCAATAAAGTTCCATTTATAGGAGCAACGGCGTTTTTTTGTTTTGCCGCATAATCTGACGTTCCCATGAACATTGACGCCTCCCTCAAGCGCTTACGCATTACTTTCTTTTGGTTGTGCAGTCTGTCGTCCGCCGGCTATCTTTCCCCTGAATACTTGGGGGCGATTCTCCGCTTTAGGCCATGTCAACTATCATTAATTACCCGTTAATTAACACACGCTAATACGAAAAGCTGTGTAAATAAATGGCCCAAACGGGTTATTTTTTACAATTGACATACAAAATAGGTTACGGGGAGATAGAATCATTCATTCTGTAACCGCTGCAAAAACAAATACATCGGAAAAGCTTTCGCTGTGGTTTTGCCTTCCGGGAAAATATAACTTTTAGTTGATATCCCTTTACATAGCTCGCCGGCGAGGCGCGCTGCAGCCTGTTCCTTTTCGGGATAAAGGCCTTTTTCCACCGAAATAAACCATGTTTCTCGAAAACGCCGCCTTGCCCTGACGAAGCGGCATTTTTTGAGGCCAGATCGGCGAAACGACCCGCCGGAGAACCCCCTGCGACATATATATTCGGGTAAAGCGCCGATATGTTTAACCCAAATTGATATCTAGGAAGCGCAGTTTTTCTACGGCACAGTCTGACCGTCGCTGAACGGCGGCCGATGGAAAGACACCTCCGGCCTTGACGTGTGTTTGAAAAACGCCGGTCCCTTTTCAAGAAAACATGCAAGCGAAAAGACGAAGCCACCGCGCTCTCCTTATGGAGCGAGGAACGGATTTGTGCGCCGTTTTACCGAGTAGCGCACAAGGGCTGAACGAAAAGAGCCCGATTACGGGCCACTACCGAACCGCAGATGATGCGTACCGAGTGCATCTGCAAAACATCAATCTTCATGCTACCCGGGGCAAGCGCGAAAAAATCCCGTTTGAGATGAGAGGGATTTCGAAAGCTGCTCCGAGCTTTTTCGGAGGAAATCGAAATGGGTTACGATCACAAGGCATCCGGCAGCGACGACGACATCACCAAGATCGGCGCGCTTTCCGATGGTTTCGCCAACACGTCGACCAATGACGCCAAGGTGGAAGACAGCAACGTCGGCACCGCAAACGGTGAAAACCGCAACAACGACAACAGCGACAACAGCACCAATGTGGATGTTGACGCCAAGATCGATGTTGAAGCCAATAACGGTGACAATCGCGACAACGACTATGACTGGAGCTATGACAGCAAGTCCTATAGCGACAACGACACGACCACCAAGACCAGCACCGAAACCAACACCGATATCAAGGTCGACTACGACTGGAGCTATGAAAGCAAGTCGTACAGCGACAACGACACCAATGTGAAAACGATCACGGATACGGACACAAAGACGTCCAACTATTCCGACAACGACACCTCCACCAAGACCACGACGACCTCCGACAGCTTCAACTCCGCAGACAGTTTCTACAAGTCGGATGACGACTTCGGTAACATCACGGGCGTCAAGGATGTCGGCAATCTCGGCATCGCCGGCGGAGACCTTACCTTCAATCTGGGTGACGACTTCTCGTTCACTCTCGATGTCGACAATATCCTCAACGGCTCGCTCAACGGCGATGGTAACGACACCGGCTTCAGCATGGTGCAGGCCAACCACCTGGCAGACCAGGATGAGGCCTACGACATCAAGATGCAGAATGGCGGTGCGGAAAACCACCTGAGCGCCAATGCCGGTGACGCCTATGGCGCCGAGGGCATCGACGGCAAGGGATGGGATCTCAAGGCCGGCGACGACGCAGCAGGTACCAGCACTGCGGATGCATCGGCAATCCTTGCAAACTCCGGCTTCCATCTGGAACTGGTGCAGGGCGCCAACATGCTCTCCAACGCAGTTGATGTCACGATCACAGGCGGTAACTCGAATGTGTCTGATGTCGGTGAGGATCACTCCTGATAACCACCTCTTGACGAAAAGAGCTGCACCGGCACCCGCCGGTGCAGTTCGCGGTTGAAGGACCGGGGTTGCGTAAAACGAAGCACCGCCTCCAGGACGTGTGCCATCCGCAGCCTTAAGGCTCTGCCGCGATGATCAGGGAGGGACCTCCAATGCATATCGACAAGATTTCGGACATGATTGCGCATTTCATCGGCCTGTTCGACACGGTGATCGAGGAAGCGCGTCTGAGAGCCAACTATACCGAAGGCCCGGCGCATTCCGATCCGGACCGTTTGCCGGACGACGAGGCAGCAAAGCTGCTCGACAAGAACTATGACGTTGCGCTCAAGGACTACGATCCCGGTGTCAACTACCGCGCCGGCTATTATGATTTCGATTATCTGCAGCCGCATTTCGCGCGCATGGTCGAACATGACATGCAGCGGCTCGCAGATGCCATCCCTGTCGATATTTCCGGCGTCAATTTCCGTTTTCCCGGCCGTCTTTCCTTTGAGGAGGAATATGAACTGGTGGTTCACACCGGTCCCGGTTCGGTCATCGCGCATGTGGCGCAGGTCAATATTCTTCAGGACGACGACTATCTGAACATGACGGACGGCCCTTTTGTGTGGCGCGACACCAGCTTCGCCACAGAGCGCACCGTCGAGTTCTACAATGAAGCGTCCGTCTTCACACCTTTTTCCAATTTCCAGCGGACCGACAGCTACGACGCCCTGCAGGCGCTCGCCAAATCCGCGCACGACTATATCGACCATGCCCGCGAAAACGACGTGACGTCGCTCGGCACCGGTGCGGATCAGGATTTCGTTTTGGCCGGCAATGACATCGACGGGCTTTACATCAATGGCTCGATAGCCAGCGAAAAGCCAATGCTCGACGACTACATGCCCGATCGCGGCATCGCCAAGCCGGCGGAAGAGCCGGAAAAGAGCGATGTTTCGCTGCATGAGGACAGCCCTGCCGGCAACAGCCTCGATGTCGCCGCAGGCGCCAATGTGGTCGCCAACATCGCCACGCTGGTCAATACCGGCGTCATGACGTCGGTAACCGCCGTCATGGGCGACTATCATCAGATCGACGCGATCACCCAGGCCTATATCTATAGCGACCGGGACGAAATCGACTCCGTTTTCACACGGTCGGAAGATCAGGCGTCAACGGTAGCCTTCAATATCGCCAGCTTCGAGCGCAGCGTCTATCCGGGCGCGGAAAACACGGAAAACAGCAGCCAGGAAAACGGCGAACCGCCGATATTTCCCACCGCCTGGCGCGTCAGCGTGCTGGAAGGCGACGTTTCCTTCGTCCACTGGATCGAGCAATACCAGTTCGTCAGCGACAACGACACGATGACGATAACGACCTCGGGCGCAACCGTCAGCCTGCTGACAGGCGGCAACGCCGCGCTCAACATTGCGAATTTCCTCGGCATCGGCATGCAATACGACCTGATCATCGTCGGCGGCAATGTGCTGGACATGAACATCATCAGCCAGATCGCCGTGCTCTACGACAATGACTGGGCACGCGCCAATCCCGATGCGCCGGAAGGCGCCACCATCCAGTCCGGCAACAACCTGCTTTGGAACGACGCCGCCATTCACAATGTCGGCAGCAACGACCGTTTCGAAACCATGCCGGACTATATGAACCAGACGGTGAATGCCATCAACGAGCGCGATCCCAACATGCCGGATGCGCTTGCCCATGACGTCAATTTCGCCGGCTATGAGGGTCTGAACGTCCTCTATATCACCGGCAATCTCTACGATGTCAGCATCATCAAACAGGTAAGCGTGCTCGGCGATTCCGACGATGTGACGCAGGCCGCCGCCAAGGTTCTCGAAAATAACGAGGGCGCCACCATTCATATCGATACCGGCAGCAACGCCGTGGTCAATCTGGCGCAGATCGTCGACTACGACAGCTTCGGCTCCACCACCTATGTCGCCGGCGGCGTTTATTCCGATGCCATATTGATACAGGGCGGCATCATCGAAAACGACACCTCGCAACCCCAGCAAGGCCAACTGGCGAACGAGGTCATCGCCTTTCTTCACGACGATCCCGCCACCATCGAAAACGAATCCAATGGCGTCATCAATGCCGGTCACGACCTTTCATGGTCGAACGGGCATTCGGCCGACGTCATGCAGGCGGTGACCGCGTAGATTTGGCTGGCGGGGCGATAACCGCGTCCCGTCACGGCCGAACCGCAAACACCGTGAGATCACCGAGGGGACAGATATAAAATGGATCATATTTCTAGAAAAACCATTGCCGACGGACGCTCGCTGGACTTGCCGCTGGATCAGGACGCGGAAGACAGCAAACTGACGGACGCCTGTATTTCAGCAATTAATGAAGCCGTCGAAAACCTGCGCCAATTATCCGGCGCGGAACAGACGGCAAAAGAAGTTTCCACCCCTGCACAGACCGCCTCCCCACAAGTTCTCTCCCAACCGCATGCAAAAACGGAGCAGGCGGAACAGTTGCGGGATGTTCCCGCAGAAAGGCCGGCGCCGCAACGGGACCGGCAACCCGCCTCCCCGCCGGAACCGCAGGCCAAGATCGACAATGCCGACCTGCCTTTCGTCAAGACCATCGACAATAATGACGGACCGATCCGTGAAAACGAACGCCGGCCGGTGACGGGCGGCGGCGGCAAGGAGCCGACGGACAATGGTGGCGGCGGCGGTGGTGGCGGCGGCGGTGGAAGCCAGAGCGGTTTTCACAAACGCAGCGAGCCGATCAATTTCGCCGCAAGCCTTGCCAAGGGCATCGCCGCCGTGCGGCGTAACATGGTGGTGGTGATGCTGTTCACGGTCGCCATCAACGTTCTGCTGCTCGCCATCCCGCTTTATCTGTTCCAGATTTCCGACCGGGTGCTGACCAGCCGCTCGATGGATACGCTGGTGATGCTGACGGTCGCCGTCCTTGGCGCGGTTCTGCTGCAGGCCTTCATGGACGCCATTCGCCGCTTCATCCTGATGCGCACCGCCGTCGAACTCGAGGTACAGCTTGGCGCGCCGATCCTGTCCGCCGCCGCCCGCGCTTCCCTGCATGGCAGCGGCAAGGACTACCAGACCTTGCAGGATCTCCAGCAATTGCGCTCCTTCCTCACCTCCGGCACGCTCATCGCCTTTCTCGATGCGCCGCTGATGCCGCTCTTCATCGTGGTGGTCTATCTCGTCCATCCACATCTCGGCATCATCATCATGGTCTGCTGCGCCGTGCTGTTCGGCATCGCCTGGCTGAACCAGCGCTTCACCGCAAGACAGTTCTCCGAGGCTTCCGGTTATTTGAGCCGCGCCAACTTTCACCTCGATTCCATGTCGCGCAATTCGCAGATCATCAATGCGCTCGCCATGATCCCCGAAGCGGTGAAGATGTGGGGCCGCGAAACAGCAGGCTCGCTGAAATCGCATGTGGCGGCGCAGGATCGCAACATCATGTTCTCCGGCGTATCGAAGGCGGCGCGCATGATTACCCAGGTGGCGCTGCTCGGCTGGGGCGCGCATCTGTCGCTATCCGGCGAACTGACCGGCGGCATGGTGATTGCAGCCTCCATCATTTCCGGTCGGGCGCTGGCGCCCATCGAAGGCGCGATAGAAGGCTGGCACCAGTTCAACAAATCTGCCGCCTCCTATGGCCGCATCAAGCAGCTTCTCATCAATTCGCCGCTCAATTTCCCGCGTCTGCGCCTCCCCAATCCGGAAGGGCGTCTCGATGTGGAGCGCATCCTCTTCGTGCCGCCGCCGCAGAAGAAAGTGATCCTGAACGGCATTTCCTTTTCGCTGAAAAAGGGGGAATCGCTCGCCATCATCGGCAATTCCGGCTCCGGCAAGACGACGCTCGGCAAGATGCTGGTCGGCTCCATCCTGCCCACGTCAGGCAATGTGCGCCTCGATCTCATGGATCTGCGCAACTGGGACCAGCGACAATTCGGTGAAAGTATCGGTTATCTGCCACAGGACGTGCAGCTTTTCCCCGGCACCATCAAAGCCAATATCTGCCGCATGCGCGACGATATCGAGGACCGGCAGATTTATGAGGCGGCGGTGCTGGCCGATGTGCACGAGCTGATCGCCGGTTTCCCGCAGGGCTATGAAACCGTGGTCGCCGCCGATGGCGCCCCGCTTTCCGGCGGCCAGAAACAGCGCATCGCGCTTGCCCGCGCCTTTTTCGGCGATCCGAAATTCGTGGTGCTGGATGAGCCGAACTCCAATCTGGATACGCAGGGCGAACAGGCGCTGGCCAAGGCGCTGCTGCATGCCAAAAGACAGGGCATCACCACCGTCACCATCACCCAGCGGCCGGCGCTGCTTCAATGCGTCGACAAGATCATGGTGCTCAAGGACGGATCGGTCGCCATGTTCGGCGAAAGGATGGACGTGCTGAAGGCGCTTTCCGGCAATGGCCGCCAGGCCAACCAGTCCCCGCAGATCGAGGGTTGAGAACCGTCATGTTCAAAAAGAAAAACGCCATTGCCGAAGTCAAACCCCAGGGCCAGCTCGAATGGTACACCGAGGTGCCGCGCTCGATCCGCCTGCACAGCTCGATCGGTCTTGCCGTGCTGCTCGCCTCCTTCGGCGGTTTCGGATTCTGGGCCGGCACCGCACCGCTCTCCTCCGCCATCATCGCCCAGGGCAGTTTCGTCGCCACCGGCAACAACAAGGTGGTCCAGCATCTGGAAGGCGGCATCATCAAGGAAATGATGGTCAGCGAAGGCGACACGGTCAAGGAAGGCGACGTTCTTCTGACGCTGGACAAGACGACGGCGCTTGCCAACGAGCGCATGTTGCAGTTGCGGCGGCTTCGCCTCGAAACCATCGTGGTGCGCCTGCGCGCCGAGGCGCAGGGCGCAAAAAGCTTCAAGGTGCCGGATATCGTCATGAAGGAAGCCGGCGATCCGGATATCAATTCCATCATCCAGAGCCAGAACATCGTGTTCCACAGCAAGCTCATCAAGCTTGAGGAACAGATGAACCTGATCGACAAGAATATCCGGTCTCTTGAGTTCCGCTATGCGGGCTATGACGGCCAAAAACAGTCCTTCGACCGGCAATTGGCGCTTTTGACACAGGAGCGCGACTCCAAGGAGCGGCTCGCCAAGGACGGCGTCATCCGCAAGACCGACATGCTGGCGCTGGAGCGCGCGATCGCCGACGCCATGGGCGATATCGCCCGGCTGAGCGGTGAAATGAACCAGAGCGAGGCGGAAATCGCCAAGTTCCGGCAGGAAGCGGTCATTGCCGTCAACGCCAACAAGCAGGCCGCGCTCGATGCGCTGGAAACCGCCGAATCCGATCTGGACAGCGTGCGTGAACAGGTGCGTGGCGCCGCCGAAGTGCTGGAACGCACCGTCATCCGCTCCCCCGTCAACGGAACCGTGGTACGCGCCTATTACCACACGCCGGGCGGCGTTATCACCACCGGCAAGCCGATCATGGAAATCCTGCCCGCTCATGTGCCCCTTATTCTGGAGGCGCAGGTGCTCAGGACCTCCATCGACCAGCTGCATGAGGGCCAGACGGCCGCGATCCGCCTGTCGGCTCTCAACCGCCGCACCACACCGGTTCTGAACGGCAAGGTCTTTTACGTTTCAGCCGACAGCATCGAGGAAAATGCCGGCCTTCAGGTCAAGGACGTCTATATCGTGCGGGTGCAGATACCTGACGAGGAAATCGCCAAGGTTCACAATTTTCACCCCGTGCCCGGCATGCCGGCCGACGTGCTGATCCAGACTTCGGAGCGTACCTTCTTCGAATATCTGACCAAGCCCATCTCCGACAGCATGTCCCGTGCTTTCAAGGAAAGATGAAGAAATATCAGTAACCTACACTGTCTTTTCCGCAGCGCTCGGCATATAATATCCAAATATGTTTCGTCGGGGCGGGAGAAGCAGCATGGCGGCGATGTCGGATGTATTGCTGCTGGTCGGCAGGCTGAATTACGTGTGGACCAACACGGAAAGCCTGATGATTTATCTGATCGTCCATCTTCTGAAAGTAGAAAAGGAAGCGGCCATCGTCGTGTTCCTGACGCTCAACACCACGCGGGCGCGCATGGACCTGATCGAGCGTCTGGCGAAGCTTCCCTCCACCGATGCGAAGGACCGCAAGACCATCCTCTCCATCATGGCGCGGCTGAAGAAGGAAGCGAAGACACGCAACAAATACAATCACTGCATCTATTCATTCGACGAAAAAGGCGAAATCGCCAGCACGCAGCTCATGCGGCTGGTGGAGGATGACAGCCAGGTGCGCTACGGCAAGGTGGAGCGCATGGACGAGAAGGAAATCGGGCAGCTCGAAAAATCGATCGCCGACATCGTGGAGGTCAGCAAGGACATGTGGAGTTTCATCCATGCCAGTCCGCATGTCTCGGCGGATTATCTTTAGGCTCTCGTTTGTAACCGCATGCCGATTGCCGGGTGAGGCTCGCTCCCCTCCGCAGCCCTTGCCGGGAGGCACAGTTTACCGGCTGCGAAATAAAGCAGGAACGAGCCGATCTGGTACGGGAAGATGATGTCGATCTCCACGAAGGAACGCACGACAAACAGGGCGCAGATCGCAAACAGGATGACGCCCTGTGGATCACTCTTGCGCATCAGCACCGAGCGCAGATGCCCGAGCAACGTTCCGTAAAGCACCATGCCAAGCAGCAGCATGCCGACAAAGCCGTTTTCCACCACGGTTTCGATATAGGTGTTATGGAAATGGAAGCCGCTGCGGCCCGTAATGAAGAAATCGTTCCACAACCGTTCGGCATCGGGAAAACCCGCGACCCAGAACCCCTGATAACCGACGCCGAGGATCGGCGTCTGTTTCGCCGCCTCGATGCCCTGCTGCCAGAGGTAAGTTCGGCCGGTCAGCGTCGAATCCTTGCCGAAAATGCCGAGAATGGCGTCCAGCAGGCCGAATTGCAGGGATGCAACCGCCAGCAATGCGCCGAGACCACCGAGGACAAAAAACGTCATCTTTCGGTTCGCCGGCGAAAGCATGCCGATGGGGATGAAGCCGATGATGAGCGCGACCACCGCCGCCGTGGTAATAGTGGATGTGGCCGATTGGGACGCAAGGAGGCTATAGGCCGACAGTAGCCCGGTGACGCCGGCAATCGGCAACCAGATGCCCCTTTGCTTGAGCACCAGCACCGATGTGGCGGCAAAAATGACGCCGAGCGAGGCATAAAAGCCGAGCTGGTTCTTGGAAGAAAAAGCGCCGACAAAACTGTAGGTGCCATCCAGCGCATCGAAGAGATAAATGCCGAACAGCAGCGAATAGAGCAGAACGACGGCGATGCCGATCAGCGCGCCGCGCGTCAGCGTCCGGATCGAGATCACCCGCATCGCGATCAGCGCGCAGACGATATGCGTCATATACTGAATGGAGGCGCGCATGGTCACCGACGCCGCTTCCGACCAGAAGCTGGACAGAACCGTCAAGATGCCGAAGGCGAATATCCAGAGATAGCGCGGATAATTGCCGAGCACGCGCCGGTAATCGACCACCACCAGCGGCAGCCACATGCCATAATAGGCCAGAACCGAGATTTGCCCGAAACGCGACGAGTAAGCGAAGACGAAGAATGACAGCGCAACCGCTGCCATTCCATAAATCTCATTGCGTTCGGGATCGATCAGCGCCGATTTGGCGATCCGCATTGAAACCTCACTGCATCAGGATTTCAGACGAGACCTTGATGACATCGCCGGGCTGGAGCATGGCGTTTTCATCCACCTTCAGCTCCTTCGGCTTGCCGTTTTCCTCACGCACCACGACATAGCTGATTGTCGCTGATTTGCCCGAGGGATCGAAACGGATCGCCTCGGCCGATTGCGCCAACGCTTCCGACATCAATTCGCGGCTGGTGGTCAGTTGCAGATTGAGCTTGTCCAGTTCCGCTTCCGTGTCCTGCAATTCCTTGGAGCGCTGCGCCACCCAGTCGTTACGCAGGTTGATCTCGTCCTGGGTCGCCTTGTTGATATCCTGTTTGGCGCGCAGCGACTGCGTATCGATATCGAGCAGGTTGGATTCCACTTCGGCCGCGCGTTCTTCCGCGGAAATACGCCGCTGCGACAGCGCGAGCCCCTGCTCGTTCAGCCGGTTGACCCGGTCGCGGTCCTCGTTGGCAAGCTGGAGCTGACGATTCTGCGTCTCTGATTTCTTCTTCAGGGATTCGACTTCGCTCTGCAGAAGGGCGTGCAGGTCCGTCAGCGCCTTGAGCTGCAGGGTGTAACGTTCGGTGCGCGATTTCATCAGCGCACTTTCGCTGGCCAGCAGCACGTCGATCTCGCCGATCTTTTCCATTTCAGGCGTCTTGGCGATGGTCGCATCACCCTTGACCTCCGCGACCAGCCGCGCCTGACGGGCGAGCAGCCTTGCACGCTGGTTGTCATAGACGGCGGCGTCACCGCGGGCATTGATGAAGTCGCGGGCAAAACGCTGCCCGGCATCCGAGCGCCGCAGGCCGCCGGCAAGGCTGACGGCCTTCAGCACCGTGAGATTGGCGGCATAGGGATACTCACCCGGCGTCTGCACGTCGCCGCTCAAGAAGATCGGTCGGAACTGTGCGATCTCGACGGAGGCCGAAGGCAGGTTGCGAAGGGCGAACTTGCTCTGAAGCTGGGCTCCGATCTCTTCGCTGACCTCCGATGGGGTCTTGCCCGCAACATCCAGCTGACCGATGAAAGGCAGCGACAGCGCCCCAGACGGACCGACGGAATAATCGCCGTTGATCACATCCCAGTTGCGGATGCTGCCATCCGCAGGCTGCCATTCGGCAACACGGATACGCAGCTTGTCAGCGGTACCGAGCTTATATTGAGCGCCATCCGCAGCCATGGCGGAGAGCGGCGCAGCAAGGGCGACGGAAGCGGCAAATACGAAGGCCACAAACGGGCGGCGGGCGGCAGACAAGCCGTTCATCGGGAAACTCCCTGTTAGCGGATCGCCACATGGGCGATCCGGCCGTCGCGCAACTGGGCAACGCCGGCTGCACAGCGCCGCGAAAAGCGGCCGGTATGATTAGCACCAATGACGCACCCAAAGACCGGACTTGGGATCCCGGTCGGGGTGCGTGTCGAAACGAAGATCGATAAAGCCGAACTTAATATCGGTTTTCAGTAGCTTCCGCGTGAAAGGCACACGGCGGGAATGGTCTTGACGATGATGAAGACATCCTGCCGCATCGACCAGTTCTGCACATAGTGCGTGTCGAAAGCGACGCGGGTCTTGTAGGATACGTCGTTGCGGCCGCTGATCTGCCACAGGCCGGTCAGGCCAGGACGGGTGCTGAGATAATAAGCGGCAGCGCTTTCATAATAGCTCAGTTCCTCATCCACGACCGGGCGTGGACCAACCACGCTCATTTCACCGCGGATGATGTTGAGGAGCTGCGGCAGTTCGTCGAGCGAGAGCTTGCGCAGCACGGCGCCGACAGCCGTAACACGCGGGTCGTTCTTGAGCTTGCGGGTGGCGCGCCATTCCTCGGCGGCTTCCGGATTGGCGGCAAGATACTGCCGCAGAATTTCATCGCCGTTCATCGCCATCGTCCTGAATTTCAGGCAATGGAAATAGCGGCCATTATGTCCCACACGCCGGTGGCCATAAAAGATCGGGCCGGGATCGGACAATTTCACCAGCGCGGCGATCAATAGGAATATCGGGCTGAAGATGAGCAGCGCAAGCGCAGCCGATGTCATATCGAAGCTGCGCTTTGCGATGCCCCCGATAGGGAAACTGACATCGAAGTCTTCGGAGCTGCTGAGTGTCTGTTCAGCCGATTGGGTCGCGGACTTCATAGAGAGAACTCCATTTATGTTTTGCGATTGGTCGGTGCCCGGAGGCGCGTCTTTCCGTCTAAAAGAGATAACAAGTCTGTGTTCGGAATTTGATGCTAATGGATTTTTTGTAAGGCACATTGGCCATAACCGTCTATGCGATTTCTTGCGCGAGCGGCCGATCAACGTCCGGGCAATATTAACGGTTGCATAAAAAAGCAACAAATGTGCCGGCGGCCATGTGTTGAGAGCATGGGTACCGCCCCAGCATGTATTGGGTTTTGTGCCGGCGACAGTCTTTTCTTATGTGTTTCTTATGACTTGGCGAGATGAGACAGGAACGTTAAGAACAGCCGCGTCCGTAACAGAATATAAAAATTTTTTGCATCGCAGCAAGATTGTGGCAATGCATATAAAATTTGACATATCGGACGGGATTTTTTTGCCTGACATTGCCAAGCCGCCAAGAAAAAGCGATGGAAAAATTGCTAAAAGGGCGCAAACACGGCAAAAGAGTGGCAAGAAACTGCATTCTAGTCATGGCAGCCACGCAAAATTGCCGTAGCTGCCGGCCATTTTTTACCGAATCGCCCCGACCTGGCCATTCTACGCGCGTCACGAAGCGCAAAAACCGCTGGAATCAGAAGGTTGGCGGTGTGCAGGCACTGATGACCTCACACGGCACGGGACCAACGCAACGGAAACGATGCGGCCTGCGGCTTTCGAAATAATAGGCGTCGCCCGGCCCGAGCACCCGCCTCTCCTCATCGACCGTCACTTCCAGCCGTCCGGAGAGAATGATTCCTCCTTCCTCGCCATCGTGAACCAGCGGCACCTTGCCGGTATCGGCGCCCGGCTGGTAACATTCCTTGAGGATTTGCAGGCTGCGGCCGAAGACATTCTCACCCACCTGCCGGAAGGATATCGGCCCCTTGCCGATTTCAACCAGCTCATCCGCCCGGTAAAAAGCCTTGCGGCTTGTCTCCGGCTCGAAAGCGAAAAACTCAGCAAGGCCGATCGGTATGCCGTCGAGAATGCGTTTCAGCGCGCCGACGGAAGGGTTCGAGGTGTTGGATTCGATCAGAGAAATAGTCGAATTGGTGACACCGGCACGCCTTGCCAGTTCCCGCTGGGAAATATTGTGGCGCAGCCGCAAATGGCGCAAACGCCCGCCTATATCCACCGACATGCGTTAACCCCCGTTGCCCTTGTTCGAAATATCGAAAACCCGAGTTCAGGCCTATAGCATTTTCAATGACTTGGCCACAGAGAGAAAAGGGCTTGTTCAGTCGCGAAAATAGCATTCAATCACCGGCAACGAACAGGAGACCACCATGGACAACCCGAGCCGATCCAATTCCACCTCGCTTGACAGCTACTGGATGCCGTTTACCGCCAACCGGCAGTTCAAGGCTAATCCCCGCCTGCTGACGAGCGCCGAAGGCATGCATTACACCAGCAATGACGGTCGCCAGGTTCTCGACGGCACGGCTGGCCTTTGGTGCGTCAATGCCGGCCACGGCCGCCAGCAGATCGCGTCTGCCGTCAAGCACCAGCTTTCGACAATGGATTACGCGCCCTCCTTCCAGATGGGCCACCCGGTTGCCTTTGAATTCGCCGAGCGGCTGGCGGAGATTGCGCCCGGCCCGGAAGGTGCGAAACTGGACCGTGTCTTCTATACGGGCTCCGGATCGGAATCGGTCGATACGGCGCTGAAGATCGCCATTGCCTATCAGCGCGCCATCGGCCAAGGCACCCGCAGCCGGTTGATCGGTCGTGAGCGCGGTTATCATGGCGTCGGTTTCGGCGGCATCTCCGTGGGCGGCCTCGTCAACAACCGTCGCGTTTTCCCGCAAATCCCCGCAGACCACCTGCGTCATACCCATGATCCGGCGAAGAACAGCTTCGTGAAGGGCCAGCCCGAGCACGGCGCCGAGCTTGCGGACGACCTGGAACGTCTGGTCGCCCTGCATGGCGCGGAAACCATCGCCGCCTGCATCGTCGAACCGGTCGCCGGCTCCACCGGCGTGCTGGTGCCGCCGAAGGGTTATCTGGAGCGCCTGCGCGCCATCTGCGACAAGCACGGCATCCTCTTGATCTTCGATGAGGTCATCACCGGTTTCGGCCGCATGGGCTCCACCTTTGCCACCAACTATTTTGGCGTTACGCCCGATATCGTCACCACCGCCAAGGGGCTGACCAACGGCGCGATCCCGATGGGCGCGGTCTTCACCAGCCGCAAGGTGCACGATGCGCTGATGCATGGGCCGGAAAACCAGATCGAGCTGTTCCACGGCTATACCTATTCCGGCCACCCCGTCGCCTGCGCCGCTGGCATCGCGACGCTTGACATCTATCGCGATGAGGGCCTTTTCACCCGCGCGGCCGAATTGCAGGATGTCTGGCACGACGCCATCCATTCCCTGAAGGGCCTGCCGAATGTCATCGACATCCGCACCATCGGCTTCATCGCCGGTATCGAGCTGCAATCGCGCGACGGAGCTGCCGGCGCACGCGCCTATGATGTCTTCGTGGATTGCTTCGAGCGCGGCCTGCTCATTCGCGTCACCGGCGACATCATCGCCCTTTCGCCGCCGCTGATCGCCGAAAAATCCCATTTCGACGATATTGTTTCGATACTCGGCGACGCCCTGAAACGCGCGCAATAAAAGTACAAATTTCTAATATAGAAAGGGCTGCAATACAAAATGCAGCCTTTTTTTTGCATTTATCGAGCCTTCAGCGGAAATAGAACATTTATTAAGCATGTTCTATTATGTTCCTAAAGTATAACAATTGCGTGGGAACGCTCATATGGCCTCGATTCAAAAAAAGATAATATTGGCAGGCATTGCAATCTTTTCCATCACCGGCAGCGCCGCGGGTGTCGGCATATGGGCGGCGGAGACGCTCAACCGTAACAGCGAATATGTGGCGCTTTCGGCGGACGTGCTTCGCAACCACATGCAGGCGGACATGATGCATGACGCGCTGCGGTCAGACGTGCTTGCCGCCATTCTTTCCGCCGATGCCAGAATGGACCTCGACCTCAAGGCCGTTAAGGCCGATCTTGCCGAACACGAAGCCAGTTTTCGCGAAGTGATCGAGGCAAACAAGTCACTGTCATCAGGCACGAATGTCAAAGCCGTCATAGATGGTGTCGAAAAGCCGCTTCTCGCCTATATGGATGCCGCCAACGCGGTGGTCGGACTTGCCGAATCCAGCCCCGAAGAGGCCATCAAGCTGATGCCGGAATTCATGCGGCAATTCTCCGCGCTTGAAAAAGCGATGGAAGCGGCGGGCGACCAGATTCAGGCGCTTTCCGACACTGCATCGGCCGAAAGTGAAAAGACCAAGGCGGCAATCAATCTCGCCTTACAGGGACTTCTGGTTCTGGCGGCGCTTTTCTCCACCGGGCTTTTTCTGCTCACCCGCAAATCGATTATCCGTCCCATCCTGCAATTGTCGAAAAATATGGAGACGCTGGCGGGCGGCGATACGTCTCAACCGCCCTCGGGCACGGACCGCAAGGACGAGATCGGCTCCATGTCCAGCGCTGTCGAGATTTTCCGACAAGCCGCCATCGCCAACCGGGTACTAGAGGAGCAGGCAGCGGCGGCCCGCAGACAGGCGGAAGCCGATCAGGAAGCGACGCGGCGGCAGGCGGAAGAAGACGCTTCAGAAAGGCTGCGCATCGCAACCTCCGGCCTTGCGGCCGGCCTCAAGCGGCTCGCCTCCGGTGATCTGGCCTTCCAGTTGAATGACGCCTTCGCCCCACAATTCGAGGCCCTGCGTCATGATTTCAACACCTCGGTCCGGCAATTGGCCGAGACCCTTTTTGCCATTTCCGACGGGATAGGCACAATCGACGGCAGCAGCCGGGAAATCGCCGCAGGTGCCGGCGATCTTTCCCGCCGCACCGAAAATCAAGCCGCCTCCCTTGAGCAGACGGCAGCGGCGCTCGATGAAATCACCGTCAATGTCTCGAATGCCAACAAGCGGGCCGCAGAAGCGCGGCTCGCTGCCACCGATGCCAACCATAGCGCCCTGAAATCGGTGGAGGTGGTAAGCCATGCCGAGGAAGCGATGCGCCGTATCGAGGCCTCGTCGCGGCAGATCACCGGCATCATCGGCGTCATTGACGAAATCGCCTTCCAGACCAATCTTCTGGCGCTGAATGCCGGGGTTGAGGCTGCCCGCGCCGGCGAGAGCGGCAAGGGCTTTGCGGTTGTTGCACAGGAGGTGCGTGATCTCGCCCAGCGCTCGGCAAAGGCCGCAAGCGAAATCCGTGACCATATCCGGCAATCGTCCGTGGAGGTCGAGAGCGGCGTGAAGCTGGTTCTCGATACCGGCACAGCACTGAAGGATATCAGTGAACGCATCGCCGGCATCGACCGCCATATGAATGCCATCGCCACATCGGCCACCGAGCAATCAACCGGTCTGTCCGAAATCAACGCGGCGGTGAACTCCATGGATCACGCCACCCAGCAAAATGCGGCCATGGTGGAGCAATCCACCGCCGCGTCAGCCACGCTTGCCTCGGAAACAGCAAAGTTGCGTGCCCTGGTGTCGCGCTTCCGCCTGGAAATGGAAACGGCCGGCAGTCAGGATCAGCCACGCCGAGTAGCTTGATGTCTGCGACGAGGCGCGGATATCTCCGCCAGATGCAGGAAATCAGCCAGCACGCATCCACGGCGAGCCTCCGCCGTGGGTGGAACTCCAGCGATCAATAAGTCTGCATCGGTTGCGAGAGGCCGTCGCCGATCACGCCGTTACCATATTGCGCCACAGGCACACCTTCCTGGCCGATCGGCACGCCCTGCTGTGCGGGGCCGAGCGCCGTCACCACGATCGGCGTGCCATCGGGCACACGGTTGTAAAGGTCGATGATATCCTGGTTGAGCAGGCGCACGCAGCCGGAGGATACCGACTTGCCGATGGTCCACCATTCCGGCGAGCCATGCAGGCGGTAGATCGTGTCCTTGCCATCCTTGAAGATATAGAGCGCGCGCGCACCGAGCGGGTTCTTGAGCCCCGGCTCCATGCCGCCGTTGCGGCTGCTATAGGGTTCCAGTTCCGGCTGGCGCGCGATCATCTCATCGGGCGGCGTCCAGCGCGGCCATTGCCGCTTGTACTGAATGACACCGCGACCGGCCCATTCAAAGCCCGCGCGGCCGAGGCCGACGCCATAACGCATGGCCTGATTGTTCTCATAGGTGAGATAGAGGAAATGATTGGCGGTATCGACGACGATAACGCCGGGGCGTTCACCCGTCGGGTTCGCCACCATCTGCCGCAGGAACTGACGCGGAATCCGCTTGTAGGGGATTTCCGGCAGCGGGAACTGCTCGTCCGGCTTGGGACCATACATCAGGGCATACATCGGGTCGTCCGCGGGTGCTGCAGGCCGGGCGGCCTCACGCGCAGTTGTGTTGCAGCCCGCAAGGCCGGCAAGCGCCAGTCCACCTGCTCCAAGCAGGAAACCCCGCCGGGTCGTCGTCGTCTCGTTCAATTGAAAAACCTCATTTACGTCATCTCGCGCCGGCAAAGGGATCTGCCAGCGCCGCCTCTGGGCGGCTGATTGGGTACTTCGTGCCGGAAACCTGCGATGCCATGGCCTTGGCGCCGTTCGATTTCAAAATGGCCCGGAAGCTCGGATGCATGCCGCCGTCTACATACGCGCTGAGCGGGCTGGAAGTTCCCTCACTCATGGCGGCGGCAAATTTTTGTTGCTCTTCGGCCAGTTTCGAAGCCACCAGCGGATCCTGCTGGTTGATGGCCGGCGGGCAGGCCGCCAGCGGATCGGCAGGTTCGCCTTCGGCAAATTCACTGTTGAAGACATAACGACGGCCGCAGACGGAAACCTTGGGCTGCCGGCGCGTTACCTCGAAATAGTCATAGCCTTCTTTCAGCGTCTTCCAGAACGGCATATTGGGGTCGTCCCGATGCGCCACCATATTCCGGGCGCTCATGCGGAAGGGATAGGCCTGTACCTGAAAACGGTCCTGCCCGCCCTGAAGTGCCCGCGCCACGATGGCGTAGATTTCGCCGACCTGCTGGTCGGTCATGGCGTAGCAGCCGGAAGAGGAGCAGGCGCCATGCACCATCAGCGCCTCTCCGGTGTAACCGAGCGCCGATTCCAGCCGGTTGGGATAACCGAGATTGAAGGAGACGTAATATTGTGAGTTCGGGTTCAACATGCCGGCCGAGACATGATAAAACCCTTCCGGTGCCTGCCGGTCGCCCGTCTTCATCTTAGGGCCCAGCTTTCCGGACCAGCGGCACATGGGATAGGCCTTGAGCAAGGCGTAGTTTCCGGTCTTGTCGACCTTCCAGACCTCAAGCTCGCTTTCCTGCTTGAAAATGCGAACGAGAACCGGGCTTTCCGGGCGCATGCTCTTGGCCGACATCTGCGCCATCATCTTGGACGACAGTTTCGGCGGGTCTTTCTTGACGCTGTCCAGCCCCATGGAAGTGCACGCGGCAAGGCCGCCACCGATCGCAACGATCGCGGCCATTCTTGCCCCTGCCCTTACCTTCTGCCGCAACCCCGCAACCGCGAAATCCAGCAATGCCTGCATGCCCATGGATCGTTCTGCCCGCCTGATTTGCCCGCCTTTCCGGCAGACGCTTAGCTATCGAAGGTGGCCACAACACGGCAACCTCGCCCATGGACAAAGTCTCGTGAACAGACGTTACCCATTCGTTAATCATAAGGACACAAGCCCGTGATGGGGTGGCCAATGAAAGTGCGAGCCGCGATTATCGCAGCAGCCCCTGGCCCCCATCGATCCATACCGGCGTGCCGGTAATGTGGCGGGACGCATCCGACGCCAGGAAACCGATCAGCGCGGCGACATCGTCGCTCGTCCCGGCCACGCCGCCGGTTACCGGAATATCCCCAGCCGGAAAACGAACTGGAACCTCCGTTTTTTCCCGCTCGCGTATATCGGTATTTTCATCGATTGCCGTTTCGATTTCGCCCGGACACACCGCATTGACGCGGATACGGTGACGCCCCAGCTCCAGCGCCAATTGTTGCGCCATGGCGAATTGCCCGGCCTTCGTCACGGAATAGGCCGTAGCACCGGGCGATGTGAAGGTGCGGGTGCCATTGATCGACGAAATGATGACGATGGACCCGCCACCGGCCGCTTTCAGATGCGGCACGCTGACGTGGACGGTGAGATAGGTGCCGCGCAGGTTGATGCGGATCGTATCGTCCCATTCAGAAGGTTTCAGCTCATCGATGGGCGCCCAGACGCCGTTAACGCCGGCATTGGCCACCACGACATCAAGCCGGCCGAAATTCTCAACCAGCGCTGCGACCGCGTGACGCATGGCCGCTTCATCCGCCACATCGGCGACGAGCACCTTCGAAGAACCGGATGCGGCGCCGATTTCCCGGGCGACATCGTTCAATTCCGATTCGGTGCGGCCCAACAGACCGACCGCGAAACCCTGCGCCGACAGATGAAGGGCGGCGGCGCGCCCAATGCCGGAGCCAGCGCCGGTCACCAGTGCAACTTTGCGAGCAGCCAATGTCATCGCCCTCCTTTTCGCGAAGCAATGGATGTGACCGTCGCAGAGACGGGATCACTCGCCGGAAAGCTGTCCTCCAGCCCCTCTTCCAACTCTTCCTCCAGAATGTCGCGATCCTTCGATGTAAGGGCGCTCGCCTGTCCGTGCGGAGCTTCATCCTGCGCCGTACCTAGAGCGGAAAATTGCGAAGGCGCATCTGCCCCATGGCGCGTTCCGAACGCGGTCAGTTGCACCATCACCGCGCTCGCCCGCTTGATGGCCTCGGCATCGTCGATCCCTTCAAGACCGTCGGCGAGGCGAACCGAGACCTGATCGCCGTCGTTGCCGACGAACTCGATTGAGATAACCCCGTTATTGCGTTTTACATAGGTCGTCGAAAGTTGCATGACATGCCCTCCGGCTTGGAAAGCACCGGTAAGAGTCCGATGCTGGAAAACGGTTAGAACCTGAATTCCAAACGACGGCAGAGCGGAAGGGTTCCAGATGAATCAGGCCTTTGGCCCGGAAATCCAAGAGAGTTTTTTCCTGCGCGAGGCGCTGGAAGTGGCCCGCGCCCTCATCGGCGCGGAGTTCCGCGTCGGCAATACCGGCGGCATCATCGTGGAGACCGAAGCCTATCATCCGGACGACCCGGCATCCCACAGTTTTAACGGGCAGACCCCGCGCAACAGGGCAATGTTCGGCCCGGCCGGCCGTCTTTATGTCTACCGGTCCTATGGTATTCACTGGTGCGCCAACTTTGTCTGCGCCCCGGGTTCCGCCGTGCTTCTGCGCGCCATCGAACCCCTGACCGGCATAGACATGATGAAACTGCGACGGGGAACTGACAAGCCGAAACTTCTCTGCTCAGGTCCGGGCAGGCTCTGTCAGGCGCTGGCGATTACGGGGGAGATGGACGGCGCGCCGTTGAACGCAGCGCCTTTTTTCCTGCGGCTGCCGAAAGAAGCCGCCGCCGTCACCAGCGGCAGACGAATCGGCATCAGCCGCGCGACGGAATATCCGTGGCGCTTCGGCCTAAAGGGCTCGGCTTTCGTCAGCAAGAAATTCGAGAACGGAGAGACCTGACAGGCGCGAGCACCTTCGGCGGCCCGTCATTTTCGTCGGGATTGGGTGTCGGCACCTCGTCCGGCAACCGGTCGGGTTCCGGTTCTTCCACCGGCGGGATATCCGGCTGCGGCGGCACGGGCATCGGCGGTTCGGGATAGGGTTCGACGGGAACGGCTGGCATCGCGGCCTCCTGATAAACACGCTTGGCCACGATGGGCACAAGCTGCGTTTTTATCTCGTGCGACAGCGCCTTTGCGCTGTCGTCAATCAGGCGGCGCAACACCCAATTCGCCCACCGGTCAAATGCCGGTCAGGTCCTTTCGGTCCGGTTGCGCCGCCCTGCGGGTCGTACAGGAAAACGCGGGCACGGCCTGTCCGTTCCGTTTTTGAGGAAGGTTTTTGAAATGGCTCAGGCGAAACCGAGCGCGCTGCGGGAAATATCGCGATTTTCGCAATAGTCGCGGGAGTGGGCCTCGTGACCATGCTCGCGAGCGGTCGAACGGTTAAGTTCCGGGCTCGGAACGTTGAGCAGCGCATCGGCATAGGTGCCGGTCGCCTCGACATCATCGATCACGGTCTGCTGTTGCGGTTTTAAAAATTCAAACATCCGTCCACCTCCTTAGACACGTCCCCTCAACGCGCCGGCCCGGGTCCTGTTCCATAACGCCCGTGACTGTTCCGATTATACATGAGACGGCGCGGACGTATAGATGACGAAAGGCGAACGTTATCAAACGACGTTCACAAAATGGAGTGGAATCAGTGAGCTATGGCGACAAGTTCAGACAGGGCCGACGGATTCCCGCAAGATGAGTTCGACCGGCCACAATTCCTGAACCTCGCGGACGGGACGGCCGCCGATGATCTGCAAAAGCAGGTCCGTCACCCGCATGCCCGCCATGCGCATGGGGGAGCGGGTGGTGGAAAGCGGCGGCATCATGCTTTCCGGCGTAAGATAAGGAAACACGTCGTCATGGGCGATGACGGAGACATCCCTGCCGATCGTCAACCCCATCTGCGTCGCAGCGCGATAGACACCCTGCGCCGTCATCATCGCACCCGCCACAAAGGCCGTCGGGCGCGGCGTCTGTTCCAGCAGCGAGCGGGCGAAACGAAAGGCCGTCTCCTCGCTGAAGTGCTCATTCATCATGAAACGCGGATCCGGCGTAATGCCGTGCGTGGCCAGCGCCTCGCGAAAACCCTGCTCGCGGTCCTGCACAAAGGTGCGGCCGACCGGACCATTGATAAGGGCGATGCGCCTGTGTCCGCGCTCCAGAAAATGGATCGTCGGACGATAGGTCACATCGTGATTGTCGATATCGAGCCAGGCATGTTCGAACGGCGTCTTTGAGCGACCATGCACGATGAAGGGCACGCCCAACCGGTTGAGCAGCGCGATGCGTTCATCTTCCGGACGCGGCGAATGCACGATGATGCCATCCACCCGGCCGCTCGCCGCCAGCCGGCTGAAAATCGCCAGTTCCTCATCGAGATTATTATCGACGGTAACGCTGACGAGAATATCGGTCTCCTCCCGTTCCAGACGCGTCGCCATGCCGCCCATGAATTCGGAGAAGAAGTGCCCGCCGCCCGAACGGCCCATGACGACACCGATGGCGCCCGCCCTGCCCGTCGCCAGCCTGACAGCATTGGCATTCGGCCGGTAGCCATATTTCAGCGCAGCCTCCATCACCCGCTGGCGCGTTTCCTCGCGCACCTCGGGGTAGCCGCCCAGCGCCCGGCTGACGGTGGTGGGCGAGAGCCCGACTTTCTCTGCGAATTCCTTGAGCTTCATAATTTTTTGCCAATTTGCCCCTGCATGCGTCGCCGCCGCGGATTTTTCAAGCCGACAAAAATTGAAAACGATTTCAATTTTCCTCCACCTGAAACCTTACAGTTGATCATTCCCAAAGGCAAACGCCGAAAAATTGCAGGCGAAAACGGCCGATTTCCGGGAAATTAGAAAGAGTATTGACAGATTGCTCGGCTTTTGAGAGCCTCGCGTCGGTCAAAAGCGCTTTCAATTTTGAGGACAATCGGAAGCGTCAACGGAGGAGTTTGACAATGAATATTTCCATGAAGACTTTGTTCCTGTGCGGAGCGGCGTTTTCCGCCGCCGTCTCAGCTGAGGCGGCCGAGCTTTCCATCGCCGCCAATTCGACAGGCAAGAACGTCGCGTTCTTCCGCGAACGGATCGCCGCCTTCGAGAAAGAGACCGGTCACAAGGTCAATCTCGTCACCATGCCGTCATCGTCCAGCGAACAGTTCAGCCAGTACCGGCTGTGGCTTGCCGCCGGCAACAAGGATGTCGACGTCTACCAGACGGACGTGATCTGGGCGCCGCAGCTGGCCGACCAGTTCGTGGATTTGACCGCAGCGACGAAGGATGTCATCGGCGATCATTTCCCTTCCATCGTCGCCTCGCAGACGGTTGACGGCAAGCTCGTCGCCATGCCGATGTTCACCGACGCGCCGGCGCTTTTCTATCGCAAGGACCTTCTGGAAAAATATGGCAAGCAGCCGCCGAAGACCTGGAAGGAACTGAGCGAGACCGCCAAGGAAATCCAGGACAAGGAGCGCGAGGCAGGCCAGAAGGACCTCTGGGGCTTCGTTTTCCAGGGCAGCGCCTATGAAGGCCTGACCTGCAACGCGCTGGAATGGATCGCTTCCGCAGGCGGCGGCCATATTGTCGAGACCAACGGCGATATCTCCGTCAACAATGAGAAGGCCGCAGCCGCCATCGAAACCGCCAAGGGCTGGGTCGGCACCATCGCGCCGCAGGGCGTGCTCGCTTATAAGGAAGAGGAAGCGCGCGGCGTCTGGCAGACCGGCAATTCCGTCTTCATGCGCAACTGGCCCTATGCCTATGCACTGGGTAATGGCGACGACAGCGCCATCAAGGGCAAGTTCGGCGTCACCCCGCTGCCGGCGGGCGCGGAAGGCGAAGCCCCTGCTTCGACACTTGGCGGCTGGAATCTCGCCGTTTCGAAATATTCCGACGATCAGGAAGCGGCCATTCAGCTCGTGAAATTCCTGGCATCAAAAGACACCCAGAAGATGCGCGCGATCCAGCTTTCCAACATGCCGACCATCGCATCCCTTTACGACGACAAGGATGTCGCTGCTGCGCAGCCCTTCATGCCGACATGGAAGCCGATCTTCCAGACCGCCGTTCCGCGTCCTTCCGCCTCGGCCAAGGTGAAATATAACGAGGTTTCCGCCAAGTTCTGGGGCGCCGTGCACAACACGCTCTCCGGCAACGGCACGGCAGCGGAAAATCTCGAACTTCTCGAGGTTGAACTGACCGATCTCAAAGGCAACGGCTGGTAATCCGGCCCGCGCGGGAGGCGGTCCTGACTGATCGTCTCCCGCGCCCCAACCGCGAGATATCCCCATGAACGACATCGCCCTTCAAAGACCGGTCGCGGCATCCGATGCCGGCACCGGCTCGGATCTCCAGTCGGAAAGACTGAAATCCGCCTGGCTGTTTCTTGCCCCCACATTTCTGGTGCTGGCGCTTGTGGCGGGCTGGCCACTGGTGCGCACCGTGTGGTTCAGCCTCACCGACGCCTCGCTCACCAATCTCGACGGGGCGCAGTTCGTCGGCCTCAAGAACTACCTCACCTGGATCACGCTCAGCAGCGGCCGCACCATCTATCGCGGCCTGCTTGCCGATCCCGCATGGTGGGGCGCGGTTCTCAACACGCTCAAATTCACCATCCTTTCCGTCAGCTTCGAAACCGTGCTCGGCCTCATCGTCGCACTGGTACTGAATGCCGAATTCAAGGGACGCGGCCTCGTGCGCGCCGCGATCCTCGTGCCCTGGGCCATTCCCACCATCGTTTCGGCGCAGATGTGGGCGTGGATGCTGAACGACCAGTTCGGCATATTGAACGACCTGTTCCTCAATCTCGGGCTGATCTCCAACAAGATCGCCTGGACCGCCAATCCCGAGACCGCGATGATCGCCGTGCTGATCGTCGATATCTGGAAGACCACGCCCTTCATGGCCCTGCTCATTCTCGCCGGCCTGCAAATGGTGCCGAAGGACATGTATGAGGCGGCAAAGGTAGATGGCATTCATCCCATCAAGGTGTTCTTCCGCGTCACTTTGCCGATGATCCGCCCGGCCCTCATGGTCGCCGTCATCTTCCGCATGCTGGATGCGATGCGCGTCTTCGATCTCATCTATATCCTGACGCCCAACAACGCCCAGACCCGCACCATGTCAGTGCTGGCGCGTGAGAACCTGTTCGATTTCGATAAGTTCTCCTATGGCGCCGCTGCCTCAACCATGCTGTTCCTCATCATCGCCTCGATCACGGTCATCTATATGTGGCTCGGGCGCGTCAACACCGATGGAGCCGCGCGATGACCCTGCCAAGCATCCTGAAAACCACCGCTTTTTATGCGCTGGTCGCCATCATAATGGTGATTTCGGTATTCCCGTTTTATTACGCGATCCTGACGAGCTTGAAATCCGGCTCGGCGCTGTTCCAGGTCAATTATTGGCCGCGTGACTTCTCGCTGACCAATTACAGCTTCGTCATCGGCAACGGCACGTTTCTGCGCAATCTCGGCAACTCGCTGTTCGTTGCATCTTCGGTTGTCGTGCTATCGCTGTTTCTTGCGGTCACGGCGTCCTATGCTCTCGCCCGCGTCCGCTTCCGTGGCCGCGCGCTACTGCTGCTCACCATCCTGTCGGTTTCGATGTTCCCGCAGATCGCCGTGCTCGCCGGCCTGTTCGAACTGATCCGCTGGGCTGGAATCTTCAACACGCCGCTCGCGCTGATCTTTTCCTACATGATCTTCACCCTGCCCTTCACGGTCTGGGTGCTCACAACCTTCATGCGCGACCTGCCGATCGAGATCGAGGAAGCGGCGATTGTCGATGGTGCAACGCCGTGGGTTATCATCACCCAGGTCTTCATGCCGCTGATGTGGCCGGCGCTTGTTACCACAGGGCTTCTCGCCTTCATCGCGGCGTGGAATGAGTTCCTCTTCGCGCTCACCTTCACCTCATCGAACGAGCAGCGCACGGTGCCTGTCGCCATCGCGCTTTTGTCGGGCGGCTCGCAGTTCGAAATTCCATGGGGAACGATCATGGCAGCGTCCGTCATCGTCACAGCACCCCTCGTCGTCCTCGTTCTGATCTTCCAGCGACGCATCATCTCCGGCCTCACCGCCGGCGGCGTCAAAGGCTAGGAGAAACCAAATGACCACCATTCAACTGCGCGATCTTCGCAAATCCTTCGGCGCCTTCGATGTCATCAAGGGCATCGACATGGATATCCGCTCCGGCGAATTCATGGTCTTCGTCGGCCCTTCCGGCTGCGGCAAGTCCACGCTGCTGCGCCTCATCTGCGGGCTGGAGGAAATTACCAGTGGCACGCTCTCCTTCGATGGCGAGACGGTGAACCGCCTGCCGCCCGCCAAGCGTGGCGTCGCCATGGTCTTCCAGTCCTATGCGCTTTATCCGCACATGACCGTGTTCGAGAACATGGCCTTCGGCATGAAACTGTCAGGCGCGGACAAGGAACAGCGCAGGAAACGCGTGGAAGCGGCGGCCGAGATGCTGCAGCTCACACCCTATCTGGAACGTCTGCCGAAGCAGCTTTCCGGCGGCCAGCGCCAGCGTGTCGCCATCGGCCGCGCCATCGTGCGCGATCCGAAGGTCTTCCTGTTCGACGAGCCGCTCTCCAACCTCGATGCGGCATTGCGCGTTGCCACGCGTCTGGAAATCGCCAAGCTGCATCGCTCGATGCATGACACGACGATGATCTACGTCACCCACGACCAGGTGGAGGCGATGACACTCGCCGACCGTATCTGCGTTTTGCGGGACGGCAGGGTCGAGCAGATCGGCACGCCGCTGGAGCTTTACGAAAGCCCGGTCAACACCTTCGTCGCCGGCTTCATCGGCTCACCGAAGATGAACTTCCTCACCGGCAAATATGCGGAGGCCGAAGGGGCGAAAACCATCGGCATCCGCCCCGAACACATCACCATCGCCACCGATGGCAGCGGCTGGAGCGGCGAGATCGTGCATTCGGAAATGCTGGGATCGGACAGCTATATCTATGTCGAGATCGGCGCGGGTGAACCCGTCGTCGTTCGTGAAGAGGGTGTGACCGGCCGCACGGCCGGTGAACGCATCACCATCGCGCCGGATGCGACGCAGATACATCGTTTCGACGCAGAGGGCCGGGCGCTTGCCCGCAACCCTGCCCGGGGTGCCGCCTGAACATTCAACTTTCGCCGGGCTCACCCAAGGTCCCGGCCTTCACCGAGGAGCATGACAATGACCATCAACACCGTTGTATGGGGCGAAAATATCCACGAACACATCAATGAGACGGTGCGTTCTATCTATCCGAACGGCATGCACAATACCATTGCCGACGCGCTGAACCAGAATCCTGAGATCAACGCCACGACCGCCACGCTGCAGGAGCCGGAACACGGGCTTTCGCAGGAGCGCCTCGACAAGACCGACGTGCTGGTCTGGTGGGGCCACAAGGACCATGGTGCGGTGCAGGACGAGATCGTCGAGCGTGTTGCCAAACGCGTCTGGGAAGGCATGGGCCTCATCGTCCTGCATTCCGGCCACTTCTCCAAGCCGTTCAAGCGCCTGATGGGCACGCCTTGCGCGCTTAAATGGCGTGAGGCGGGCGAGCGTGAACGCCTGTGGACCATCAATCCGCGCCACCCGATTGCAGCCGGCCTGCCCGAGCATTTCGAGCTGGAAAACGAGGAAATGTATGGCGAGCAGTTTTCCGTGCCGGAGCCGCTGGAAACCGTCTTCATCTCCTGGTTCCAGGGCGGCGAAGTCTTCCGGTCCGGTCTTACCTGGCGCCGTGGTGCAGGCAATATCTTCTATTTCCGCCCCGGCCACGAGACCTATCCCACCTATCACGACGCCAATGTCCAGAAGGTCATCAGCAACTCGGTGAAATGGGCCTATAATCCGGTTGGCGCACTGAAAAGCATTCACGACGCCCCCAATGTTCCCGTCGACAAGGCTCTGGAGCCCATCGAAGAACGCGGCCCCAAGCTGCACAAGGCAGGCGAAGCAGGTTACAGGTAAAAAGCCATGAGACTTCTCATTCTCGGAACCGGCGGCATGGCCAACAACCATGCCACCTATTTCTCGCAAATCCCCGGCGTCGAACTGGTCGCGGCAGTGGATGTGGACGATGTGGTGGTGCGGGGCTTTGCGCTGCGCCACAACATTCCGCTCTCCTTCACCTCACTGGATGACGCCATTGCCTGGGGTGAATTCGATGCGGCGGCGAATGTCACGCCGGACGCGATCCACCACCCCACCAGCCTTAAACTGCTGGCGGCCGGCAAGCATGTCTTCTGCGAAAAGCCGCTGGCGGAAAACTACGCCAAGGCCGCCGAAATGGCCGATGCCGCCGAAAAGGCCGGCCTCATTGCCATGGTCAACCTCACCTATCGCAACGTTGCCCCCTTGCAGGCGGCGCGTGAGATGGTGCTGGCAGGCAAGATCGGCAAGGTGCGGCATCTGGAAGCCTCCTATCTCCAGAGCTGGCTCGTTTCCAAGGCCTGGGGCGACTGGATGACGGAGAGCAAGTGGCTGTGGCGGCTTTCCACCAAGCATGGCTCAAACGGCGTGCTTGGTGATGTCGGCATCCACATTCTCGACTTCGCCTCCTATGGCGCGGGCAGCGATGTGGAACGCATCTTCACGCGGCTGAAGACCTTCGACAAATATGAAGGCAACAAAATCGGCGTCTACGACCTCGACGCCAATGACAGCTTCACCATGACCGCCGAGCTTGAAAACGGTGCCATGGGCGTCATCCATGCCAGCCGCTGGGCGACGGGTCACTTGAACGAACTTCGTCTGCGTATCCATGGCGACAAGGGAGCATTGGAAGTGATCCACACGCCTGACTATTCCAGCCTGCGCGCCTGCATCGGCGAGGATGTGGAAAAGGCGATATGGAAGACCATCGATGTCGACCCGGTGCCGACGAATTACGAAAAATTCGCCAGGGCCGTCATGGAAGGCGGCCCCGCCGATCCGGATTTCCGTCATGCCGCCAATCTGCAGAAGGTGCTCGATCTGTCGATCATTGCGGATCGGGAACGGCGTGAGGTGGCTGTTTCGGCTTGATGTGAAAGAACGATATGCGGCACGACGTTGCCGCGTATTTCTTCTCCCCCGCCGGGGAGAAGGTGGCCCGAAGGGTCGGATGAGGGGGAGACGTTGCCGGAATTCGGAGAGCTTGCCCCCTCATCCCGCTGCCGCGACCTTCTCCCCCTCGGGGAGAAGAAACAAGCGGCTTCCGGCCAATACATTGTGCGCCTCTTAAGGATGCAAACTGTGGGGTGGAATTTCACTCCTGCGTAGCGTCACACCCCGCGCTTATTCCCCCACAACAGCACATGCAGCTGCGGCAGCACCCGGGCGGAAAACCAGCGGTCTTCGCTCACCTTGTCCACCAGCCACAACATCCGGTCCATCACCCCGTCGATATCCACCCGCGCATCGTCGTCATCCGGCGGCGGCGGAGTATGGTTGCCGGGCTGGAGATAGACAGGCAAATGCGGGAAACGCGCGGATGCCGCCTTGGCATAGGCATAATCCGCATCGTCGAACACCACGATCTTTAGCGCCGCCTGCGGTTCGTCGCCGGCGGCGGCAAGACAGTCTTCGAAGGCCTGCCAGTCCGTTTCCATGCCGCTCGATGGCGGCTTGGGGCTCAGCACCAGATGGTCGAGATCGGCAAACCAGTCTTTCGCGATGCTGCCCTGCGTTTCCAGCGCGAAACGATACCCCTCGCCCTGCCCCTTCGCGATCAAGGCCCCGAGCGGTTGAATGGCCGGATTGCCGCCTGAAAGCGAAACCGTCAGCGGCACGCCGCCGGAAAGCCGCCGCACCTCCTGCCAGATCGCCTCGACAGGCATTGGCTTCCATGTATTGCGGTACTCGCTGTCGACCGCATGCAGCGTATCGCACCAGGAACAACGATAGTCGCAGCCGCCGGTACGCACGAAAACGGTCGGCAGACCGATCAGCAGGCCTTCGCCCTGAATGGTCGGGCCGAAGATTTCGCTGATGCGGATCGTGGTCTCCTTGGCTGCAATCTTGTGTGCAACCGCCGTCATGGCCGGTATTCCGCCCAGGTCTTGGCGGTTTCGCTGACCCGCACGGCGCTGGTTTCCGGCAGGCGATCCTTGCACCAGTCGTAAAAATGCTTCGCCAGACATTCCGCCGTCACCCGGTCATGGCCAAGAACGTCGTTCAGGTGGCGATGGTCGAAATGATAGTCGATATAGCGTTTCAGCGGTGCAAGCTCGTGATAGTCGCGCACAAAACCGTGCTCGTTCAGCGCTTCGCCTGCCAGCTCGATCTCGACGATGTAATTATGCCCGTGGAGGCGATTGCATTGGTGATCCGACGGCAGGCTTTTTAACTGGTGCGAGGCGGAGAAGTGAAATTCCTTGGTGATGCGGAACATCAGCGCACCTCCTGCGCCGCATAGGCATGGGTGGCCGCCACCCAGAAATCCGGGTCCTCATAGTCGGTCGGATCGGTGACACCGGCCAGATGAAAGGCCTCGCGCCGTTCCACGCAGGTGCCGCAGCGGCCGCAGTGGCGCAAGCCGCCCTTGTAACAGGACCATGTTTCGCCAAAGGGCGTGCCGTATTTCGCACCATCGGTCACAATCGCCGCCTTGGAAACGGTGACATAGGGGGCGAAGAGCTTGACGTCGGCATAACCTTCCAGCGCATGCGCCTGCATGGCATTGAAACTGTCGATGAAACCCGGCCGGCAATCGGGGTAGATGAAGTGATCGCCGCCATGCACGGCAATCGCCACGGCATCCGCCTGCTGCGCGGCGGCCAGCCCGAAAGCGATGGTGAGCATGATGGCGTTGCGGTTCGGCACCACGGTGGAGCGCATGGTCTCTTCCGCATAATGCCCGTCCGGCACCTCCACGTCGTCGGTCAGCGCCGAACCGGTGAGATGGGCGCCGATGGTTCTGATATCGATGATATGATGCGGCACGCCGAGACGCCTTGCGCAATCGGCCGCGTATTCCAGCTCCTTCCTGTGGCGCTGGCCATAATCGAAGGAGACGAGAGCAAGAAGTTCGTGTTCCGCCGCGATTTTATGCGCAAGCGAAACGGAGTCCAGTCCGCCGGAGCAGATGACGATGGTTTTCATAATTTGGGATCCCTTGTTTTGACCGGGTGGGCTGCGACCGGATTACGGGGAGCGGCTTTAAACCAAACCGACGGGCTTGTGAAGGGCCTTGCGGAAATCGCGCAAAGCCACGCCATCACGAAAACGCCCCTCGGCAGCAACAAGATGAAACAATCGGGACATATGCGGGAAACCGGCACGATCTAGAACGATGCGAAATCTGCTGTTCTTGAAGGGTCTTGCCAATGGTGGCGGCTGATACATTTCTGTTTTCGCTGAGCAACCTCAGCTCTCTCGGCACCGCCATCCTGATGGCGATGGCGGGCATGCTTTATGTCACGCTCACCATTCGCGGGCTGATCACCGCCATACGTCATGGATAAGGCTCTCGACACAAAACGCCACCGGTTCAGGCGCAATCTCACCACAGCGCTCGTTGTCGCCTCGGCGGCGCTCGTCGCGGCTGTTGGCATAGCCCCTTTCGTGTTCCTGATCTGGATGGTCAGGACCGTTGCGCGCTGGCTGGGTCTTTTTGTCGGCCTATGAAAATCTGATGAACACGCGACGCTCGCCATTAAATGGCTGAGCGGAAAAGGCCCGGCGAACTGGCAGTGCGCCGGGCCTTTTTTGCGTTGGCTTTGCGCTCAGCGCAGCAGCGCCTGCGCCTCCTCGATGCCGAGTGCCGCCGGCTGGGTGCAGGTCGTCGTCATTTCGATGAAACGGCCCTCCTCCCCGGATTTGAGGATCGAGGTCATCACATCGATACCGTGCAGGGAGCGATCCAGCGAGCAACGGGCATCACGCCCCTCCAAAATCGCAATCGCCATATCGGCAAGGCCTGCCGTGCGATAATTGGCGCGCGGGCCGTTCGGGCTTTCCTGATTGGCAATGCCGAAGGGATGCGCCCAGTCTTCCAGCGGCTGGATATTCTTGTCCCGTCCGCTCGCTTCCACCACGCCGCCGAAGAAGTTCGGATCCGGCACATAGATCGAGCCTTCCGTGCCATAGAGCTCCATATTGGCGTGGCGATGCGACCAGACATCCCAGCTTGCCGAAAGCGTGATCGTCGCGCCGTTCACGAATTCCAGCAGGGCATGGATATTGGTCGGTGTTTCGACCGGGATGATTTCGCCGTTCAACGGCTGGCTGGTCACCGTACGGGTGGGGTTCGCCATGCTGGTCAGCGCACCGACGCGCTTCACCGGGCCGATGAGGTTGATGAGGTTGGCAACGTAATAAGGCCCGAGATCGAGGATCGGCCCGCCGCCCTTCAGGAAGAAGAAGCCCGGATTGGGGTGCCACATCTCCATGCCGGGGCTCATCACATGGCAGGTGCCGGAGGTGATGCGCCCTACCTTGCCGTCATCGATATATTGCCGGGCAAGCTGATGCGCGCCGCCGAGGAAAGTATCCGGCGCGCAGCCGACGGAGAGGTTCTTCTCCCGGGCGATGCGCCGTAGCTCCTCGCCTTCCTCCAGCGAAAGCACCAGCGGCTTTTCCGAATAGACGTGCTTGCCTGCCTCGAGGGCGGCTTTCGACACCGGAAAATGCGCGGCGGGAATGGTGAGGTTCACCACCACATCGATATCCTTGTTGGCGAGCAGTTCATCGATGGACTGCGCGACGACACCGAATTCTTCCGCCCTCAACTCCGCCGCATTGCGGTTGAGATCGGCGCAGGCAAGCACCTTGATGCCCTTGAAGAGCGGTGCCAGCGAAAAGTAAGCAGACGAGATATTGCCGCATCCGATGATGCCGACGCCAAGATCCCTGGCCATGATGGAAACTCCGAAAATTGAAACTTAGTAGGTTTTGAAAGATGCGATCGAGCGGGTGATCAGCCGGTCGATATCCTTGGGATTGTCGTGCTCGACCACGAAATGTTTCGTGGCGGATTTCGCCTTCAGCGCCGCGACGAGGCCCTTCCAGTCCACGGTCCCATGGCCGACATCGGCCCAGCCATCCTCATCCGCATTCTCACCTGCTGGTGCGATATCCTTCACATGTACCGCAGTAATGCGCTTGCCGCAGCTTTCGATCCAGGCGAGCGGATCGGCATTGCCGCGAATGATCCAGGCGATATCCGCCTCCCATTTCAAATCCGGGCCACCGGCAAAAATCTGCTCCTGTGGGGTGGAACCGTCACCAAGCGTCTTGAACTCGAAATCGTGGTTATGCCAGCCGAAGACCAGCCCGGCATCGACGAAAGGCTTGCCCGCTTCCTGCAGGCGCTTGCCGAAAGCGAACCAGCCTGCGGCATCTGTCGGGCGCTGGTCAGGCATCAGATAAGGGCAATAGATCGCCTCAACACCCAGAACTTTCGCAATGTTCAGCGCCTTTTTCGGGTCGCCCTCAAGAAGGTCGAGGCCGAAATGGCCGGTCGGCATGGCAAGGCCATTGGCGTCGAGTTCGGCGCGCAGGCCTTTCAAACCGGCATCATCCAGCGAAGCGTACATCGCGCCATAACCTTCGACATGTTTATAACCCGCCGCAGAAAGCTTCTTCAGAATGTTGGAAAAAGGCTGGAAATTACGGGCGCTGTAAAGCTGGAAACCGAGTTCTGTCATTGTCTCCTCCATAGAGATCTGGGTCTTGGGATTGTGTGGGGGTAAATGGAAGCTGTTCTAGAGCCGGTCCTCGCTTTGTGCGTCGAACAGCGAGGCCATCGTCATGTCGAGGCCGAGGCGCACCTTGGTGCCGGGTGAAAACCGCCTGTGGCCGCCGACACGCACGGACATGGTATGCCCGGCATGTTTCAGCCAGATCAGATTGTCGGCGCCCATCGGTTCCTCGATATCGACAACCGCCTCATGCACTTCACCGCCGACAATATCGGCATCGACGCGCACATGTTCGGGGCGGACACCCAGAACCACGGCACGGCCGGCGGCGAGCGGCGTTTCCGCATGATAGCCATCCAGCGCGAAAGTCACGCCATTGGTGGTGAAGACCACCTTGCCGTCCTTTTCGATCAACTCGCCGCGCAGGAAATTCATCGACGGCGAGCCGATGAAACCGGCGACGAAGAGGTTTCGCGGCTTGTTGTAGATGGTGACGGGATCGGCAAGCTGCTGGATGACGCCGCTTTTCATGATGGCGATGCGGTCCGCCAGCGTCAGCGCCTCGATCTGATCATGCGTCACATAGATCATGGTGTTCTTCAGCGACTGGTGCAGCCGCTTGATTTCGACGCGCAGTTCCGAGCGCAGCTTGGCGTCGAGGTTGGAGAGCGGCTCGTCGAACAGGAACACATCCACATCGCGCACCAGTGCCCGGCCGATGGCCACGCGCTGGCGCTGGCCGCCTGAAAGCTCGGCAGGCTTGCGCTTCAGCAGCGGCTCGATCTGCAATATGCCGGCCGCCCTTTTGACGCGGCGGTCGATTTCCTCTTTCGGCACCTTGGCGACCTGAAGGCCGAAGGACAGGTTTTTCTCCACCGTCATCTGCGGATAAAGCGCATAGGACTGGAACACCATGCCAATGCCTCGGTCTTTCGGCTCCTCCCAGGTGACGTTGCGGTCCTTGATGAAGATCTGTCCGTCGGTCGGCTCCAGAAGGCCGGCGATGCAATTGAGAAGGGTCGACTTTCCGCAGCCGGAAGAACCGAGCAGCACGAGGAATTCGCCGTCGTAAATATCGAGATTGAGGTCTTTCAGCACGGTGACGGCACCGAAGGACAGGGAAAGATCGCGGATGGAAACGCTTTTGTTCATATAGCTCAACCTTTTACTGCGCCTGCGGCAATGCCGCGGACGAAAAGCCTGCCGGAGACGAAATAGACGATCAGCGGCACGGCACCCGTGAGAAGGGTTGCGGCCATGTTGACGTTATATTCCTTCACGCCCTGCACGGAGTTGACGATATTATTGAGCTGCACCGTCATCGGGTAATATTCCGGCCGCGTGAACACCACGCCGAACAGGAAGTCGTTCCAGATGCCGGTCACCTGCAGGATCATCGCCACGACGAAGATCGGCAGCGACATGGGCAGCATGATGCGGAAATAGATCTGCCAGAAATTGGCGCCATCGATGCGCGCCGCCTTGAACAATTCTTCCGGCAGCGAGGCGAAATAATTGCGGAACAGCAGCGTCAGGATCGGCATGCCGAAAATGGTGTGCACGATGACGAGGCCGGTCAGCGTGCCATAAACACCCATTTCGCGCAGCACGATGACGATCGGATAGATCATCACCTGATAGGGAATGAAAGCACCGATGATGAGGATGGAGAAGAACAGTTCCGATCCCTTGAACTTCCAGTTCGCCATGGCGTAGCCGCTGACGGAGGCGACGACGATCGAGATCACCACCGAAGGCACGAGGATGCGCACCGAATTCCAGAAGCCGCGTGAAAGCCCGTCGCAGTTCAAGCCCGTGCAGGCATTGGCCCAGGCCTTCACCCAGGGCTCGAAAGTGATTTCCACCGGCGGCGCGAAGATGTTGCCGAGCCGGATTTCCGGCATGCCCTTCAGCGAGGTGACGACCATCACGTAAAGCGGCAGCAGGTAATAGGCGGCAGCCACGATGAGCGTGCCGTAAAGAATGATGTTGCGCCGGGAAAAGGTTTTCCTCGGCTTCCTGCCGCGCGGGCCGGAAAGGTCCTGGGCAACCGCATCGCTGGCGGCAACAACCGTGTTCAATGTGCTGATATTAGCCACGCTTCTTGCCTCCGAATTCGAGGTAGGCCCATGGAATGATGATGATCGCGACCGTCAGGAGCATCATTGTCGAGGCGGCGAAGCCCTGCCCCAGGTTCTGTGCCTGGAACATGTAGTCATAGACATATTTCGCCGGCACTTCGGACGCGATGCCCGGCCCGCCGCTCGTCTGCGCCACGACGAGATCGTAGACCTTGACGATGCCGCTGGCGATGATGACCAGCGTGGTGATGAAGACCGGCCGCATCATGGGAATGATGATGAGAATATAGGTCTTCCACATCGGAATGCCGTCGACACGCGTCGCCTTCCAGATGTCCTCATCGATACCGCGAAGACCCGCGAGCATCAGGCACATGACGAGCCCCGTGCCCTGCCAGAGTGCCGCGATCAGGATGCCGTAGATAACGATCTGGGAATTATAGAGCGGATCGAAGGTGAAACTTTCCCAGCCCATCGAGCGAACCACGGACTGGACGCCGAATTCCGGGTTCAGCAGCCATTGCCAGACGAGGCCGGTGACGATGAAGGACAGGGCGAAAGGATAGAGGAAAATGGTGCGGAAGGTATTTTCGAAACGAATTTTCTGATCCATCAGCGCCGCCAGCACGAAACCGATGACGAGGCTGAAAATAAGCGACAACACGCCGTAGATCGCCAGATTCTGGATGGACACGATCCAGCGTGGTGCTGCCCACAAACGCTCATATTGATCGAAACCGATGAAGCTCGCCCGCGGCAGAAGCTTTGAATTGGTGAAGGAATAAACCACCGTCCAGATCGTTCCGCCGAGGAAGATCACCATGGCGGTCAATATCATGGGAATGGAGGCAATCTTGGAATTGAGATTGCGGAAAAGCTGGTTGGGGCGCCCCGAGCGCGCTTGACCTGCCATGTTACCTCCTACTGTAACGTTACAGTCAACAGTCAGGCAAAAAACCTCACCGCATGAAACCCCTGCCCGTGCTGATGATTGTTGCACAGGCAGGACGCTGGGAAGGAAAGCGGCGAACCGCTTTCCCACCCGGAGAGATCACACTCAGTCCGCTGAACCGATAATGTCCGCGAAGCGCTTCTGCCCGTCTTCCGCTGACATCGAGCCCGCGAAGAATTCCGCCATCAGGTCTTCCTTCTGTTTCTGCGTATCGGCGGAAATCAGCTGGTCGGTGCTGGTGAGGGCATTGCCCTTGGCCAGAATTGCCAGACCCTTTTTCATGCAGTCATTGGCTGCATTCAGATCGACGTCGCCGCGGATCGGCAGCGAGCCTTTCTTCAGGTTAAAGGCCACCTGCGTTTTTGGATCGACGATGGTTGCGGCGAGAACGTCCTGCGCCTTGGTTTTCGCCTCGTCCTTCAAAACAGGGAAATAAAAGGCGTCGCCGCCCGTGGTGAGATATTCACTGAGGCCAAGACCGGGAAGGCAGGAATAATCCGTGCCGGCTTTCTGGTTGGCCAGCTGGAATTCACCCTGCGCCCAGTCACCCATGATCTGGCCGCCGGCCTTGCCGGTGATGACCATGTTGGTGGCCTGGTTCCAGTCCTGAACATTGGTGCCCTTGGCCATGTCGCGCGCCTCGACGGCAGCCGCGAAAATCTTCGCCATCTCGGGCCCGGCTGCCGCCTCGGCATCCTTGTCGCCATAGACATTCTGATAAAGGTCCTTGCCACCGATCGAAAGCGTCAGCGTGTCGAAGAGGCCGTTGGCCTGCCATGCCTGCCCACCGAGCGCGAGCGGCTGGATGCCGGCCTTTTTCAGCGCCGGCGCGGCGGCAACGAATTCCGTCCAGTTCTTCGGAACCTCGACGCCCGCCTTCTTGAAGGCTTCATTGGAAAGCCATAGCCATTGCCATGAATGGATGTTTACCGGCGCGCAGTAAATCTTACCGTCGATAGTGCAGCTGTCGAGCAGGCTTGCCGGCTTGATGACGTCCTTCCAGTTGCCCTTTGCGGCAACATCGGACAGGTCGCGCATCAGGCCTGCCTGCACCAGCTCTTCCGCCTGACGGCCGTGGTTGAACTGGGTCGCGCCCATCGGGTCGCCGCCGGTGATACGGCTGATCATGATCGGACGGGCCGTGCCGCCCGAACCGGCAATCGCGCCATCCACCCATTTGTTGCCGGTTGCGTCGAAAGCCTTGGCCAATTCGGCGACCGCTGCGGCTTCGCCGCCCGATGTCCACCAATGGGTCACCTCAAGATCGGTGGCCCCGGCGATACCCGCCGGAATCATGACGCTGGCCAGAAAAGCCGCAGAAATAACACGCATTCGCATGAGTCTCCTCCCTCACTGAAACGTTGCAGTTGGAACGTATGCGAAGATTTTTGATTAGGCAACCGCCTAAAATACGAATCTCACAGCGCCCCTCAGGAGGCATTTCGAACGATTGGAAATGCGCCGGATAGATATGCGGCACAGGGGATTGCGCTGCGTAATCCACACGCAATGCCAGTCGCTTAGAAAACTTCGTCGTGAGTAAAACAGGCGAAGAGACCATGAAGCGCTGGCATATTCTTTTGGTCATCGGACTGGCTGGCGTCGCATCGCTTTTATTGGCGACATTTGAGCAGCTTGTACCGGGACAGCAAGTTTCATTCGGAATGCGCCTGCTGATCCTCATCCAGCCGGCAATACTGACCGTTGCGGCGGTTGCAACCGGTCAGGCTCTGGCCGCAAAACTCGGGCTTGGCGCGCCCTTGGTCGATAGCTGGCTGACGGGCGGCAACCCGCGCGCGGTGCTGGGAACACAGGTGCCGCCCGCACTGGCGGTGGGCATTGCCGTCGGCCTGCTGATGATCGCCTATTCATCGGCGATCCTGCCATCGGTCGCGGATGCGGCCACCATGGCAAAAATGACCGTGTTTAATGTCCCGCTGGCGACCCGGATTCTCTATGGCGGAATCACGGAGGAGCTATTGACCCGATGGGGCCTGATGTCGTTTCTCGCCTGGGCGCTCTGGCGCATGACAGGAAGAGGACAGATTCGACCGGTGATTTTGTGGGCCGCCATCCTTATGGAGGCGGCGCTCTTCGCCGCAGGTCATCTGCCGTTTCTGTTTGCGATTGTCGCTCGGCCGCAGGCGGCGCTGATCCTTGCAGTCCTGCTCACCAATTTCATTCCCGGCCTGCTGTTCGGATGGCTGTTCTGGCGTCGGGGGCTGGAAGCGGCGATGCTTTCCCATGCCCTTGCTCAAACCTTCGGTGCTGGCGGCAATTCTATTGCCTTTTATAATCGTCCTCGATGCGGATGACATCATCCTCGCCGATATAGGCTCCGGTCTGGATTTCGACCAGTTCGAGCGGGATCTGCCCCTCATTGGCAAGCCGGTGCGGCTGGCCGATCGGGATATAGACCGACTGGTTCTCCGTCAGCAACTTCGTCTCTTCGCCGATCGTCACCGTCGCCGTACCCTTGACGACGATCCAGTGTTCCGAGCGGTGATAATGTTTCTGGAACGAGATGCGGTGGCCGGGATCGACCGTGATATGACCCACCCGGTAACGCTCGTCCACATACATGTGTTCGATATAACCCCAGGGGCGATAGACGCGCTTGTGGGTCTGCGTCTGCGGCGCATGTTCGCCGTCCTTCAGCGTCTCCACCAGACCCTTCACATCCTGCACCCGGTTCTTCGGCACCACCAGAACCGCATCCTTGGTGGCCACCACCACCATGTCCCTGGCGCCAACCACCGTCGTCAGCAATTGCGTCGAATGGATGAGGCAGCCTTCGGAATCGATGAAGACGCCGTTGCCTTCCAGCGCATTGTCGTTGCCGCGCTTGTCGGCGATTTCCCAGATCGCATCCCAGCTGCCGATATCCGACCAGCGGAAATGGCCATGCACCACCGCCATGCGTCTGGTCTTCTCGATCACCGCGTAGTCGATGGAGTTTTTCGGGGAAGCCTCGAAGCTTGCCTGATGCAGGCGCACGAAACCGAGGTCGCTTTCATATTGCTCGACCGCCTGCGTCACCGCCGCAAGAATCTCCGGGGCGAAGGCCTTCAGTTCGGCGATCATCACATCGGAGCGGAACAGGAAATTGCCGGAATTCCAGAGATAACCCTTTTCCAGATAGGAGATCGCCGTCTTCATATCCGGCTTTTCCACGAAGGCATCGACGGTGCTGAGGTCTTTTTCGCCATCGATCGCCTCGCCCGGCTTGATATAACCGTAGGAGGTGCGCGGTTCGGTGGGCACCAGGCCGAAGACGACGATATTGCCCTGATCGGCGGCTTTTGCGCCGAGTTTCACGGCCTGTGAAAACTTGTCGGCATCGAGCACCACATGGTCGGCGGCAAGCGCCAGCACCAGGCATCCGGGCTCGCGGCGCTCGGCCAGCACGGCAGCGGCGGCCATGGCGGCGGCGCTGTCGCGGCGGGCGGGCTCCAGCACCACGGTTGCCGGCAGATCGATCTCTTCGGCCTGACGGCGGGCGAAGAACCGGAAATCCTCATTGGTGATCACCAGCGGCTCGGCATAAAGGCCCTTGTCGCCCACCCGCTGCAGCGTCTGCTGATAGGTCGAAAGATTGCCGACCAGCGGCTGGAACTGCTTGGGCAACTGATCGCGCGATACCGGCCAAAGCCGCGAACCAGCACCGCCGGCCAGAAGAACCGGCGTGATCTTTCGAGAGTGTTCCTTCACAACAAAACCTTTCCAACTCTAAAAATTTCCCGGCGCGCCGGACAATATACATATTTCAAAATACCGCCATCATCGGTTCACGGGCGGATAAGCGCAAGCTCATAAATTCGCCTTGTGAAAGCTTGGTGAACGGACGATGGGGCATTTAGAGGCATGTCGATTGCCTGCGGACCCACCCCGCTAACGCCAGGCGGCGGGCGAGGTTCCACGCGTGACAGGCACGGCAGGCGGCGAAGCAGATGGTGAGCGGGAATTAATCGATTGAATCGGCCGCAAATTTCATCACGCTTAAATTTGCTGCACTGAACAACATTCAAGGCTTGGCAGGCGCGCGAAAAATACAATAACAACGGCTGATATTTTTAGACTGTTATCGACACGAAAGCACGCTCAGCCCATGTCCGACACGACGAAACCCGCCAGCACCAGAACATCGGTTACGGATCAGGAAGCCCTGGATTTCCATGCGGAAGGCCGGCCGGGGAAACTGGAAATCACCCCGACCAAACCGATGGCGACGCAGCGGGACCTGTCGCTCGCCTATTCGCCGGGCGTGGCCGTGCCGGTGAAAGCCATCGCCGAAAATCCGGCGACCGCTTACGACTATACCACGCGCGGCAACATGGTTGCGGTCATCTCCAACGGCACCGCCATCCTCGGCCTCGGCAATCTCGGCGCACTCGCCTCCAAGCCGGTCATGGAAGGCAAGTCGGTCCTTTTCAAGCGCTTCGCCGATGTCGATTCCATCGATCTCGAGGTCGATACCGAAGACGCCGATGAGTTCATCAATTGCGTGCGTTACCTTGGCCCCTCCTTCGGCGGCATCAATCTGGAAGACATCAAGGCGCCGGAATGTTTCATCATCGAAAGCCGCCTGCGCGAGTTGATGGACATTCCCGTTTTCCATGACGATCAGCATGGCACCGCCATCATCGCCGCCGCCGGCCTCATCAACGCCATCGAACTGACGGGCCGCGACTTCAAGACAACCAAGCTCGTCTGCAACGGCGCGGGTGCGGCGGCAATCGCCTGTATGGACCTTATCAAGGCCATGGGGTTCAACCCTGAAAACATCACGCTCTGCGATACCAAGGGCGTGATCTATCAGGGCCGCACCGAAGGCATGAACCAGTGGAAATCCGCCCACGCGGTGAAAACCAACAACCGCACGCTGGCGGAAGCCATGAAGGGCGCTGATGTGGTATTCGGCCTCTCCCAGAAGGGCGCTTTCAGCGAAGAGATGATCCGTGCCATGGCGCCGAAGCCGATCATCTTCGCCATGGCCAATCCCGACCCGGAAATCACCCCCGAGGAAGTATCGCGCATCCGCGACGACGCCATCATGGCGACCGGGCGTTCGGATTACCCGAACCAGGTCAACAATGTCCTCGGCTTCCCCTATATCTTCCGCGGCGCGCTCGATGTCCGCGCCAGCCAGATCAATGACGCGATGAAGATCGCGGCGGCACAGGCGCTGGCCGATCTTGCCCGCGAGGATGTTCCTGATGATGTGGCCGCCGCCTATCAGGGCAACCGCCCGCGCTTCGGATCGCAATATATCATTCCGGTTCCCTTCGATCCGCGCCTGATCTCGGCCATTCCGGTGGCCGTGGCCAAAGCCGCCATCGAAACCGGCGTCGCCCGCCGCGAATTGCCCGATCTCGACGCCTATGCCCGCGAGCTTTCCGCCCGCCGCGACCCGATGGCCTCCACCACGCAGCGCCTTTACGAGCGCGTGCGCCGCTCGCCGAAGCGGGTCGTTTTTGCGGAAGCCGAAGAAGAACAGGTCATGCGCGCGGCGATTTCGTTCACCGCGCAGGGCCTCGGCACCGCCATCCTGCTCGGCCGTGACGATATCATCAAGGCCAATGCGGAGCGCGCCGGCATCGATCTCGACCGCGCCAATATCGAGATCACCAACGCCCGCCTTTCCAGCCGCGTCGATGCCTATGTCGATTATCTCTATGCGCGTTTGCAGCGCGGCGGTTTCCTGCTGCGCGACGTGCAGCGTCTGGTTCACAACGACCGCAACCATTTCGCCGCCTGCATGGTGGCTATGGGCGATGCGGATGCCGTGGTGACAGGCGTTACCCGTAACTATTCAACGGCGCTGGAAGATATCCGCCGCTGCATCAACACCAAGCCTGGCCATCGCGTCATCGGCGTTTCGCTGGTCGTCTCGCGCAACCGCACCGTCTTCGTTGCCGATACCGCCGTGCATGATATGCCGAATGCGGAAGACCTTGCCGATATCGCCGAAGAAGCAGCCGGCCTTGCCCGTCGTTTCGGTTACGAGCCGCGCGTTGCCATGCTCGCCTATTCCACCTTCGGCCAGCCGACCGGCGAACGTTCCGACAAGGTGCGCGAGGCGGTGAAAATTCTCGACAGGCGCAACGTCAATTTCGAGGTCGACGGCGAAATGTCGGCCGATGTGGCGCTGAACCATCACCGCATGCAGAGCCAGTATCCCTTCGCCCGGCTTTCCGGCCCGGCCAATGTGTTGGTCATGCCCGCCATCCATTCCGCCTCCATTTCCACCAAGATGCTGCAGGAACTGGGCGGCGCAACCGTCATCGGCCCGCTTCTTGTCGGTCTCGACAAATCGGTACAGATCACCTCGATGGGCGCGAAGGACAGCGACATCGTCAACATGGCGGCAATCGCGGCCTATAATGCCGGACGATAAGAACAGGGCGTGCGGCTTTTTTCTTCTCCCCGCCGGGGAGAAGATGCCCCAAAGGGGCAGATGAGGGGGCACGCTCTCCGCATATCGCTGGCCTCGCCCCCTCATCCCGCTGCCGCGACCTTCTCCCCGACGGGGAGAAGAGACGAGCCGGATGCGCTCGCTCCGCACATGGCCATCCGGTCCTCAGCGACATCCGGACTACTCTCCCGCTCCTGACAAACCGGCACATAGCAAGGGAGGAAAAGAACAAGATTCTACAATTCAAAATTATTAGGATAATTTTTCCCTCCAAAAGATTTATTGGAACCGGATTTTATTCATACTATTTTTCACGCAATGCCAATTCTCGCTCTTGGCGGGTGCCTCATGTAGTTTCCACCTACAATCAAAAGGAAATATCCATGGCCCTCTCTTTCTCCAGATTTGCCGCAAAACTCATTGCCGGAACCGTTGTCATCGCTTCGATGGCCACTGCCGCTCACGCGGATGCAACGCTCGACCGGATTAAGGGTCGCGGCAAGCTCACTGTCGGCGTTATCCTTTCCGGCGCGCCTTTCGGCTTTATCGATCCGAAGACGCAGGAGCAGAAGGGTCTCAACATCGACGTCGCCAAGGCGCTGGCCGCCGGCCTCGGTGTCGAGCTGGTCACCGAAACCGTGACCCCGCCCAACCGCGTGCAGTTCCTGCAGCAGGGCAAGGTCGATATTCTGATCGCCAACATGCAGTACACGGAAGAGCGCGCCAAAACGCTCGATTACGTACCGACCCCCTATGACCGCCAGGGCGGCGCCGCCATCGGCCGCAAGGACAGTGGCATCAAGGACTGGTCGGACCTGAAGGGCAAGATCGCCTGCGTTTCGCAAGGCTCCAACTACACCCAGCCGCTGATCGAGCAATATGGCGCGCAGGTAAAGGCGCTGCCAAGCCAGCCGGAATCGCTGCTGGCGCTCAAGGGCGGCAATTGCGACGTCTCCGTTCACGTCAACGGCACGCTGAGCCTGATGCTTCAGGACCGCGCCGATGAGTGGAAGGATTACGGCATCCTCATCCCCACCGACCTGATCCCGTCGGATTCCGTGATCTGGCTGCGCAAGGGCGAAAGCGACACGCAGGCCGCTCTCGACAAGATCGTCAAGGAACTGCACGCCTCCGGCAAGATGCTCGAATTCGCCAAGGCCAACCGTCTACCGAGCATCGGCTACATGGAAGAGCAGCAGAAGAAGCTTTCTGCCGCCCAATAAGGACAGGTGCAGGACTTTTCCGTTATCTGCACGTCCCCATCGCAGGTGATGACGGCGGCAAAAGGGTGGAGTGATTTCCCCTGACCATCAGGAACGGCCGGTTTCGCCTGCCGTTCTTTTCTGCTTTATAACAAGGCAGGCCATTCTGGCGCCGCCCGCCGGGCGGCACCCGCAATAACAGCATGGATTTCCGATGCAGGATGGATTTACAGCGCGCTTCATAGAACTGGCCGCGCATCTCGGCCTCAACTATGACTTTCTGAACAGCGGTTACGAGGTTCAGATCTGGCTCGACGGCATGAAGATGACGTTGATCCTCGTCGCCGTCACTTTGCCGCTCAGCCTCGTCTTCGGCTTCATTTTCGCGGCCATGCTGACATCGGGCAAGGTCTGGCTTGCCGGCCCCGTGCGCGCCTATGTGGAACTGACGCGCAACACACCGACGCTGGTGCAGCTGATGTGCGGTTTCCTCGTGCTCAACATGCTGATTTCTAACGCTCTCGGCGGCGCGCAGAACAATCCGCTGACACCCTTTTTCTGGGTCGTCGCCATCACCGGCCTGCACATTGCTGCTTTCCATGCGGAAGCATTGCGCGGCGGCATCGAGGCGGTGCCGGCGACCACCATCGAGGCGGCGCGTGCGATCGGTTTCAGTTCCTTCGAGATTTTGCGTTATGTGGAGTTTCCGCTGGCCATCCGCACGGCGCTGCCCTCCATCATCAACAACCTCGTCAATCTGGTGAAGCTCACCACGGTCGGCTCGGCAATTGCGGTGGGTGAAATCACCTATGCCTCGATCCTGATCTGGACGCAGCGCGACAATGTGGTCGAGCTGATGATCGTCATCCTGATCTTCTTCAGCGTCATCAATTTTATCGTCGCAAGGGCCGGTCTCTGGCTTGAGCGGCGTCTTGCGGTTCCGGGGTTCGGTCAATGAGTGCGGCGGTCTCTCCAACACAGGCGGTGAGGAAGCCACCTTTCGGCACCATTCTGCTGCTCGGCGTGTTGATTGCCGTCATTCTGTGGCTGATCCTCGACCCGTCCCTCGGTCAGGTGCTGCTGCAATGGCTGCCCTATCTGGCCAAGGGTTTTGCAATGAACGTGCTGATCAGCATCCTTGCGATCGCCATCGGCACCTTCATCGGCGTCCTCCTCGGCATCATGGAGCTTGCGCCCTACCGCCTCGTGCGCGCGCCGGCGCTCACCTATGTCCAGATATTCCGCAACGCCCCGCATCTGGTGCTGATCTTTGCCGCGACCTACATCTTCCCCTTCGAGATCGTCGCTTTTGGCAACTACATTCCCTTCCCGGACTGGATCAAGGCCGTCGTCGGTCTCGCCATTCCGGCCAGCGCCCATATCGCCGAAATCACCCGTGGCGCCATCCAGTCCATTCCGACGGCGCAATGGGAAGCGGCGCAGGGGCTGGGTTTTTCGCGCAACCAGACACTGCGCTGGATCATCCTGCCGCAATGCGTGAAGCGTTCGCTGCCGCCATGGATGAACCTTTATGCGTCGATCACCATGGGTACGGCGCTCGCCTCACTGGTCGGCGTGCATGAGTTGCTGCATGCCGCAACAGACGCAAGCACCGCCGTGCAGCGCAACGATTTCACCGTCGTGGTTTACCTCACCGTTCTGATGGCGTTCTTCCTGTTCTGCTATCCCGTATCCCGTTTCACGCAGCGCCTCGAGCGGCGCTTCGCTTCCCGCTGATTGGAACAAGCCATGTCCGCACCCGCACCACAAACCGCCGCAAAAGCACTGGTTGAACTGGAAGGCATACACCTGTCCTTCGGTGACAATCAGGTCCTGAAGGGCATCGACCTCACCGTGAACAAGGGCGACGCCGTCTCCATCATCGGCCCTTCCGGCTCCGGCAAGTCCACCATCCTGCGCTGCATCAACGGCCTGCTCATTCCGCAATCGGGCAAGATCACCGTCGGCGGCACGCGAGTGGACCTGCTGAAGACCGAGGCTGAGCGCATCGCGCTGCGCAAGCGCATCGGCATCGTGTTCCAGCAGTTCAACCTCTTTCCGCATCTGACGGTGATGGAAAACATCACCATCGCACCAATCAAGATTCTGGGTACGCCGAAAGCTGAAGCCGAGCGCCATGCCCGCGAATTGCTGGAGAAAGTGCGCCTTTCCCAGAAGGTCGATGCCTATCCCGGCCAGCTTTCCGGCGGCCAGCAGCAGCGCGTGGCGATTGCCCGCGCACTTGCCATGCGGCCGGAACTGGTGTTGTTCGATGAGGTCACATCCGCACTCGACCCGGAAACCGTGGGCGAAGTGCTCGCCGTCATCCGCGATCTCGTCAATGACGGCATGACCAGCATTCTCGTCACGCATGAAATGCGTTTTGCCGAAGAAATCAGCGACAATATCGTCTTCACGGAAAATGGCCTGATCGTCGATCAGGGTACGCCGGAACACATCTTCTACAAGTCGACCAATCCGCGCATCAACGCCTTCGTCAAGGGTCTCGGCGGACAGGTGGCACGGGTCAATGACGGCGAAGGGATTTGATGCCATGGCCGCCGACGAAAAACTCACCCTTCATCTTGCCGAAGCGATTGCCGCCTCCGATCCCCTGCGTGATGAGGATGCGGTGGCCATCGCCCGCACGGCGCTGATCGATTTTTTCGCCTGCGTGCTGGGTGGCGCTGCCGACAGAAGCACGAAAATCCTGATCGACAGCTTTACGCCCGGCACGTCAGGCACAGCGGGCATTATCGGCCACGGTCTGCGCTCGGATGCCTTCACGGCCGCCCTCATCAACGGCCACGCCGGGCATGTGCTTGACTATGACGATGTGCACGGCAGCGTGCGCGGCCACCCGACCGTTGCCATCATTCCCGCTTTGCTGACTGTCGCGGTCGAAGAGGGCTCCACGGCGGATGCCTTCATCGCCGCCTATATTGTCGGGCTGGAAACCATGGCGCGTCTCGGCCTCTCGCTCGGAACGAAGCATTACGAAAACGGCTTCCACGCCACCGCTACGCTCGGCCCCATCGGGGCTGCGGCGGCGATTGCCCATCTCCTGAAATTCGATCCGCAGACAACGGCCGTTGCGCTCGGCCTCGCTGCCACCCAATCGGCCGGGCTTCGCCTGCAATTCGGGTTTGATGCCAAACCGCTGCATGCCGGGCTCGCCACGCGTGCCGGCCTTACCGCCGCGCGGCTGGCGCGAACCGGCTTTCAGGGCGCGCCGGATTTTCTGGAAAACCCCATCGGTTTTTATTCCGCCTACGCCTTCGGCGCCGAGCAGCCGAAACGTGTTCTCTCCGGCTGGGGCGCACCCTGGCAGATCGTCTCGCCCGGCCTCACCCTAAAGGCCTTTCCCTGCTGCACAGCCAGCCATCCCGTTGCCGTCGGCGCGCTGGCGCTGCGCAACAGCAATGATCTGACGCCGGACGAGATAGAGGCGGTCATCATCACCTTCCCGCCGGGCGGCGATGCCGCCCTCGTCGGCCCCGCTACGCCCACGACCGGCATCGACGCCCGCTTCAGCGCCGAATATGTCTTTGCCGCAGCGCTGACGGATGGAGCGCTCGGCATCGGCCATTTCGACAAACGCCCGACGCGCGACGACCTGCTCGCCCTTTCCGCCAAAGTTTCACGCCGGCATGACGAGACCGCCCGCCGCCTCTCGCCCGATCCGACCACCCGGTTCGTGGTCATCGACGTGACGAAGAAGGACGGCACGGTGCTGTCGCGCCGTGTCGACGGCCTTCCTGGCATCGATGACCCGACCGAGAAATTTGCCGACGCGACCGGCGGCAATGAGAAATTCGCCGGCATTCCGGCACTAGTGCGGTCCATGAAAACCGCAGCTGACCTCAGAAAGCTCGAAACGCTTCTGGTATCGCAAATATAACTCGACCGACATGAAGGCATGATCACCATGACCACCACGACACGCAAAAGACAGATGCATCTCGGCCTTTTCCTGCAGGGCGCGGGGCACCACGTTTCCGGCTGGCGTCACCCCGATGCCGAAGCCGGCAGCGAAAATTTCGATCTGCTCACCCGTGTTACGAAAATGGCCGAAGCCGCGAAGTTCGACATGGTATTCTTGGCCGATGGCCTGACCAGCGGCGTCGACGCCCATCCCTCGATGATCGCGCGTTTCGAGCCGCTGACCCTGCTTGCCGCGCTGGCCATGGTCACCGACAAGATCGGGCTGGCGGCCACCGCCTCCACCACCTATGGCGAGCCCTACCACACCGCCCGCGCCTTCGCTTCCATCGATCATCTGAGCCATGGCCGCGCGGCGTGGAACATCGTCACCACCTCTTATGCCCGCACGGCGGCGAATTTTTCCAAGGACCATCCCGAGCATGACGAGCGTTATGCGGTGGCGGAAGAATATGTGAATGTCGTTCGCGGCCTGTGGGACAGCTGGGATGACGACGCCTTCGTCAAGGACAAGCAGGCGGGCCGCTACGTCGATCCGGAAAAGGTCCATATCCTCAACCACGAGGGCAAATATTTCACGGTCAAGGGACCGCTCAATATTCCGCGCTCTCCGCAGGGCCACCCGGTTCTCATCCAGGCCGGCTCTTCCGGGCCGGGGCAGGATCTCGCCGCCCGCACCGCCGATATCGTCTTCACCGCCCAGCAGGCGATTTCCGAAGCGCAGGCCTTCTATACGAGCCTTAAAGCCCGCGTGGAAAAATTCGGCCGCGATCCGGCGAGCGTCGCCGTGATGCCCGGCTTCATGCCGATCATCGGCAGGAGCTTTGAAGAGGCTGGCGAAAAACTGAAGGAACTGAACCGCTGGACCGATATCAAGAGCGCAATGCCGCTGCTTGAAGAACGCATCGGCCACAGCCTCACTGATTACGATCTCGACGGTCCGCTGCCGGACCTGCCGATTTCCGACCAGCTGCGCAGCCGCGCCGAACTTCTGACCGAACTGGCGCGCCGCGAAAAGTTGACGATCCGGGAGCTTGCGCTGCGCGTCGCCGCCGGCCGCGGCCACCATATCGTCATGGGCACGGCCAAGGATGTGGCGGACCGAATGCAGGAATGGTTCGAAAACGGTGCGGCCGACGGTTTCAACGTCATGCCGCCCTTCTTCCCCGGCGGGCTGGAGGAATTCAACCGCGAGGTCGTTCCGCTCCTGCAGGAGCGCGGCCTGTTCCGCAAGGACTACGAAGGATCGACGCTGCGCGACCACCTCGGTATCGAACGACCGGCGCTGCGGTGAAAAAGCCAAGCGGATGCCCGTTCGAAAGGCATCCGCATCCACCAAATCTCATTCTCAAGCTGAAGCGGGCCTGAGCCCGCTCCTTTACGCGGCCGCCCGTGCCGACGTCTGGTCGCGCCGGGCCGTATTCGGAGCATCCGGGCGGGTGGACGATCCGTCTTCCCGCTGCACCGTACGGCGGTTCAGCTTGAACAGGCTGACAAGCTGCGCCAGCGCATCTGCGCCCTGCGCCAGCGTTGTGCTGATCACCGTGGTACGGGCGCTCATCGCCGCATTCTCCTGCGTCATCCGGTCCAGCCGGCTGACCGCCTTGTTGATCTCGCTGATGCCGACAGCCTGTTCGTCCGCCGCCTTGGCGATCATGTCGACATTGCCGTCAATGTGCCTGACCAGCGCATCGATCTGCTTCAGCGCTTCGCCGGTTTCGCCCACCAGCCTGACGCCTTCCAGAACCTCGGTGCCGGAATTGTTGATCAGCGCCTTGATTTCCTTCGCGGCATTGGCGGAACGCTGCGCCAGCTCGCGCACTTCCTGAGCCACGACGGCAAAACCCTTGCCCGCGTCACCCGCACGCGCAGCTTCCACGCCGGCATTCAGCGCCAGCAGGTTCGTCTGGAAGGCGATTTCGTCGATCACACCGATGATCTGGCTGATTTCCCGCGAAGCCGTCTCGATACGCTGCATGGCATCGACCGTCCGCTCCACGACCTCGGTGGAAGCCACGGTAGATGTCCGCGCGCTCTGAACGAGCTTGCGCGTCTCTTGCATATTTTCTGTCGAGGAACGGACCGTCGCGGTGATTTCTTCGAGTGCTGCCGAAGTCTCCTCGAGCGCCACGGCCTGCTCACGCGAACGTTCGGCGAGATTGACGGAGGCTTCGCTGACTTCCTGGCTGCTGCGGGTCAGGTCTCCGGTCTGGCCGAGAACGTTTTCCAGCGTCTTCTGGAATTCGGCGATGGATTTATTGAAATCGTGGCGCAGCCGTTCGAACTCGCCGACGAAGGGTTTGTCCAGCGTAATACGGATATTGCATTGAGAAAGCCGCTCGAGCGCAGCACCAAGTTCCTCGACCGCATGCATCCGGTCCGTCACATCGAAAGCGAATTTCACTACCTTGAAGACGCGGCCCCGATCATCGATGATCGGATTATAGGAGGCCTGAATGAAGACGCGTTTGCCATCCTTGCCAAGGCGCATGAACTGCCCCGTCGAGAAGTGGCCCTTTCCGAGTTCCTTCCAGAAATCCCGATAGTCCTGCGACTGGGCATAGGCAGGCTCGCAGAACATCGAATGATGTTTCCCGATGATGTCTTCCGCCGTGTAACCGAGCGTCGCGAGGAAATTTTCGTTGGCGCTGAGGATTTTCCCTTCGGGCGTAAATTCGATTATGGCCTGCGCGTGGGAGAGCGCCGCCAGTTTCCCGTCATCCTCAGCGCTCTTGCGCTTGATCGAGGTGATGTCGGTTGCAATCTTGACCACCTTGTAGGGCTTGCCGAAACGGAACACGGGATTGTAGGAAGCTTCGATCCAGATTTCGTCGCCATTCCGGGCCCGACGTCGATACTGACCCTGATCGTATTCGCCACGCGACAGCCTCGCCCAGAAGCTCTTGTATTCAGGCGAGGCCGCATCTTCGGGAGACAGGAACATGCTGTGGGTACGCCCAACGATTTCAGACTGCTGATAGCCGACGGCCTTGCAGAAATTATCGTTCGCTTTCAAAATCTTGCCGGTCAGATCGAACTCGATGATGGCCTGTGAGCGGCTAAGCGCATCAAGCACCGCAGAAGCGTCAAGACCAAGTTTAGAAAAGTAAGACATCTTTTTGAAACCCCCAAACAGTAATCCATATGCAGACCTGCTCCACCCTCGAAATATAGAGATGAAAAACGGTCGGCCCGCCTGCACGCGAAACTAGCCGGACACTGTTAAATAGCGATTAATAATGAACTATAACTATTGATCCGGAACATCAATCGACCGCGAGTATGCTTCATCGCGAATATATTCGCCTTGTTTATTTCGGACCGCTTATTTGCCACAGTGCTGATATTTCTGCGCCGGCAATACGATACGGCCTTTCATCGGGGCGGCATTCATTGTTATGCGGGGTTGAAAGATTTGTGTTGCAGGAGCGCCGATGACCAAAACCCTGAAATGCGATGTGCTGGTGATCGGCACCGGCATTATCGGTTCCATGGCGGCGCTTTATCTGCAGAATGCCGGACGCGAGGTGGTGCTGCTGGAGCGCGGCGAGGTTGCCCGGGGCGCGAGTTCCGGCAATGCCGGCATTCTGGCATTCCCTGAAATCATCCCCATTCCCGCTCCAGGCATCATGAAAAAAGCGCCGCGCTGGCTGTTCGATCCGCTCGGCCCGCTCAGCGTGTCGCCCGCCTATGCGGCGAAGATCGCACCCTGGCTGTGGCGTTTCTGGCGCGCGAGCGCCGAGCGCAACTTTCGCCATGGGCTGAAGTCACTCACGGACATCAACCGCCTGGCTGCCGTGGAAATGGCTCATGTCGCGGCGATGCCGGAACTTTCGCATCTCGTTTCGAAAACCGGCACGCTCGATCTTTATGACAGCGAGGCAAGTCTCAATGCTGCCCGCAGGGACTGGGACGAAAAGGAAAACGCCGGTTTCACCTTTCAGCGCGTCGGCCGCCCCGAAATCGAGGAACTGCAGCCGGGTCTCGCGCCCCAGTTCCGCCATGCCATGTTTTCGCCGGATGGCCTGCAGGTCTCCGACCCTTACGATTTCACCCGCGCCATTTTCGATCTGGTAATCGCCCGCGGCGCCAGCCTGCGCAAAGGCGAGGCCGAACGCATCGATGCCGTGGGCGAAAGTACGATCGTGACGCTGGAAAATGGCGACAAGATCGATGCCGACAAAGTGGTGATCGCCTGCGGCGCCTGGTCGAGAAAACTTGCCGCGACGCTTGGCAACATCGTGCCGCTGGAAACCGAACGTGGTTATAACACCACGCTTTCCCCCGAGGCTTTCAACCTGACGCGCCAGCTTTATTTCAACGATCATGGCTTCGTCGTCACTCCGCTATCGACGGGCATCCGTATCGGCGGCGCGGTCGAACTCGGCGGGCTGGAATTGAAGCCGAATTTCCGCCGTGCGGAAGCCATGCTGAAGAAAGCAGGACGTTTCCTGCCCGGCCTCAAACTGGAAGGCGGGAAACAATGGATGGGGTTCCGCCCGTCCATGCCGGACTGTCTTCCCGTCATCGGCACGGCACGCGCCACCCCGTCCGTCATCTATGCCTTCGGCCATGGCCATCTGGGGCTGACACAATCGGCAGCAACCGCCCGTCTGGTAACGCAACTGGCCAGCGGAGAGGATACGGAAATCTCGATCGATCCTTTCCGGCCGGGACGTTTTTCCTGAGTTCGGGAAGACGGAGCTATTTCACCGGCTGTATGGAACCGTCCGGAAACACCACCTCGGCGAAGGACGGATAGACCTTGCGCAGGATCGTGACCTGCTGCTGGTCGCTCACCCGCAGCAAATACCAGTCCGCACCGTCCATCAGCGCCAGCGTGTGGGATTTCGCCTCTATCGTCTGGCCGCCGGTTTCCATCACCGTCCTGGTCGGAATGAGCGCATAGGGCGTTCCATCGGACGTTTGCGCAAGGCTGATCGCCTGCGTATCCATAGTGAACTCGGTTATCTTGACCGCGGCGAGCGCCATCTGCATCTGCGCGGTCAAGGCGCCACGCAATTGCTCCGCGGTAATACCCGCTTCGCCTGCGATGAATTCAAAGATTTTCGGCGGCACCGTCTTGCCGACGACATCGAAATCCTGCGTGCTCAAAGCCGTCTGAAATCGCTCTATCTGCGTACGAAGACTATCCTGCTCGGCAGGTGAGAGATCGCGTGACAAAGCGGGATGCGCAATCGCCACCAGCAGAAACAGACAATATAACATACGCTTCATGGCTTGGCCTTTCCGGTTATCCGGCATCGCCCGGTCCCCGGAACGGGAACCGCTCATGAACGGGATCGTTCAGCGCAGCAAAAAGAAACCCGCAGCCGACAGTACGACGAAGACGACCAGGCCACCAAGGAAGCCGGCGGTGGTGAAGAAACCCGCGACCATGGCCAGCATCAGCACGCACAGCATCATGGTGCCGTACTTCGTCAAGGCCAGAAAACCGTTATAGGTCTTTTCGTGCTCGGCGTAGTTCATCTCGGCGCCGACTTCGACAGGACCCGTGTGGTGTTCGCTCATTCCGCTTCCCCTTGTGCTCCATCCGTCATGCCCGTCACACGGTAAATCTGCCCGTGGACGATCACGGGCCAATGCCGGATTCTCCGTAACCAGAGGTAACATGAAGTCGCCGAAAAGCGCAATGCGTTCTCAGCGAAAGAGCGGCAATGGCATGCACCGTGACAGCGCAACCGGGCAAAACATGTCATTGGGCAACATTCTTTCGCAAACGGTTGAAAACGGCTGTCCGCCAAGCTGTTTCATGGTGGTTTTGGTTGCTTTTCGAACCGCCTGACCATACACGGGATTCTGTGGGGAGGAACTCTGGAGCCTGTGGCAGCGGAAGCACGTGGAGGCGTGACCGCAGCAGGGGCACCGGGCTTTACTCTCCGCCATAAACCCGCAAAGGGCCCGAAAAGGGAAGAGGGGAAAGTTATGAAATCGCTTTTAAAACTAAGCGCGCTGATAGACCTTGCAAGCGAAGCTCTGGGCAAGGTTGCCGGTTATCTCGTGCTCATCTGCTGCCTCGTCAGCGCCGGCAATGCCATGGTCCGTTATGCCTTCAATTACAGTTCGAACGGCTGGCTGGAAATCCAGTGGTACATGTTCGCTTTCATCGTGCTGATCGGCGCATCCTACACGCTGCGCATGAATGAACATGTGCGAGTGGACATCATTTATGGCGCGATTTCACCGCGCAGCCGCATCTGGGTGGACATTATCGGCATCGTGCTGTTCCTGCTTCCCGGCTGCTTTTACCTCGCCTGGCTTTCCTGGCCTATGTTCACGCTATCCTGGCATCAGAGCGAAATGTCCTCCAATGCCGGCGGCCTCATCCGCTGGCCGGTGAAATTCATCATCTTCGCTGGTTTCGCACTTCTGGTTCTTCAGGGTTTTTCCGAACTCATCAAGCGCATAGGCGCCCTCAACGGGCTTTATGCGCTCGATACGAAGTACGAAAAACCCCTGCAATGATCGCACCGATCTGAACCTTCAGGATATTTCCCATGTTCGAATATGGTATTCTTCCGCCACTGATGTTCCTCGGCATGATCATCTTCATGCTTTACGGATTTCCGGTTGCTTTCTCGCTCGCCACCGTCGGTCTCGTTTTCGGTGTCATCGGCATCTTCACGGAGCATTTTTCGCCGGCCTTCCTTCAGGCCCTGCCGCTGCGCATCTTCGGCATCGTCTCGAACGACCTTCTGCTGGCCATCCCCTTCTTCACCTTCATGGGCGCGATCCTCGAGCGATGCGGGCTTGCAGAGGATCTGCTTGAAGGAACGGGCAAGCTGTTCGGCGCCATTCCCGGCGGCCTTGCCTATGCCGTCATCATCGTCGGCGCGATCCTTGGTGCGATTACCGGCACGGTTGCCGCCTCGGTCATCACCATGGGCGTCATCTCGCTGCCGATCATGCTGAAATATGGTTACAACCCGCGACTTGCCACCGGCGTCATCGCCGCATCGGGAACGATCACGCAGGTCATCCCGCCTTCGCTGGTGCTGATCGTGCTTGCCGACCAGCTCGGTAAATCCGTTGGCGACATGTATCTGGGCGCTATCGGCCCCTCGATCCTGCAGGTCGCCATCTTCATGCTCTTCATCCTGTTCATGTCGGTCGTGCGGCCGAAGGACCTGCCGGCGCTGCCGCCGGAAGCGCGGGGAGAGCTCAACCGGGCGCTGGTGTTTCGCGTGCTGGCAGGCATGATCCCGTCCATCGTGCTGATCTTCCTCGTGCTCGGCACCATCTTCCTCGGCCTCGCAACGCCCACCGAAGCCGGTGCGCTCGGGGTCGTGGGCGCCATGGCGCTGGCCGCCGCGCACCGCCGCCTCACCTGGGACCTCATCAAGCAGGGCATGCATTCCACCATGCATATCACCTCCATGGTGGTGTTCATTCTGGTCGGCGCCACCTGCTTCTCCCTCGTCTTTCAGGGCATGGACGGTTCGCTCTGGATCGAGCATATGCTGTCGGGCATTCCGGGCGGCCCCATCGGCTTCCTGATCTTCGTCAACATCTTCATCTTCTTCCTCGCCTTCTTCCTTGATTTCTTCGAAATCGCCTTCATCGTCATTCCGATGCTGGCGCCAATCGCCCAGTCGCTCGGCATCGACCTCATCTGGTTCGGCGTTCTGATCTGCATCAACATGCAGACGAGCTTCATGCATCCGCCCTTCGGATTTGCGCTGTTCTACCTGCGCTCCATCGCGCCGCGCACGGTCAAGACATCGGATATCTACATGGGCGCGATTCCCTGGCTCGGCATGCAGCTCATCCTCGTCGCCATCGTGATCTTCTGGCCGGAATCCGTCACCTACTGGCTGGACAAGGCGCCCGAGGTCGATCTGAATTCCATAAAGATCGAAGTGCCCGCCTTCGGCAATCAGGGTGGCAACACCATGCCCAATTTCAGCCAGCCGGGTGGGTTACCGGGCATGCCGAATCTTGGCGAGCCCCCGAAGATCGGACCCTGATCGGCGTCTTGTAAGGGCTAGGCGAAACGCTTATAGTTGCGGAGTGGAAGACGGGAGTGCACACCCGTCTTCCGTTTGCTTATCTGCTTAGAAAATTGAACCGGACGGAGACAGACCAGCCCGTCCGGTTCTTCCTAAACCAAAGCGTAATGCTCAGCGTTTTCCACATCGCATCACCTCCACAGTTGAGAGCAAGGCCTTTGCCGAGGTCGGCGTGGCCAATCCTCGCCGACACTCCAGCTGGCCCGGAGCCTGCTGCTTTTGCCCACAACGGAATTGATCGTAAATCATCCTTTGTTGTCGGATGCGTGAAGGCATGCGCGCGCAACAAAAACCCCGGAGACCGAAATCCCCAGGGCCTTTGCTCGGTCCGCCGTCACCGAATAATCAGAGCTTGCCGTTACGCTGCTGGATCATCATGAAAGTATCGAACGTGTATTCCGCAAGCTGCATCCACAGATAACCTTCGCGCTTGAAGGCGACCTGATCTTCGTAGATCTTCTTGAAGTCCGGATTGGAGGCCGAAATATTGGCATAGACCTCCAGCGCAGCCTTGTAGCAAGCCTCGAGGATTTCCTGGCTGAACGGCCTGAGCACCGCACCTTCAGAGACGAGCTGCTTGATGGCGATCGGGTTTTTCGCGTCGTATTTCGCCATCATGCTGGTGTTGGCGAAGGCGCAGGCGTCCTGCAGCGCCGTCTGGTAGTTTTTCGGCAGGCTGTTCCACTTCTCCAGATTGACGAAGGAATGGATGACCGGGCCACCTTCCCAGAAGGCGGGATAATAGTAATATTTCGCCACCTTCTGGAAGCCGAGCTTGTGGTCGTCATAGGGACCGACCCATTCCGCCGCGTCGATGGTGCCTTTTTCCAGCGCCGGATAGATATCGCCGCCGGCGATCTGCTGCGGCACCACGCCGAGCTTTTCCACCACCTTGCCGGCGAGACCGGCAATGCGCATCTTCACGCCCTTGAAATCGTCGACGGTATTGATTTCCTTGCGGAACCAGCCGCCCATCTGCGCGCCGGTATTGCCCGAAATCATGCCGTAGAGATTGTGCTTGGCGTAAAACTCGTTGAGCAGCTTGTTGCCGTTGCCCTCATAGAACCATGAATTCGTGAGGCGGGCATTGAGGCCGAAAGGTATTGCCGTGCCGATGGCGAAGGTCGGGTCCTTGCCGACGTAATAATAGGAGCAGGTGTGGCACATTTCCACCGTGCCGGACGATACGGCATCGGCTGCCTGCAGGCCGGGCACAATTTCACCGGCGGCAAAGGGCTGGATGGTGAAATTGCCGTCGGTTGCGGCGGCGACATGCTTGGCAATATCTTCCGCGCCGCCATAGATCGTGTCGAGCGATTTCGGAAACGACGACGTCAGGCGCCAGTTGATCTTGGTATTTTGCTGTGCAATGGCGGGCGCGGCCAGCGCTGCCGTGGCAGCTCCCGCAAGCGCACCTTTTTTCATAAAGGAACGGCGATCCATCTATATCCTCCCAGATATGAACGCTGCCCGCAGCTTTGAATTCCCCTCGTTGCTGTTCAGGCATCGCAGCAAAGTAAGCACGGTTACGGCCCGGCTGACAAGCACCCGCACCAAGAATTAATCGCGGAAAAACCGGCCTTTCCTGGAATTTTCGGAAACTCTGCTTCGTATTTTATTTCCAACTGAAATATCCCGGCATCACCTTATACTTTAGGCGCATAGAGGATCCTCATAACGCAAAACGCGTGCTTGACTTGGCCAGCCGGCAGTCGCACAAATTTCGAAGATTCGTCCCGGAGCCATCATGCCAAAACCCATTATTGCCGTTCCCGCCGACATCCGGCATTTCACCGGAGCCGACTGGCACGCCGCGCAGAACCAGTATGTTTCCGCCGCGCTGAAGGTGGCTGGTGTCATGTCCTTCATTGTCCCGGCCTTCGAGGACGGAAACGAGGTCGACGCTATTCTCGACCGGGTGGACGGCCTGCTCGTGTCCGGCTCCGCCACCAATGTGCATCCTTCCCTTTACGGAAAAGAGGCGCAGGAAAGCGACGGCCCGTTCGATCAGGCCCGCGACGCCACCAGCCTGCCGCTCATTCGCCGCGCTATCGAACGCGGCATCCCGATGCTGGCCATCTGCCGCGGCATTCAGGAGCTGAACGTCGCGCTGGGCGGTACGCTTGCGTCCGAAATTCAGGAGCAGCCCGGCATATGGGACCACCGCAAGCCGGAACATGACGACCGCGACGTGGCCTTCGCCATCCGCCAGCCGGTGCATGTGCGCGAAGGCTCCTGCATCGCACAGCATCTTGGCATGTCGGGCGAAATCCAGATCAATTCGCTGCACCGGCAGGCAATCGCCGAGACCGCGCCACGCCTGCAGGTGGAGGCGACAGCTGCGGACGGCACCATCGAGGCTGTTTCAGTCATCGACGCCAAGGGATTTGCCGTCGGCGTGCAATGGCATCCGGAATATTGGGCTGAGACCGACGCACCGTCGCGCGCTTTGTTCGAGGCCTTCGGCAAGGCCGTCCACGACTATCGGAACAGCAAGGCATGAACCTTAGCTAATCCCCCCGGCTCATAAGAACACAAAAAAGGGGCAAGCCTGAAGGCCTGCCCCAAGTCTGGGAGGAGGATTTAGCGCTTTGCGCGTTTCTTCTGTCGGTAGACGTCGGCAACGACCGCGGCCACGATGATCAGGCCCTTGACGATTTCCTGATAATAGGCGTCCACCCGGAGGAAGGTGAAGCCCGACGTCATGACACCGAGGATGATGGTGCCGATCACCGTTCCGGTGATGCGGCCGGCACCGCCGGCGAGCGATGTGCCGCCGATAACGGCTGCGGCGATGGCGTCGAGTTCATACATTACGCCCATGCCGGCCTGCGCCGTCTGGGCGCGGGCGGCAGTGACGACACCGGCGAGACCGGCGAGCAGGCCAGCAATGGCATAGACCTTGATCAGATGCGCCTCGATATTGATACCGGACACGCGTGCCGCCTGCTGGTTGGCGCCGATGGCATAGGTGAACTTGCCGTAGCGGGTGTAACGCAGCGCCACGTGGAAGATGACGGCGACGACGAGGAACACCACGACCGGCCAGATGCCCGTGCCGATGAAGTTGAAACCGTCCGTCAGACCGGAGATCGGCTGACCCTTCGTATACCACTTGGAAAGACCACGCGCCGTCACCATCATGCCAAGCGTTGCGATGAAGGGCGGAATTTTGGTGCGGGCGATGAGTTGCCCGTTTATGAAGCCCGCAAGGGCGCCAGCCAATATGCCGACGGCGAGCGGTATGAAGAAGGGCAGATCGGTCAATCCCGGATAAAGCGCCCGCGGCCATGTGGACGATTGCGCAACGCTGGCGGACAGCATCGCCGTCAGGCCGACGACGGAACCGGAAGAAAGATCGATACCACCGGTGATGATGACCTGCGTGACACCAACCGCGATGATGCCGATCACCGAGACCTGCAGGATCATGATCGTCAGGCGCTGCTGGTTCATCAGGAAGCTCTGGCCGATGAAAATCCAGCCGAGAATTTCATAAACCAGCGCGATGCCGATCAGCACGAAAAAGATATTGGCCTCCGGCGGGATGCGCCGGTGCGGCTTGCGTCCGGATTTTGCGTCCAACTCTGTGTTGGCGGCGGCGTTCGTATTCATAGTCATTCCTCCTCGAGAAATCCCGGCGCGCCTCACCGCGATGCGAGATCCATCACTTTAACCTGCGTGGCTTCACTTCTATCAAGGAAGCCCGTCACCCGACCTTCATGCATGACCATGACACGGTCGCTCATACCCAGAACCTCCGGCATTTCGGAGGAAATCATGATGACGGCGACGCCCTGGCGCGCCATCTCGCAAACCAGCTTGTGAATTTCCGCCTTGGCCCCGACATCGATGCCGCGTGTCGGCTCATCCAGAATGAGAATGCGCGGCTTGGTCAGCATCCAGCGGCCGATCAGCACCTTTTGCTGGTTGCCGCCCGACAGGTTCTCGATGCGCTCGTAAAGATGCGGCGTCTTGACCCGGAGCTTGCGGCACATCTCCTCGCAGGCATCCGACAGCGCATTTTCCTGCACGAAGCCATTGGCGACATATTTGTCCTGCAGAACGGCGATCTGCATGTTCTCCAGAATATTAAGGATCAGCAGGCATCCCGTATCCTTGCGATCCTCCGTCAGAAACGCCATGCGGTGACTGATGGCCTTCGTCGGGCTGTCGATCGATACCGGCTTGCCGTCGATTGCAATCGTACCCGAGGATGCGGGCGTTACACCGAACACCGTTTCCGCCACATTGGAGCGGCCCGATCCGACAAGGCCGGCAACGCCGAGAATTTCGCCGGCGCGCACCTCGAAGGAAACGTCGTGGAAAACGCCGTCGAGCGTGAGATTCTTGACCGAAAGCACCACGTCGCCGATCGGAACCTCTTCCTTCGGGAACATCTGGGTGATTTCACGGCCCACCATCATGCGGATGATGTCGTCACGCGTTACATCGGTCGAGGCGTGGGTGCCGATATATTTGCCGTCGCGGAAAACCGAAAATTCATCGGCGATCTCGAACAGCTCGTTCATCTTGTGGGTGATGTAGACGATACCGATACCGCGTTCCCGGAGATCGCGGATGATGCGGAAGAGATGCTCGACCTCGCGCTCCGTCAGTGCGGATGTCGGCTCGTCCATGATGAGAACGTCGGAATCATAGGAAACCGCCTTGGCGATCTCGACCATCTGGCGACTTGCCACCGAAAGCTCGCCGACGCGGGTTTCCGGGTCGAGATCGATGCCGAGCCTTTCCAGCAACGTTTCGGTGCGGCGATACATTTCGCCATGGTCGATGAGACCCAGCCGGTTTTTCGGCTCGCGGCGTATCCAGATGTTTTCCGCCACCGTCATATACGCCATCAGGTTCAGTTCCTGATGGATCATGGCAATGCCGTTTTCCAGCGCATCGAGCGGGGAATCGAGACGTATGTCGGCGCCTTTCAGGCGAATTTCGCCACTGTCCGGCTGGTAGATGCCGGCCAGGATTTTCATCAGCGTCGATTTTCCGGCGCCATTCTCGCCCATCAGCGCATGCACGGTGCCGCGCTTCAGCTTGAACTGCACATCATCAAGCGCCACGACGCCGGGAAATTCCTTGCGTATGCCTTCCGCCGCGAGAAGATACTCCGCATTCGGCACGGCTCCGCTGGCGCGCACGGCGGCCATTGTCGATGGACTGACGACCATCTCATCCTCCACAATAGACAAAAATGACCGGAAACAGGCTTTGCCAGATGGCGCACCCGGCCTCCGGGGAGGCTTGCAGCGCCATGTCGATCACGACATGAAAGGCGCTGCAACACTTTGAATTCACTGAAATTCAATCGTAATCCGCTCGCGTACCGAAGCTTGTCTTCGGCGCCGTCGGAAACCGGCATCTGCCTCCAATGTCAATCTGAACGGGCGCAGATGCCGGAAGGCGGCCGTTAGTTCTTGGCCACGTAGTCCTTGACGTTTTCAGGCGTGACGAGCTGGAAAGGAATGTAGACCTTCTTCTCCACCTTGTCGCCCTTGACGAGCTTCAGCGCGGCATCGAGAGCGCCCTTGCCCTGCCCTGCCGCATCCTGGAACACGGTTACATCCAGATCGCCCGCCTGCATCGCGGCAAGGGCGTCCTGCGTGGCGTCAACGCCGGCGACGACATAGCTTTTCATGTCCTTGCCTGCGGCCTTCAGGGCCTGGATCGCGCCAATCGCCATTTCATCGTTGTTGGCGATGACGGCATTGAATTCGATACCGCTGGAAAGCCAGTTGGTGACGAGGTCGGAACCCTGCGTGCGCTGCCAGTTCGCGGTCTGCTCTTCAACAACCGAAATGCCCTTGCATTCGTCGGTCTTCAGAACGTCCTTGGCAGACTGCGTGCGCATGCGTGCCGCCTGGTTGGAAAGCTCACCCATCATGATGACCGCATTGCCCTTGCCACCGAGAAGGCGGCAAACTTCTTTCGCTTCAAGCGTGCCGGCCACCGTCTCGTCGGAGGCGACGAATGCCTGGCCGTCCGGCAGGCTATCGACGTTCACCGGCTGGCGGTTGACGTAAACCAGCGGAATCTTGGCGTCTGCAGCGAGCTTCGACATGGCCGCCGTCGCATCCGTATCAACCGGGTTGACGATGATCGCGTCGACCTTGGACGCGATGAAATTCTGGATCTGGCTCTGCTGCTTGGCAACGTCGTTCTGGGCGTCCTCGACCTGCAGGGTCACGCCCTTCAGTTCCTTGGAATAATCCTGCATGCCGTTGCGCAGCACGGTCAGGAAGTTGTCGTCGAACAGCGCCATCGAGACGCCTACGGTCTCCGCATGCGCCGCCGTGCCCAGAAGCACAGACATGGCTGCGCCGATGATAAATTTCTTCATTGTTTTCTCCTCCTCGGTGTCCGGCGCCACCTCTCCCAGCCGGAGGCGAACCCGAGAGCCCGCCGCTACCTCCTCACAACCAGAAAACGGAATAATGAAACCGATTTTCTGTCTGTTCGATATATTTATTCCATTTTTGGTCCAAACGTCAATGCTTTCTTCACGGCAAGGCGGCGAAGCGGCACACAAGGCGGTGATGAGGCAGGATTTCAGGAGGAAGGAGTTTCGTGGCGGATTGCCGGGAACTGCGCCGAAGCTTCTTCAACGTTACCCGCACTCGTCAGGCGGGGATCGATAAGCCGTTGAAATCATGGATGCGCGGGCCGAAACCTAGGATCACGAAGAATATGGCGGAAGGTCCGTTTTCAATGCCGGACCCGCAGACCCCGCCATTGGCAAAGCCACCGGCGGGTCTCATCTTTTCGCTTAGCGCGCTCATGGGAGGCACCATTCCACCGGCGAAAATACGCGAGAAGGGAACAGGTTCAGCAGAATGGGCGTGTTGGTGCACCACGTTCTATCGATGGGAACCGGGCATGACATCGGCGGGAATCGGGCAGACATATTTGCTGCCCTCGGTTTTTTCCTGCCATTCCCTTTTAGCATTCGCGAGCAGTTCCGGCGAGGTCATCAGCGCAAAGCCGGTCGATGCGAGTGTTTTGGCGGCATGGGCCATGGCCTTGTGGGCGGCGGGGCTTTTGCCCTGCGCCACCACCTGCCAGGTATGCGGATTGGTGCCGATCGCCCAGGCGGGCGTCCAGCACTGCGCGGTTGGCGTCACCCAGCTGACATCACCGACATCGGTGGAACCCGCCCGAAAATGCGACTGACCCTCGAAATCGCGCAGGCCGAGATGCAGGGGTGTCGACCCGTCAATCTTCCGGTTGGAAAAGACATCGCCCTTGATCTGATAGAGCCTGATGCTGCTTTTGATCGCCTCGTCGGTGAAAGTGTCCTGAATGCGTTTGGCAAAAGCGATATCCGCCTCGTCGAAGGCGATGGGGCCTAGCGCCACCATGTTTTCATGCATCGCCGTTTCCAGCGTGATGTTGGGCAGGAGATTGGTGGAGGCGGTATCGAAGACGATTTCCACCTCTGTTTCGGTCATCATCGCCGCGCCGCGCGCGACTTTGTCCACCCGCGCGGCAAGATCGAGCGCCTGGCGCATTTCCGGGGCTCGGATCAGATAGAGCACTTCTGCCCTGGCCTGCACCACATTCGCCGCCTTGCCGCCGGTATCGGTGATTGCGTAATGCACCCGACAATCCTGCGGCATGTGTTCACGCAGGAAATTGACGCCGACATTCATCAGTTCGACGGCATCGAGCGCCGAGCGGCCCAGATGGGCAGCGTTGGAGGCATGAGCCGCAACACCCTTGAAACGGTAAAAATATTCCAGCACGGCCAGATTGTTGGTCGAGCGTACTCCGTTGAACGGTGCCGGGTGCCAAGTCAGCGCAGCATCGACATCGTCGAACAGGCCGGCGCGCACCATGAACGTCTTGCCGGAACCGCCCTCCTCGCCGGGGCAGCCGTAATAACGGACGGTGCCGGGCAAATTATTGGCTTTCAGATGCCGGGCGAGCGCAATAGCGGCCATCAATGAGCCGACGCCAAGCAGGTTGTGGCCGCAGCCATGGCCGGTGGCGCCGGGTTCGCGCGGCTGCACCTCAGCCACATCGGCCACCTGGCTCATGTCGGCCAGCGCATCGAATTCACCGAGAAAAGCGATGACCGGCTTGCCGCTGCCGAATTCGCCGATGAAGGCCGTTTCCATGCCTGCCATGCCGCGGCGAACCGCAAAGCCGTTGCCCTCGAGCGCGCCCGCCAGAACGCCGGCAGATTGCTGTTCCTCGAATTTGAGTTCGGCAAAATCCCAGATGCTGTCGCTCAAGGTGGTGAAATCGGGCTTCATCGCCTCGACTTCGGCGGCAATCGACATCACGGCGTCACGGTTCATGGCTTGTCCTCGCATTTTTGCCCTTTACGGGCACGCGCAAGCGCTTCGGCGGATGCACCGCCAAATTCCTGCGCTTCATATTGGAAAGCCCGCGCCGGGGTCCGCCTCCGGCGCGGGCATAATGAATCAGTTGTCGACCGAGACTTCCCAGAGACGGGCGTTCGACTGCCAGACCGGCTGGCCCTTGAGCTTTTTCGTCGCGCCCCAGACATCGACCATGTCGTAAAGGAAGATGCCCGGCATTTCCTTCAACATCAGCTCATGGAACTCATCGAAAATCTTCTGGCGCTTCGTCTGGTCGGCTTCGACATAAGCCGCCTTCATCAGCTCTATCGCCTTCGGATCGTCCCACATCAGCGAGGCGTTCTTGTCCTTGTTGCCGACATAGAAGGCATACATCAGCGCCGGGTCGAGACGTGGGGCGACCGACTGAGAGATCACCTGATAATTGCCGGAACGGCGGCGGTCCACCTGCGTGGCATAGTCCAGCACCTCGATCTGCACGTTGAGACCCGCCTGCTGCATCATGGCCTGCGCCATGACGGCGGCCGGGAAGCTCGGCACGTTGCCACGCTTGTTGGCGATGATAGAGATCGGCTCGCCCTTGTAACCGGCGGCCTCCAGCTCCTTCTTCGCCGCCTCGACATCATAGGCCGGGCGCTTTTTCTGGGCCTCGTCATAATAAACCGAGTCCTGCGAGACCATCGAACCGTTGGCTTCACCCGTGCCGTTCGATGCGGCGGCGACCAGTTCATCGAGATCGAGCGCCATCGCCATGGCGCGGCGCACGCCGGGATTGCTCAGAACCTTGTCGCGGGTTTGAATGTAGAACAGGTTCTTGCCGTTGTTGCGGGCAACGATCAGCTGCATCTTCTCATTGGTCTTGAATTCCGGAATGAGATCGGGAGAAATCTCGGCCGTATCGAGCACACCGGATTCAAGCCCGGCCTTCACCGTCGAAGCATCGGGAATGACCATGAACTTGATGCCATCGACGAGCGGGCGCTTGGAGCCGACCATGCCGTCCGGCTTGCCGTCATTTGCCGGCGAAACATAATCGGCAAATTTGGCGAGGCGGATATATTCGCCTTTCTTCCACTCGTCCCACTGGAACGGCCCGGTGCCGATGGGCTTGGCGAAACTGCCATCGGCAGCAACCGATTCCGGCGAGATCATGCCGGTATAACCGCATTCCGGCCGCGACATCAGGCCAAGGAAAACGGCGGAGGGTTTTTCGAGGGTAATCTCGACCGTGGATGCATCCGGGGCCTTGACGCCGGTGACGTGCGCTGCCCCGCCTTCCGCGAAATCGTTGAGGCAGGTCCACTTCGTTTCCGGCTTCAGGTAGCGCGTCCAGTTCCAGACGACGTCCTCTGCGGTAAGCGGCTTACCATTGTGGAATTTCACGTCCTTGCGCAGCTTGAACGTATAGGTCAGGCCATCGGGCGAAACGTCGACGCTCTCGGCCAGAAGCGGCTTCACCTCACCGGCGTTGTTGTAGCCGACAAGACCTTCGACGATGTGCAGGATAACCCCATCCGTATTGCCGTCGCGGTTCACGCCGGGATTGTTGCTGCGAAGATCCGAGCTTTGGGCGATGGTGATGTCGCGGGCCGCCGCGATATTGGCCGTTACCAGCAGGGCAACGCCTGCGAGAAGAAGTTTTTTCACTGTTCTACCCTCTTTGTTGTCATTGATTGTCATTGGTGAAAGCCGTCCCAGCAGGCCTGTGCCAGCCGGCCGATCGTTTCGAGCGCGATGGTGTATCCCGGCGTACCGTCAGGCATCACCTGCGGCACCTCGTCGGTATAAGTGGTGATGATGAAGGACGGCGCGCCGTTTCTGTAGACGATGCCGGCATCCATGCGCCCGCGCTTGCCGCGACCGCTCTTGCTGGCCACCACAGCCTCAAAGGGCAGGCGGGAGCGGATACCATACCGCAAAATCTGGTTCTTCAGCGTCTGCATGGCCCATTCGCACAATTGCGGGATGCAACCGAGCTTTGCCTGCGCATCCGGCGACGATTGCGCATCGAGAATGGTCTGCAGCAGAAGCACCTGATCCGCCGCCGAGGTAGTGGTGACGGTTTTCAGCGGATGGTCGGCCGCCAGCGCCAGCGGCGGAATGAGGAAACGGTGATGGGTGTTGGCCATGCCAAGCGATTTGCAATAGCCGTCCACCTCTTCCAGCGTCAGCCTCTCCAGCACCATCTTGGTGCAGACGTTGTCGCTCAGCACCATCATGCCAGCGACGGCATCGCGTAGCGAAATGACGATGCCTGGCGTCATATAACGGAACATGCCGCTCGCAACCTCTTCCGCCAGCCGCTTTTCATAGGTGACGGGCTGGCCGAGATCGATCCGCCCTTCGCTGGCGGCCTTGAGTACGGCCATCATGATCGACGTCTTGCGGGTGCTTCCCGATGGCGTCTCCTCGTTTTCCCCCCGGCCGATCTCTTCTCCGGTCAGGAGATTGCGCACCATGAAGCGTGTCACGAAAGGCTGTGCATCGCAGATCGCATTCAGTTGGGCAGCAACGGTCATAGTCATCTTCCTGTTAAACTTCATCTTCCAGACGCCATTTCAGTGTCACGCCGCCCTTTTCATTCTGGTCGAGGGCGGGAATGGCCGAGAGCAGCCGGCGCGTATAGGCCTCCCTCGGACTGTCGAAAATCGTGTCGCGGTCACCCTCTTCGATGATGCGACCGTCCTGCATGACGACGACACGGTCGGCCACCTGCTCCACCACACCGAGATCGTGGCTGATGAACAGGCAGGAAAAGCCGTAACGTTTCTGCAGATCGGAAAAGAGATCGAGCACCTGCGCCCGCACTGTCACGTCGAGCGCCGAGACCGGCTCGTCGGCGATCAGGAACCGCGGACGGCGGGCAATGGCGCGGGCAATCGCCACGCGCTGGCGCTGGCCGCCGGAAAGCTCGTGCGGATAGCGGGCGGCAAAATCAGCGCCGAGCCCCACCTCCTCCAGGGTTTCCAGCGCCCGCTTGCGCTTGGCGGCCTGGTCGAGGCCCGGCACGAGGCGCAGCGCCTCCTCCACCAGCGCCTGAATGGTCATGCGCGGATCAAGCGAGGAATAGGGATCCTGAAACACCATCTGGCAGTTGAGGCGATAATCCTTCCAGTCCTCGTTGCGCTCCCGGCCCTGAAAGCGGATATGCCCTTCGCTCTCCTGCAAGAGCCCGGCGATGGTGCGGCCAAGCGTGGTCTTGCCGGAACCGGAACCGCCGACAAGCGCCACGACCTCGCCCTCATGAATATCGACGCTGACGCCATGCAGCGCCCGCTTCGGTTTGGCCTTCTTCAGCAGAGATTTGCGGCCGGCATAATCGACGACGATATCGCGGGCCGAAACCATTGGCGCCTTGGAGGTGTCGATATTGCGTGGCTCGCCGCGGAACGGCAGGGAGGAAAGCAGTTTTTTCGTATAGGGGTGCTGCGGCGCGTCCAGCAAATCCTCGGTGCGGCCCTGTTCGACAATCGCGCCTTTTTCCATCACCACGATACGGCTGGTATAACGTGCCACCATCGGCAGATCGTGGCTGATGAGGAGAACGGCGGTGCCTTCCGCCCGCGTCAGCTCCACCATCAGTTCCATGACATCGCGCTGGATGACCGCGTCAAGCGCCGTCGTCGGCTCATCGGCGATCAGCAAAGCGGGTTTCAGCAGCATGACCGAGGCCAGCATGATGCGCTGGCGCATGCCGCCGGAAAACTCGTGCGGATAGGCCGTCAGCGCACCTTCTGGATCGCGGATGCCCACACGCCGCAGCATGTCTAGAATTTTCTCGCGGCGCTCCTCCGGCGACAATTTGGTATGAAGGATCAGCCCCTCCTCCAGCTGCCGGCCTATCGTCATCGATGGGTTTAGGGAGGTCATCGGCTCCTGAAACACGACGCCGATCTCCGCGCCGCGCAGACGCCGTAGCTCCTTCACCGGCAGGGACATGACATCCTGCCCCTTGTAGATGATCGACCCGCCGGTGACGGCGATGGCCGGTGGCAGAAGCGAGATGAGCGCGCGGGTGGCGAGCGTCTTGCCCGACCCGCTTTCGCCGACGATGCCGAAGATTTCGCCCGCGGCAATATCGAAGGAGACATCCTTGACCACCTGGTGGCCGGTTCTGGCGACTTCGAGCGAAAGGCCGCGAACGGTGAGAAGTGTATTATCCGTCATTTGAGACCTCTCATGCGCGGGTCAAGCCTGTCGCGAAGGGCATCTCCCAGAAGATTGATGCCAAGCAGCGTCAGCGCGATGCACAGACCGGGGAAAAGCCCTAGCCAGACGGCCTGCTGGATGAAGGGCCGGCCGGCGGCCAGCATGTTGCCCCAGGTGGGGGCCGGCGGCGGCACGCCGAGGCCGAGGAAGGAGAGCGCGCTTTCCGACAGGATGGCCCAGCCGAACATGGAGGTGGCAAGAACCGTGATCGGCGCGATGCAATTGGGCAGGATATGGCGGAACATGGTGTAGATCTCACCATTGCCCATCACCAGCGACGCCTCGATGAATTCCCGCTCACGCAATGAGAGGACCGCACCGCGCACCACGCGGGCCATGGATGGCGTATAGGCGATGCCGAGTGCGAAGATGATGCCATACTGGTTTGCGCCGAAAACCGCGAGCAGGCCGAGCGCTAGCAGAATGCCCGGAAAGGCAAGAAGCGCATTGTTGATGGCCATGATGACGCCATCCACCCAGCCGCGCGCATAACCGCTGACAAGGCCGATCAGCGTGCCGCAGATCGTTGCGAAGCTGACCGTCAGGAAGCCGATCCAGACGCTGGCGCGGGCACCCACCATCAGGCGGCTCAAAACATCGCGCCCGAATTCATCGGTGCCGAGAAGATGGCTGGCGCTTGGGCCGGCCAGACGCGAGGCAAAGCCGAGCTTCATCGGGTCATAGGGCGTCCAGAACAGACCGGTTGCGGCGGTGATGAGCAGGAGGGCGATGAGAAAGCCGCCGATAAGCCCGTTAAGTGTGAACTTTTTCATTCGGCAACCACACGCGGATCGAAGAGGGGATAAAGAAGGTCGACGAAGAGGTTGACCAGCACATAGGACAGCGAGACGAACAGCAGGCATCCCTGAATGACGGGGTAATCGCGGGCGAAAATACTGTCGACCATCAGCCGTCCGAGCCCCGGAATGGTGAACACTGTCTCGATGACGGCGATGCCGCCGAGAAGATTGCCGAGGATAAGGCCGATCATCGTCCATGTCGGGCCGAAGGCGTTCTTGAAGGCGTGCCGCCAGAGAACGGCGCTTTCCGAAAGGCCCTTGGCGCGGGCATGGGTGATGTAATCCAGCCGCAGCACTTCCAGCGTGGAGGCACGCGCCATGCGGATCAGAACGCCCATTTCATGGATCACCAGCGTCATGACGGGCAGGACGAGATAGAGTAGGCCACCGACGAAATTGTCGCTGATCGACACATATCCCAGCACCGGCAACCAGCCGAGCTTGAGGCCGAAAAACAGAAGAAGCAGAAGACCCAGCCAGAATGTCGGAATGGACAGAAGCAGGGTCGCCGTTCCCACCAGCGCAAGATCGGTGAGGCTGTTCTGTTTCCAGGCGGCGATAACACCCGCCGGAACCGCGATCAGGCTGGCGAGCAGCACCGCGACCACCACGATCTCGGCACTGACGAGAAAACGCGAGACGACCAGCGGCAGCACCGCCTCATCATTAACGATGGAGCGGCCGAAATCGCCCTGCACCACATTGCCGGCCCAGATGAGGAACTGTTGCGGCATGGATTTGTCGAGGCCGAGTTCGGTCCTCATCGCTTCGATCTGCTCCGGTTGCGCCATGTCGCCCAGCATCAGGGCAGCCGGATCGCCGGGAATGAAGCGGATGAGCGCAAAGACCGTGATCGACACGAATGCGATCGTCGGCAGCGCCATCAAAAGACGGCTCAGTATGAATCTTATCATCGGTTCCCCACGATTGATGGCAGGGAATGGTATCCCGCCTCTATCGGTTTCGTTGCTGGTGACTATGACGGATTGATAAATAAGGCGCAATATTATGCATAAACGTCATATATCTATGCAGAATGACGGCGCGTTTCATCCTGATGAGGACAATGAGATTTTCCGCTCAAAATCCCGTTTTCAGTCGATTTTTTGCGAAAGCTGGATTTCCCGCTTCAAGGCATCGCTCAGCGCCTGCGCAGCGATGGACAGCGGTGCGCCGGAAGCACGGGCTAGGCCGAATTCCTGCGTCGCCTGCGGAACGAATGGCCGGGCGACAACGGGAAGATGCCGGTAGAGGTTCGCATAAAAACTGCTGATGATCGTGACCCCCAGCCCATGCGCGACATAGGCGCAGGCGGAACTGTTGGTGTGGGTCTCGATCTTCACCATCGGCTTGACGCCGGCCTTCTTGAAGACCTGATCGAGCGCCATGCGGTTCGGCCGCTGCCGGCCGATCAGGATGAGCGGAACATTGCGCAGGTCCTTGACGGTAATTTCATCGAGCTCGGCCAAGGGATGATCCTCCCGAACCACACAGACGCTCTTGCCGGTTGCAACACGTTCGACATCGATGCCCGGCCCGATCTCGCCTTCCATCCGCAGGAAACCGAGATCGATCACCCGCTCGCCGACGAGCTTGTTGATGGCGGTCGTCGTTTCGAAAAATGTCTCGATGCGAACGCCGGGAAAATCCCTGACATAATCGATCAGCATGGCGGGCGCGAAATTTTCCCACATGCTGCTCGGCAGGCCGATGCGGACGATTTCCGGACCGGCTGCGCCATTGCGCAAATCCTCGGCGTGGCCGGACATGCGGTCCACGGCAAGCAGCACGTTTTCCGCGTCCCGCGCAAGAAGGACCGCCTCCGGTGTCGGTATCAGTCGCCCCTTGTCGCGGGCAAACAGCGTCAGCGACAGGTCGGCCTCAAGTTGGGCCAGAAGCCGGCTGATACCGGACTGGCTGAGACCCATGGCCTTGGCGGTGGCGATGGTGGAGCCGGTGGAAAGAAGCGTGCGCAGAACTTCGAGCTGCTTGATGTTCATGAGGCCAGCACCATGGGTGAAGAAACGAGCCGGTTTCGGTTCAGACGTTTTGCCGCCGATAGACCTTGATGTCACCGGTTTTTTTGCGTCGCCACTTGGCCGGCACGGTCGCCGGTTACAATTCCACCTCATAGATCGTGTCATGGGTGGCCACACGCACCTCTCCCGATGGCGTCACCCAGCCGCGAAACATGCCTGATGTATTATAGGGCGCGGATATGCCGCCTTCGGCATCGATTGCGACGAGGCCCGCGCCGATATCGTAGGGCGCCAGATCCTTGTGGACGAGATCGCCGGCGGCGGTCTCCAGATCCTGCCCGAGATAGGCAACGCGGGACGCGATCTCGTGGCCGACAACATAACGGATGAAAAACTCGCCCTTGCCGGTACCGGAAACGGCGCAGGCCCCATCCCGCGCATAGGTGCCAGCCCCGATCACCGGGCTATCGCCCACCCGGCCATCAGGCTTGTTGGTGTAACCGCCGGTCGAAGTAGCCGCCGCGAGATGCCCCGCCGCATCGAGCGCCACCGCGCCGACGGTTCCGTGCTTTTCGTTTTCCGTCGCTTCCGTACCGGCGGAGGCATGGCGCTTCATCGCCGCCAGCGCTTCAAGACGCTTTTGGGTGGTGAAATAGGATTGAGGCTCGGTGGCGAGCCCCTTTTCCTTCGCGAAGCGGTCGGCCGCCTCCCCCGTCAGATAGACGGCACGCTCATCCGCCATCAGCGCACGGGCCGCCTTTACCGGGTTGCGGATGGCGCGAGAGGCGCTGATCGCACCTGCCGCCAGCGTTTCACCATCCATGATCGAGGCATCGAGTTCGTGAATGCCGTTTTCGTTGAGCGCCGCCCCGTGGCCGGCATTGAAATGCGGGCTATCCTCCATGACGACGACCGCCGCCTCAACCGCTTCAAGCGCCGTTCCGCCAGCCTTCAGCACGCCATAACCGGCGCGCAGGGCCGCTGCCAGATCGTCGCGTGCAGCAGCCCACTCCCCGGCCGTCATGCTGTCTTCCGGCATCACGCCGCAACCACCGTGAATGGCCAGTGCGATCTTCGTCATGTGCTCACTCCCTCGTCGCCCCACCAGCGGCAGGGCCTCTTAGCATCAATGAAAGGCGATATCGCCGATGACCCGCACGCGCACCCTGCGAGCGCCGCCAGGCAAATAGGCGATAGGAATATCTTCCACCTCAAGCGTCTTGAGGCTCGCCCGCTCCGCGCCCGAAGAGACCGCCGCGTTCTGCGCTTCGGTTTCTGCTTTCGCAAGGGCCTCGTCACGGCTCAGGCCGGAAAAGACCTGATCGACCTCTCCGGAAACCTGCGCCATCGCCGCGCCCAGCGCATTGGCAACGCCGGCATTTTCCACACGCAACACTTCCGACGCACCCGGAACCGTCTCGGGGATCAGGAACGCCCCGCCGCCTACAGCAACCAACGGTACGTCTTCGGCTGATGTCTTCATCTGGTCGAAGCTGTCGGCCACCATGTCACGGATGCGTTGAAGCGTGGCCTGCACGAAAGATGGATCAAGGTCTTTTACACGGTCGCGATCACCCATTTCGATCAAGCCTGCGGCAACCGCGATATCCGATGTCGTCAGCGTTTCACCGCCCAAAACGCGGGCTTCCGTCAGAATGCGATAACCGACCGAGCGCGGACCGATCTTGCCCGTCTCAGGGTCGACGATGGTGCCGCCGCCGAGCGCAATCGGCAGAAGATCTGGCATACGGAACAGCGTGCGCACCCCACCGATATGAACGATATTGTTCGCCTCGCGCGGAAAACCGCCGACAAGGCAGCCAATATCGGAGGTGGTGCCGCCGACATCCACCACCATGGCATCGGAAAGACCGGTGAGGAAGGCCGCACCGCGCATGGAATTCGTCGGGCCGGAAGCGAAACTGTGCACGGGGTTGGCGGCAGCGACATCCGCGAGCGCCACGGTGCCGTCATTCTGGGTCAGATAAAACGGCGCCTTCACACCGGCTTCGCGCAACGCATCCGAAAATGCCTGAACGGTTGTCCTGCCAAGTGTTTGCAGCGCTGCGTTCAGCAGGGCGACGTTTTCCCGCTCCAGAAGCCCGATGCGGCCAAGCGTATGGGAAAGCGTGATGCGTGCATCGGGAATGACCGAACGGACGATTTCCGCCGCCCGCACCTCGCACTCCGTCGTCAGCGGCGAGAAAGTTGCAGAAATGGCAATGGAGGTGATGCCCGCATCGCGAATTTTCATCGCCGCTTCGCGGATTTCATCGGGAACCATGGGCACCAGCGGACTACCGTCATATTCATGGCCGCCATGCACCATGAAGATCAGCGGATCGACGGCATCGCGCAGATCCTTCGGCCAGTCGCACATGGGCGGCAGCGAAGAACCTGTTGGCAGCGCGATGCGGATGGCCGCAACCCGCTCCAGCCGGGCGCGCTCCACCACCGCATTGGTGAAATGCGTCGTGCCGATCATCACCGCATCAATCGGCCGGTCCGCCGCGCCGACATGGCCCGCCACATGGGCAAGCGCCGCCTTTACGCCGGATAGGACATCCTGCGTGGTCGGAACCTTGATGGAAGCCACGATGGTGTCGCCATCGATCAGAACGGCATCCGTATTGGTGCCGCCAACGTCAATACCGATGCGTTTCATGGGAATACCGATCTGAAGTCAATGTCATAACCGAAGGCGCGCGGGCCGACGGCGGCGATGCCGGCAGGCGTCGTCAAAAGTTCCGGCGCGGGCAGGGCGACAACCGTCACGCGCTGACCGTAACGCACCGATTCCGTACCGATGGCGCCACCGGAAACCGTATCGAGAAGGCAGAGCAGGTCCGGCGTCATGGCGACTGGCTGGCCATCACGGAAGGCAACGGCCCACTCATTCTGGAAGGCGAGCTCCATGCGCGAACCGCGGTCGGCATCGATACCTTCAATGGTCGTGCTGCCGCGCAGAAAACCGCCAGTGGTCTCGCGCGCCACATCCACCACCTTGCCGCGGAACAGCTGCTTGCCGCCCTCGTGGTCGAGAACCGCCTGAACCGGATCGTCATGGCGCGCACGGGCTGCCATCACCGCGCGCCCGAGTTCGGTCGCCTTGGTAACGGTGTAATGAATACCCCACTCCTTCACCTCCTTGCCGGTGCGCGGCGCCTTGCACGTGGCGGCGGTGGAACCGACTTCGGTGCAGACCTTGCGCGAGATGCGCTCCATCCATTTCCACGAAGCAGCACGCGTCACGATCACCTCATTGTCGCGCACATCGACCAGCGACAGCGGAAACATCGGCAGGTTGCCGATGGCGAAAGATGTCATCTGCGCTTCGGGATAGGCGCGTCCCATGGCATCGGCATTCACGACCGGCCGGTCGAGAACGGCAGCGGCGAGGAAGGAAGAAAGCGCATTCGAGCCGCCGATTTCAACGCTCATGATCGCCCGGAACGGCTTGCCGAGATAATCCTCCATCACCTCGACGGCACGGGCGAGATGCACGGGATCACCCAGTCGTTCCTGACCGACAAGCGGCGCACCCATCTTGGAGACGACGGCAACCATATCGTCATCGGCAAGCGCCATGGGATCCATTACCTTCACCCGCCGCCCTTCGGCATAGAGACGGCGCAGATTGAGCGTCGAGATGTAGGGATTGCCTCCACCGCCGGTTCCCAGAATCCAGGCGCCGGTGGCCAGAGGTTCGATATCGTCTTCGGAAAATTCCTGGATCATGCGTCATCCTCGGGCATGCCGCAGCCTTTCCGGCCGCAGGCGATGCTCCTTCCCTTTGAAGTTCCAAGTCTGGCCAACCCCGCCTTTGCGGCGGGGCCGGGTTTCATGAGGCGGAGATCACTCCGCCTTGCAGTCCCAATGGAAGTTGGAGAAGTTCAGGTCCCAGCTCTGCATGGGAATGAACTCGTAACCCTGAAGGCACTTGTTCGCCGCGTAACGGCGGTTCGGCGCAACGGCCCAGACGTCAGGCTGAAGATCGGCAATCTTCGTCTGCAGTTCCTTGTAGGTGGCGTTCTGCTCGTTGACATCAGTTGTGGAGCGAACCTTGTCAATCAAGCCGTCGATCTCCGCATTCTGCAACCATTCCATCGACATCCAGGTACCGGAGGCCTTGGAGTGATACTGGTTGTAGAACATCGAATCCGGCGACGGATAGGTCGGCGAGATGTTCACCTGCGTCGATGCAGGCGTCGTTTCCGGCTTGGAGGAAAGCTCGACGATCCGGTTCCATGGCTCCGGCTTGATATCGAGCGTGATGCCGATCTGCTCGAGGCTGGATTGCAGAAGCAAGGCCACTTCCGCCTCGAAGGCGAGCGACGCGACATAGCTGTTGACCAGCGTGATCTTCTGGCCGGCATATTTCGACTTCGCCAGCTCTTCCTTGGCCTTTTCCAGATCGTAGACGCCCGGCTGGATATCGCCATTATGCGCGTCCTTGAACGCGTCGGAAAGCGGTCCCTTCATATCGAAGCCCGGATAGATCACTTCCTGGATCGTCTTGTAATCTGTCGCATAGGCGATGGCGCGGCGAACGTGGACGTCGTCCGTCGGATAGACCTTGGTGTTGAGCTTGATGACGAAACCACCGGCGGTGCGGGTCTGGATCAACTTGTAACCCTTCATGCGGCCGATGGATTCATAGGTGTCGTTGCCAAGCCCGTGCGAGGAAAGGCCGAGTTCGCCCTTTTCCGCCAGCGCCTTGACGGTGGCGTCGTCGCTGGTCTGCACGAAGCGTACTTCGTCAATCGGCTTGCCCTTGGTCCAGCCGAGGAAATAATCGGCATTGCGGGCGATGACCATATCGGCCGAACGATTGTAGCTGACCAGCTTGTAGGGGCCGGAACCGGCGGAGTGTTCCCCGACATAAGCCTCACCCCATTTGTCTTCGGGCTTGGCATTGGCTTCGATCAGCGTTTTGTTCATCACCATCATCAGCGGCGTCGCCGCCATGAACGGCGAGAACTGGCGCTCGATCTTCATGACCAGCGTGGCATCGTCAGGCGCGGTGACGTTTTCGGGCTTCAGAACGCCGACGATGAGGTTCGACGGGCCCTTGTTGATGCCGAGCAGGCGCTGGATCGACCAGGCAAGATCGGCAGCCTTCACCGCCGTGCCATCCTGAAACTTCGCATCGTCTCGCAGGTGGAAGGTATAGGTCAGGCCGTCCGGCGAAATATCCCAGGATTTCGCCAGATGCGGCACGATTTCGCCCTTGGCGTTCACCGTGGTCAGGCCGTCATACATGTTCACGATGGCCATGTAGCCGGTGTAATCGGTCACCTTCGCCGGGTCGAGCGAGCTGAATATCTGCATGGTGTTGACCGCAACTGACACCTTGTCTTCCGCAATGGCTGCGGAAGAAACAAACGGCAGCACGAGCGCCGTGCCGAGCGCCAGCGCGGCGAGACGGGAAGAAAGTACAGGCATTTTCATTATCGTTCTCCTCTTTATTGCGGGGCGTTGGCCCCGCTTATGGTTAGGCAGCCTTGCTGACCGGGAAGGGCAGCGGTGAGAAAGGAATGTCCGGATAACCGAAGGCCGCCGGCCCGACGACCTCAAGCGCGCGGGCGCTGCGCAGCAGGTCGTGACAGGGGATGGCGATGACGGCCACGCGCTGGCCGTAGCGCAGCACTTCGGTAGTGATCGGATAACCGGTGTCGACATCGAGCAGGACGATCAAATCGGGCACCGTCACTTCCACTTTGCCGTCACGGGAAAACAGCAGGAATTCGTTCTGGATGGCGACGCCTGCCGTCTGACCGGCGCAATCATCAAAGCCGGAAAGCGTGAGATCGCCAACCGCGAAACCGCCGCGAAGATGGCGCTTCAGATCGGTGATCTTGCCGTTGAAGATGCGCCGCCCGCCTTCGAGCGCGCAGACTGCGGCAATAGGGTCTTCCTGCTGTTTGCGGGCGCGGATCACTGCCTCGCCGATCGCGATCGCTTTGGTGTAAGTCTTCGGAATGCCATACTGGTGCACGTAATGCGCCTGCATCGGCGCGGTCGCCAACATCGCACCGCCGCCCTGCGAGACGACGCAGGCCCGCGCCATGCGCTCGTGCCAGACCTCGGAAACGGCATGGCTGAAGATGACGGCATTGCCATGCAGATCGCACATCACCGACGGCGTGGAACTATGGCCGTAGATGGAGAAGGTGGTCATCTGCATTTCCGGGAATGCCCGGCCCATGCCGTCGCAATCAAGGATCGGCAGGCCGCCCAGCGCCGCCGTCACCAGCGGGTTCATGGAATTGGAACCGCCGATTTCCTCGCAGACGATCGCGTCGATGGGGGTGCGGATCAGCTCTTCCATCGCGCGCAGGCAGCGCAGGCCTTCGCGACCTTCGCGAATGCGCTCGACGCCGACGACAGGCGCGCCGATTCCGCCGATGGACATGCAGAGCGCGTCCGGCTCGATGGCATCGGTTGAGAGGATCTTCATCTCGTAACCGGCCTTCATGGCTTCCAGCGCCAGCAGCTTGCCGAGATAGGGGTTGCCGCCGCCGCCCGTGCCGAGAATGCCTGCGCCGATTTCCAGCGCGTCGAGATCTTCACGGGTCAGCGTCCGCAATGCCGCGTCGTCATATTTCAGCTTGCGTGTCTCAGCCATGATTGGCTCCCATTTCTCCAACAACTTTCACGTGAATGCGGGTGGCGTTGCCGGGCAGGTAAGCCAGCGGCATATCCTCGCGCTCGATCACTTCGAGCGTCGAGGCAATCGCGCCAGCGGCAACCGCCTTTTCGCGGGCTTCCGCTTCTGCCTCAGCCAGTGCGCTTTCGCGCGTGCGTCCATCGACGAGTGAGAAGACCCGGTCGGTCTCGCCGCTGATCTGCGCAATGGCCGCGCCAACGGCATTGGCCACCGCGAAATTCTCGGGCCGAATGACATCAAGATCACCGATGCGATCCGGCATCAGGATGGAACCGCCGCCAACGGCGATAACCGGCACCGGCGACGAAGAGATACGGCTGCGCTCCACGCAGGCCTCCAGCATGTCGTTGATCTTGTCGACCGCCGCATCCACGAGCTTTTTATCAAGGCTGGAGACCAGCTTTTTCTCGCCAACATCGGCCTTGCCGGAGGCAACCGCGATATCGGTCGCCGTCAGGGTCGAGCCACCGAAGCAGAGCGCCTCGCGGCGGACGCGGTAACCGACGGATTTCGGTCCGACAGTCAGGCCATGGTCGCCATTGACCACGAGGGAACCGCCGCCGAGACCGATGGAGAAAACGTCAGGCATGCGGAAATTGGTGCGCACGCCGCCAATATCCACCGTGGTCGAGGCCTGACGCGGGAAACCGTGGGACAGCGAGCCGACGTCCGACGTGGTGCCGCCCACATCCACGACGACGGCATCCTTGAGACCGGTGAGAAAGGCCGCACCACGCATGGAGTTCGTCGGACCGGAAGCAAAGGTGAGCACGGGGAAACCGCGCACCACGTCAGCCGCCATCAGCGTGCCGTCGTTCTGGGTGATATAAAACGGGCAGGTGATGCCCGCAGCCTTCAGCGCAGCGCCGAAAGCGGCGACCGTGCGGTCGGCAAGCGACAGCAGGCTGGCATTCATGATTGCCGCACTTTCCCGTGCAAGCAGGCCATGGCGGCCGATATCCTTGGACATCACCACCGGCAGACCGGGGCAACGTTCTTGCAGGATTTCTTTCGCCCGAAGTTCCATCGCATCGTTGATGCCGCTGAAAACGCAGGTAACGGCAGCGGCCTTCAGACCCTTGGCGCGGATATCGGCGGCGATGCGGACAATTTCGTCCTCATCGAGCGGCGAAATTTCGCGTCCGTCGAATTCATAACCGCCGCGCACCTGATAACCGTGGTTGCCGACGATTTCACGGAGATCGTCCGGCCAGTCCACCATGGGCGGCAGGCCGGCACCGGAAGGCAGGCCGAGCCGGATGGCGGCGACCTCGTCCATATGCCGGCGCTCGATCACCGCATTGGTGAAATGCGTGGTGCCGATCATCACGGCGCCGATGCGCGCCCTGTCTATGCCCGAAGCCTCGATGACCTTTTCAAGGGCTTCGATGACACCGGATGTCACATCCTCTGTCGTGGAGGCCTTCACCCCCGCCAGAACGGTTTTATCCTGCAACACAACGGCATCGGTATTCGTGCCGCCGACGTCAATTCCAACGCGATACACGTCAGGCTCCTCTTTCATCAATCGGTCGTTTTTACGAGGAAGCGCATGCGCTCCTCCTCGGTCACCATGGGTTTGAGACGTTCTTCCTCGTCGGTGACGACGGGGATGGCCGCGATCAGGGCGCGGGTATAGGGATGGGTCGGCTCGGCGAAGACCCCCGACGTCACGCCCTCTTCGACTATCTCGCCCCGCAGCATGATGGCGACGCGCGAACAGAAATTGCGCATCAGCGACAGGTCGTGCGAGATCATCAGATAGGTCAGGCCAAGCTCCTCGCGCAGCTGCAGCAGAAGGTCGATAACCGTCTTCTGCACGGAGACATCAAGTGCGGCCGTCGGCTCATCGAGGATGAGGATTTTCGGCTCGGCCGCGAGCGCCCGGGCAATCGCCACGCGCTGCTTCTGACCACCGGAAAGCTCGTGCGGATATTTGCCGAGATAGGATTGCGGCAGCCGCACCAGCCCCATCAGTTCCTGCATGCGGCTTTCACGCGCAGGCCCGTCCATGCCTATGGATTTCAGCGGCAGGGCAAGCGTCTGTTTCACCGTGCGCTTCGGATTGAGCGAGGTGCCCGGATTTTGATAGACAATCTGCGTCAGCCGCTTGCCGCGCTCAGGAGTCGGGGCGTCGATAACAAGATTGCCAGACGTGGGACGCGAAAGGCCCATGATCATGCGCGCAACCGAGGTCTTGCCGGAGCCTGACTCACCCGCAAGGCCGAAAACCTCGCCTTCCTTCAGGGTCAGGTTCACATCGCGGACGGCGTGATAACCGTTGCGGCGGCCGTAAATCTTATTCAGCCCTTCGATGGTGACGATGGGCGAGCGCGTGCTCTGCGCCAGATCGGTAACGCGCGGGCCATAGAGCGGCGGCACGGCATCCAGCAGCGAACGCGTATAATCCTCGGCAGGAGCATGTAGGATCTGCCTGCAAGGACCGGTCTCGACGATATCGCCGTGGTGCATGACCACGACCCTGTCCGCCACCTTACGCACGACGCCGAGATTGTGGGTGATCATCAGCAGCGCCATGTTTTCTTCGGCGACCAGCTGGTTGATAAGGTTGAGGATTTCATCCTGCGTCGTCACGTCAAGCGCCGTGCCCGGTTCGTCGGCGATCAGGAGCTTCGGCTGGTGCAGCAGCGCAAGTCCTATCAGCACGCGCTGGCGCATGCCGCCCGAAAGTTCGGAGGGATAGGCGTTCATGACCCGTTCGGTATCCGCGAGCTGTACCCGACGCAGCACGGCCGCGATACGGTTGCGGCGCTCGGCCTTGGACGAGTTGATGCCGTCGCGCTTGTCGGCAAAACGCATGACATCATCGAGATGCGTGCCGATCTTGAAGACCGGATTGAAGGACGATAGCGGGTCCTGCATGATCAGCGAAAACGCCGTGCCCTTCAGCGCCTCACGCTCCCTGCGCGGCATGGACAGCACATCCCGGCCATCGATGACGATCGCACCGGAGGTGATCGCGGCATTCTTCGGCAAAGTGCCAATGATCGCCTTGGCGGTGACGGATTTTCCCGATCCGGTTTCGCCGATCAGCGCCACGCGCTCGCCGGCGGCAACCGTGAAGGCGACATCGCGCAGCACCTGCCGGGTGCGGCCATAATTGGTGAAGGTGACGTTGAGGTTTTCGACCTTGAGAAGCGGTTCAGTCATGGCCTTAGCTTTCCACGTCGAACATGTCGCGCAGGCCGTCGCCCAGCAGGTTGAAACCCAGCGTCACGTAAAGCACAGCCGCACCGGGGCAGAGCACTTCCCACCAGAAATCCGGCATGAACTGGCGCCCGTCGGCAACCATCGAACCGAGGTCAGGGGTCGGCGGTTTGACGCCGAAACCGAGGAAGCTCAGCGTCGCGCCGAACAGAATGACGAAGGCGGCGTCCAGCGTGGTCTTGACCGATATGACGGAGACGCAATTGGGCAGGATTTCGCGAAAGAGGATATGCAGCGGCCCGGCACCGGCAAGACGCGCCGCCTCGATATAGTCTTCCGAGGCGATTGACTTCGACACCGAATAGATCAGCCGCGCATGCCAGGTCCACCATAGCAGCGTGATCGCGATCATGGCGTTCATCAGCGTCGGTTCCAGCAGGTTGGAGACAGCGAGCGCCATGACGAGCGGCGGCATGGCCAGCATCACATTCGTCAGACCGCTGATGAGCTTTTCAGTCCAGCCACCGAAATAACCGGCGATCAGGCCAAGCACGGTTCCGACCGGCACCGAAATGCCGAGCACGCCGATGACGAGAAGCAGCGAGACCCGCAGCCCGAAGATGGTACGCGAAAAGATATCGCGCCCCGCCTTGTCGGTGCCGAACCAGTGCTCCAGATCCGGCGGCATATGGCGGGCGCGGAAATCGACGACCGCGCCGATATGTTTGGGATAGGGCGTGAGCCATGGCGCGAAGACCGCCAGCACCAGCACCGATAGCAGGATCAGCGAGCCGATGACCGCCGCCGGATTGCGGCTGAAGCGATACCACATCATGTAACCGGCGCTTAAGCCCCGATCGGTGGGTTCGAGCATTTTCATATCAGCCATCAGCGAGCCTCCTTGCGGCGCAGGCGCGGGTCGATGATCGAGATCAGGACATCCACGATCAGGTTCGCAACGATGAAGAACAGGCCGGCCACCAGCACCACGGCGGTCACGGCATTGAGGTCTTTCTGCAGGATGGCGTTCAGCCCGTAAGAAGCGAACCCGCCCCAGGCAAAGACCATCTCGATCACGAAGGCATTGCCGATCAGCGACGCGAATTCGAGACCCATGATCGTCAGCGGCGCGATGGAAGAGAGCTTCAGCAGGTAACGGAAGATGATGACCCGCTCCGGCACGCCGAAGCTTTGCAGGGTGAGCACATGGTCCTTGCGCTGGTTCTCGATCATCGAGGAGCGCGTGATGCGGGTGATCTGGCCGATGCCTGCCATGGAAAGTGCGAAGGCCGGCAGTGCGAGATGCTTCAGCGCATCGAGCACGACGTCGAAACGTCCGGCCAGCGTGCCGTCGATGAGGATGAAGCCCGTCGGGCCGCCCTGCCAGCCAAGCCCGTGATCGAGCCTGCCGATGATCGGCCAGCCGGAGAGAAACCGGGCGGCCAGCAATTGCAGCGTGATGGCGAAAAGAAAGCTCGGGATCGTGACCCCGGTGAGCGAGAGGATGCGACCGATATGGTCAAGCGGCCGGTCGCGGTAATGCGCCGTGATGACGCCGAGAGGGATGGCAACGGCAAACATGAAGATGACCGAGACAAGTACCAGCTCCACGGTAGCCGGAACGGTCTGCGCCAGATCGGTAGTCACCGGGCGTTGCGACACCAGCGAGAAACCAAGATCGCCGTGCAGGGCATTGCCGATATAGTCGAGATATTGGACGGCGAGCGGCTTGTCGAGGCCCATCTCACCGCGCAGCGCATCCACCTGCTCCTGCGTTGCCGCAGGACCGAGCGCCATACGCGCGGGATCGCCCGGCACCACGCGGGCGAGCACGAAAATCATGATGGACAGGGCGATCATGACCAGCACGAAGGTGCCGAGCCTGTTCAAAATCGCGACCAGCGGATGTTGCTGCATCGGTGGAACGTTCCTTGTGCATCGGTTGCGTGAGCACAAGTTTTCACCACATGTCCCTTTGAACAATCTGGAAAAGGTATAGTTTTTTGAAAGATGAGTATAGGTTTTCAAGATTAAATCCCCTATGCCTTTGCGAATGACGCTGCTTCCCCGCACCCGCCTCTGCCGTCGCATCGCCAGCGAGACCGCCGGCGTGGTCTTTCTGCGGGCGCCTGCGGGTGCGGGAAAAAGCGTGTTGCTGGAAATGCTCGCAAAAGAGCTCGGAACCGAAGTGTGCCGCACGCACCAGCCGCGAAGCGACGAGACCGCGAATGGCTGTCTCCTGTGGGACGTGCCGGTTTTCGCACGGGCCGCGCGCATGCCGGCCGCCATTCTGGAAGCGGTGCGTCTGGTGGTGATCGCCTGCAGGCCGGATCAACGGATCAGCGGACTGGCCCGGCAAATCCTGCATCGCGGTTCGCTTACCATCGGACCGAATGAACTGCTTCTTGGTGAGGACGAGGTGAAAGACCTGCCACCTGAACAGAAACGCCTCGCACTCCACGACTATGCGGGTTGGCCGGCTTTTCTGTCACTGGCGCGTTTTCCGGATGAAACGCTGTGTGTCGACTATCTGCGGGAAAACTACCTGCCGCATCTTTCTCCCGCCCAGACGGTTGAGCTTTCCTTCTGGCTGGAAAACCCCTCTGCGGAGCCAGAGGCGGACTGGACCGAACTGCTGCCACCTTTCCTCACCGGAAATCCCGACAGCCACCCCACCCTGATACGTCTTCTGGGCGTGGCTGCACGGGAACGTCTCGCCACGCTGCAGGCAGGCAGCGCCGTGGTGGAGGTCGCATCGGCTTTCGAAAAGGAAGGACGGGCGCTTGCGGCTATGGCGATGCTGCTCAACCGTGGTTACGAGACCCATGCCGCGCAAATCCTTGAACGCGCCCATGGGCGCGAGCTGATCTATCGAAGCAGCGTCGACAGGTTTCGCGAGATCATCATGCGGTTTTCGCAGGATATGATCGCAACGAATGAAACCGTGCTCTTCGCCGTTACCCGCGCCCTGCTGAAACAGGGTGAGTTGCAGCGCGTGCGCCATCTGCTCGGCAAGAGCCTCGGATCGGATTATCTCGATCCACTGAAGGTGCTTGCCCGTGGCTCGCGGTTTTCCTTCGCCGCACGCACCTTTCGGCTGAACCTGATGATTGCCGAGGACCTGACGCCCAATGACGCGGTGATAACCCGCCTCGCCGAGTTCATGGCCGACTACCCCATGGACGATCACGGCAAATGGGCGGCCTATTACAATGCGTTGCTGGAATTCGAAATCCGCCGCCGCAATTTCCGCGAGGCGGAGGCTGCCGCAGCGCGTGCGCTCATCTATCTGCGCAAGATGGGCGGGCAGCCGCTGCTGGAATTTTTCATCCATCTGCACCAGATCGTGCTGCGGCTGATGAGCGGCGATACGCTTCTGGCACGCCACGCGGCGCAGGAGGCGCGTGCGCGGCTGGAACAGGTGCCGCATGACGCCGTGCAGGAGTTCCGGATGCTGCGACTGGCGGAAGCCTGTCTTGCCTATGAGGCGGGAAAACCGCGCGACCTGCTGCATTTTGTCGAACATGAATTCGATCATTTCGCTGCGGCCGAGATATGGCCGAGCCTGATGCAGTTTGCCCTGCACTATGCTTCACAGGTGCTGATCGATCATTTTCCGATGACCGTGCGCCCCGGTTTTCTCGACGGTCTGTGGATCCATCTGTCGGAAGGGCTGCAATTCCATGCGATGATGGAGATCAGGACGGCCATCGCCTATCAGAACGCCAACCGCTGGGCGGATGCGGCCGCGACGCTTTCGGCGATCCGCATGCCCATGGGCCGCAACTGGGTGGAGAGCGCGCATGAGGATCTTTCCCGCCTGACGCGCCGCGATGAGATCGCCTATGTCATGGCCTGGCTGCGCGATGCGGTGCATCTTTTCACGCCGCGCGCCTATCTCTCCCGCCAGATCGACGCGATGATCGCCAATCCCAAGGTCACCAACCGCGAGAAGGTCGCGCTGCGTATCTGGCAGAGCTATGCCGCGCATCAGCGCCGCGACAACGCCGCCGCCCGCGCCCATATCCTCACCGCCCTTGAATCGGCGACCCGCCTTGGCTGCAGCGGCGTCCTGTCGGAGGAGCGCGTCTTCCTCTCACCGCTCCTGAACAATCGCCGCATCCGCAGCTTCATCGAAACCTCGTCCGATGTCCGCACCGCGCTGTCGATTTTCGCCGCCTCGGTGAATTCACCGCAGGCGCGCGCCCTGCATGGCGGGCTTTCGCAGCGGGAAGCGCAGATGCTGCAACTGCTCGCCAGCGGCATGTCGAACAAGAAGATTGCCCAGACGCTCAACATCTCGGAAGTGACGGTGAAGTTTCACCTCGGCAACCTGTTCCGCAAGCTGGATTGCAAACGCCGCGCGGAGGCGATCCGCGCGGCGAAAGCACTGGGCTGGCTATAAGACTCAGCGGTTGTTCTTCTTGCGCCATTCGGCAAAAGCCGTCTGGTGCTCTTCCTTCGTGCAGGGGTAAAGCCCGATGATCGTCTGGCCGGCCTTGACCTGTTCCACCACGAAATCCTCGTAAGCCGTCATTTCCACCGCCTCGGTCGCCACCTCGTCGGCAATGCCAGCCGGGATGACGATGACGCAATCGGCGTCGCCGACAATGATGTCACCCGGAAACACCGGCGCATCGCCGCAGCCAATCGGGCCGTTGATCTCGATTGCCTCGTGTTTGGTGAGGTTGGTGGGGCTGGAAGGGCGGGTGTGGTATGCTGGAATATCCAGCTCGGCAATGGTGGCCGCATCCCGGAAACCGCCATCGGAAACGATGCCGGCACCGCCGCGAACCATCAGGCGGGTCACAAGAATATCGCCGGCCGAGGCGGCGGTCGCATCTTTGCGGCTGTCCATGACGAGCACATGGCCCGGCGGGCAGGTTTCGATGGCGACGCGCTGCGGATGGGCGGGATTGCGGAATTCAACAAGCTGGTTGCGGTCTTCGCGGGCCGGCATATAGCGCAGGGTAAAGGCCGGGCCGACCATATTCTTGCCCTTGTAGCCCAGCGGGCGCACGCCCTGAATGACCTGGTTGCGCAGACCCCGCTTGTAAAGCGCCGTCGCCAGGGTAGCCACGGAAATCGTCATCAGTTTTTCGCGCGTTTCATTGTTCATGTCTGTCTCCTCGCAATGGGCGGATGGATGTGTTTCAAGTCCTGTGAATGGGCTCGTCTGTGAAGACGCCGCCCTGATATTTTGCGATTGCGGCCTCGGGATCGGGGCGCGGCACATCGCTTTCGATTTCCGCACGGTAGCGCGCGGCATTGTCGCGGCGCTGCCAGCCGAGAAAATCGACATGGGAATTATCCCACCAGCTGTCGTCATTGGCGGAAACACCCCAGATGACAGGGCAACCGAGTTTCTGTACGCGGAAGGTGGCCTCGATCAGCGAGACGAAGTCACCGTAGCTGAGCCAGGTCGACAGCATCCGCCAGTTGGAGGGCTTTTCTTCGCAGGACCCTATACGGACGATGGCCGTCTCCTGGCCGAATTTGGAGTAGTAGAGGCTTGCCATCGCTTCACCGAAAATCTTCGAGACGCCGTAAAGGCCGTCCGGCAGAAAGGGCGTTTCCGGCTCAAGCTGCTGTCCCTGCGGATAATAACCGATCGTGTGGTTGCTGGACGCGAAGAGAATGCGCGGCAGGCCGTTTTGTCTCGCCGCCTCGTAAAGATTGTAGACGCCGCGAAGATTGGCGGCCTCGATGGGATCAAAAGCCTTTTCCACCGAAATACCGCCGAGATGGACGATGCCATCGCAGCCCTTCACCAGTTCATGAACCGCCGCCTCGTCTTCGAGCCGGCAGCGAACAAGCTCCTCATGGGGCGCTGCCTCCCCGAGATCGACGACATCGGAAAGGCGGATGGTCTCGGCGATATGGCCAAGCCGCCCGCGCAGCATGCTTCCCAGCTTGCCGCCGGCGCCGGTGATGAGCAATCGCTTCAACATATCGCGTCCTTAGAAAATATCGGGCTCGCCGGCGGTGCGGCCGAAATCCGTCTGCAGGAAGTCGAAATCGCAACCTTCATCGGCCTGGGTGACGTGTTTAGAGAAGAGATAACCATAGCCGCGTTCATAACGCGGCGCGGGCGCCTGCCAGGCGGCGCGGCGGCTGGCGATTTCCTCTTCGCTGACCAGCATGTCGAGACGACGCTGCGGCAGATCGAGGCGCACGATATCGCCGGTCTTCAGAAGCGCCAGCGGGCCGCCGACGAAGCTTTCCGGCGCGACATGCAGCACGCAGGCGCCATAGGAGGTGCCGGACATGCGGGCATCGGAAATGCGCACCATGTCGCGGTGGCCCTTCTTGATCAGCGCCTTGGGGATGGGCAGCATGCCCCATTCCGGAAATCCGGGACCGCCCAGCGGACCGGCATTGCGCAGCACCAGCACATGATCCGGCGTGACATCGAGGTTTTCGTCGTCAATTGCCTTCTTCATCTCCGGATAGCTGTCGAAGACCAGCGCCGGGCCCTCGTGAACATGGTATTTCGGATCGCAGGCGGCGGGCTTGATGACAGCGCCATCCGGACAAAGATTGCCGCGCAGCACCGCAAGCGAGCCTTCCGCATAAACGGGATTATCGAGCGAGCGAATGACGTCGTCATTATAGACCTTCGCACCCTCGAGGTTTTCGCCCATGCTGCGGCCGGTCACGGTGAGCGCCGAACAGTCGAGACGGCTTTCGAGCTGCTTCATCAGCGCCCGCAGACCGCCGGCGTAATAGAAGTCCTCCATCAGATAGTCTTTGCCGGAGGGGCGAACATTGGCGATGAGCGGCGTGACCCGGCCAAGTTCGTCCAGTTCATCCAGCGTCATCGGCACGCCGGCGCGCCGCGCCATGGCGATCAGATGCACGACGGCATTGGTGGAGCAACCGGTCGCCATGGCGACGATGGCGGCATTGCGAAAGGCGGTCGCGGTCAGAATACGGTCCGGCGTCAGCTCCTCGGCCACCATTTCCACGATACGCCGGCCGCAACCTGCCGACATGCGCTGGTGTTCGGCATCCACCGCCGGAATGGAGGAAGCTCCCGGCAGGGTGAGGCCAAGGGCGTCGGTGATGGCGGTCATGGTCGAGGCGGTGCCCATGGTCATGCACACACCGGCGGAGCGGGCAATGCCGCCCTGCACGCCACGCCATTCCTCGTCCGTGACGTTACCGGCACGGCGCTCGTCCCAATATTTCCAGGCATCCGAACCCGAACCCAGCACCTTGCCGGCATAATTGCCGCGCAACATCGGGCCTGCCGGCAGATAGATCATCGGCACACCGGCCGAGATCGCGCCCATCACGAGGCCGGGTGTCGTCTTGTCGCAACCACCCATCAGCACCACCCCGTCGAGCGGATGCGAGCGAATCATTTCTTCCGTCTCCATCGCCAGCATGTTGCGATAGAGCATCGATGTCGGCTTGGTGAAGCTTTCGTCCACCGAGAGCGACGGCATTTCGACGGGGAAACCACCGGCCTGCAACACGCCGCGTTTCACGTCCTTCACCCTTTCAGGGAAATGCGAGTGACAGGTATTCAGCTCCGACCAGGTGTTCAGGATACCGATGACGGGTTTGCCGACAAAATCCTCCTCCGCATAACCGAGCTGCATCATGCGTGAGCGGTGGCCGAAGCTGCGCAGGTCGTCGGGAGCGAACCAGCGGTCGGAACGGAGTTTTCTATCGGTCATGTCAATGGTCCTGCGTTGCGGGTTGCGCCAAAGGCTGTCAGTCCTGCCGGAGCGTCAGCCCGCTCGTCGTATCGAAAAGATGGATATGTTCCAGCGGCGCCGACAAACGGATGACTTCGTCCGCCGATGTCGAGGTCTGGCCGGAAAGATGCAGCGTCACCCGGGTGCCATCGCCGAGATTACCATAGAGATAGGATTCCCCGCCCAGCTGTTCTGCGGTGCGCACAGACATGGTCAGCGCGCCGCCCTCACCCGGCTGCACATGGTTCGGGCGGACGCCGAGCGTCACCTTCTGGCCGGGCTTGTAGGAAAAGCCGGTCTGCGGTAGCGGGATCAATTCGCCGGTGGCGATCTTCAGCGACGGCGTTGCATCCGACGTCACTTCGCCGGCAAAAAAGTTCATCTTGGGCGAACCGATGAAGCCTGCCACGAAGAGATTGGCCGGGCGGTTATAAAGATCGAGCGGCACACCGAATTGCTCGAGCTTGCCGGCGCGCAGGACGGCGATCTTGTCGGCCATGGTCATGGCTTCCACCTGATCGTGCGTCACATAGATCATGGTATTGCCGAGACGCCGGTGCAGGCTTGAAATCTCGCCGCGCATGTCGACGCGAAGTTCCGCATCGAGGTTGGAAAGCGGCTCGTCGAAAAGGAACACGCGCGGCTCGCGCACCACCGCGCGGCCGATGGCGACGCGCTGGCGCTGGCCGCCCGAAAGGTCCTTCGGACGACGCTCCAGCAGCTGGTCGATCTGCAGCATCTTGGAAACCTGGGAGATCTTTTCGGCGATGTCCTTTTTGGAGGTGCCGATGTTCTCAAGCCCGAAGGACAGGTTTTCGCGCACCGTCATATGCGGATAAAGGGCATAGGACTGGAACACCATGGCAAGGCCGCGATCCGCCGCCGGCACGGTGTTGACCACGTCGCCGCCGATGACGATATCGCCGCCGCTCAACTCCTCGAGACCGGAGATCATGCGCAGCAGGGTCGACTTGCCGCAGCCGGAAGGGCCGACGAAAACACAGAACTCGCCGTGTTTGATATCGAGATCGACACCCTTGATCACATCGAGGGCACCATATGTCTTTTTGACCTGACGAAGCTGAATACTTGCCATTGTCGTGTTTCCTCCCTGAGGATTATTTGCCGCCCGTCGATGCAATGCCGGTGGCGATGTATTTTTGCAGGAACATGAAGACCAGCGCGATCGGGGCGAGTGTCAGCACCGTCATGGCCAGAAGATTGCTCCATTCCGTCGTCATCTCCCCCTGGAAGGAGTTGAGCGCCAGTTGCAGGGTGAAGTTGTCGTTGCGGGTCAGAACGATCAGCGGCCAGAGGAAGTCGTTCCAGCGCCACATGATCGCAAGGATGGCAAGAACGGCAAGCGCCGGAGCCGAAAGCGGCAGGATGATGCGCCAGTAGATTTTCCACTCGCTCGCCTTGTCCATACGCGCCGCATCGAGGATTTCATCCGGGATCGTCAGCATATATTGCCGCAGCAGGAAGACGCCCGTGGGTGTCGCTGCACCGGGAATGATGACGCCCCAGAGACTATTGATCATGCCCAGCTGGCTGGTGATGAGAAACAGCGGCACGAGCACGACGGTCTGCGGGATCATCAGCGTACCGACAACCAGCGCCAGCACCGCACCCCTGCCCTTGAACTGGTATTTCGAGAGCGCGAAGGCCGCCATGGAATTGACGATCAGCATGATGATGGTGGAGGTCACCGTGATGAAGGTCGAGTTCCAGAAATAGAGCGGGAAATTGAAGCGCTGGAAAAGCTCGGTGTAGTTTTCCGTCGCCAGCGCCACTTTTTCAGCCGGTTTCAGCTCGTTGAACGGCATCTTCAGGACTTCGGTTGGCTTGGCCGGGTCAACCACCTGGGCCACGAGGCCGATGCGGCGGACCATGCCGAACTTGCGGCCATCCTTGTCGACATAGGCCGGCAGCGGCGCTGCCTGCCCATCCACCACCACGGTTTCCTGGCTATAGGGCAGGAGGCGCGGCGGAAAGCGCTGGAGATCGGCTTCCGTCTTGAACGAGGAAAGCACGAGCCAGACGACGGGACCGAACATCATCAGCACCGCCACGCCGAGATAGGCGTAGGAAAGCCAGTCGGTCCAGTGCAGCTTGCCGTTGCGGCCGCGGGTACGGGTCAGAAATGCGCCAATCCTAGCCATCGACCTTGCTCCTGTTTGCCCGGAATTGCAGGGCGGTCAGCACCACGAGCACCACGGCGAGCAGCAGCGAAGCGGCAGCCGCAAGGCCGAAATTGCGGGGCGTCCCGGCAAAGCCGGTCTGATAGATGAACTGAATGATGAAGGTCGTCGCCGAACCGGGGCCGCCACCCGTGAAGGCAAAGACTTCGTCGAAGGTCTGTACGCCCTTGATGAGCGAGAGGACGAGAACGACGAGCATGGTGGGCGCAAGCAACGGCAGCGTGATGCGCCGGAAGATGCGCCAGGGGCTTGCCTTGTCGAGCTGCGCCGCCTCATAGACATCGCGCGGGATCGCCTGCAGGCCGGCCAGAAGAATGAGCGTGTAAAAGCCCATATGCGCCCAGACCGACAGGAAGACCGACCAGCCGAAGGCAAGATTGGCTTCGAGCAACCAGTCCACCGAGCCGAGGCCCAGCCCCTCCATCGCCGCATTGAGAACGCCGAAACGCTGGAGAATCCACTTCCAGATCAAGGCCACAACGACGGGCGACAGCAGCACGGGGAAGAAAAAGACGGCACGGAAGAACCCGCGCGCCCGGATATCGCGGTTGAGCACGATGGCCGTGATCAGCGAGAAGCCGACCATGAATCCAACCTGCAGCACCACGAAGAAAACCGTGTTCCAGACGGAGCGCCAGAACAGGTCACGCTGACAGGAATTGGGGTCGAGGTAATTCTGACAGGAAAGAAGGACCGAGAAATTTTCGCCGCCCACGGCAGGGCGTTCGGAAAGCAATATGTGTTCGCTGCCTGTCACGGAATAGGCCATGTTCAGCACGATCGGCAGAAAGGCGAAGACCGCAAACAGGATCAGGTTGGGTGTGAGAAACACCCAGGCAATTCGCCGATGGCCCAGAACCTTTTGCAGAAAGGCAAAGGGCAGTTCAACGATGCCCATCACGGGCGCAAGAAATTTATACATGAGGGTCCTCCTTCGATCCGGCGCGGCGCGGCATGCGCCGCGCCGGAAGGCGATGGATCACTTCGCCTGTTTCAACGCTTCCTCGAGGTCCGTCTTCGCGCGGGCCATGGCCTCATCAACAGTGCTTTCACCGACGATGGCCTGCGTGATGCGCTGGACGGAGATGTTGAACATGGCGCGATTGTTCTTGTAGCCCTGATAGGCATAGGCAATCGGGCTGAGGCCGGGGATCTGGTCCAGCCAGGCGTTCATGGCCTTCTGCGTCGCAGGCGTCGCACCGGTATAGGTCACGCCCTTGTCGGCCACGGCCTTATGGGCCGGAACGTTGCGGGTGCGAACGGTGAAGTCGAGATAATTCTCGTCCTGAGCCATGAAGTTCAGGATATCGGCAACGATCTTCGGGTTTTTGGTCTGCTTGAAGCCGACGATGCCGGTACCACCAGGCATGCCGGTGCAGGCTGCGCCACCGCAGGGCTGCGGCACGACTTCCCAGTCGAACGCATCGCCGACCTGGCTGTCGAAACGCGCGGTCTGCCAGCTGCCCGAGTAATAATAGACGAGCTGGCCGTTGATGAATTCCTGTGCGGCGTCACGATAGGTATTGCCGCCCTGCCCGGCCCATACGTCACGCGCCATGGTGCCGTCCTTGTTCCATTCCACGAATTTCTTCACGAAGGTCGTGAAACCTTCATCAACCAGAATGGGCTTACCATCGGCGTCGAAAATCTTCGCGCCATAGGAAATGGCCGGGCCGGCAATGCGGTGGCCGGAACGGTCGATGGCCATCGGGTAAGGCGTGCCGGTTGCCTTGGCGACGGCATTGGCGGCCTTCGCCCAGTCGTCCAGCGTCGCATCCTTGCCGGGAACGGCGACATTGGCCTGATCGAACAAAGTGCGGTTGATGAAGGCGCCGGTGATGGTCAGCTGGGTATGCATGCCGTAGATGCCCTTGTCGTCAGGGCCGCTGCGATACCATTTCAGCACGTTGGAGAAATTGTCTTCCCAATATTTCGCGTCCACATAGGGCGTGAGATCGAGATAATAGCGGTTGAGGCCGCCAAGGTCGGTCACGGTTGCGAAATCCGGGCCGCTGCCGCCGGCAAGCTGCACGGGCAGGCCTTCCAGCAGCGCCTTGTAGGGCACGACGTCGGTGACGATCTTCACGTCCGGATGCTGCTTTTCGTAACGCGCGAGAATGTCTTTCAGAATTTCGCAGCCGTTGCCGTCATAAGCGCAGGTGAAGCGCACTTCCTCAGCCGCCTGGGCGGCGCCCGCAAAGGACGCCGCGCCAATGGCGAGCGCCAATGCCATGCTGTATTTACCGATCATCTCTTTTCCTCCCTTAGATGATTATGCGTTGGCGGATGCGCGCGGAGCCCAGCCCTTGATCCATTCGCCTTCTGCGGCGTCGGACAGGCGGACCGGCTTTCCTTCCCGCACCGAGCGATAAATGGCGGTGACGAGCTCGATGGACTGCAAGCCATCGTTCACAGTCACTTCCTTGCCGCCGCGTCCTTCCATCGCGTCGGCAATGGCTTCCACAAAACCGGCAAAGCCGTTTTCGCCATCGCCGACCGTCGCCAGAACGGCGTCGATCTGGTCCTGCGTGGTCGGTGCACGCGCGATGAAACGCCATGTGTCTTCGGCCGGGCGATAGGGCAGCGTGCCGCTCTCGGCGGTGAAGCCTTCGAAGCAGAAACGGAGTCGCGACGTATCTTCGGCGGCACCGAGCGTCACCGAGCTCGTCGCCAGCGCACCGCTTTTCATGCGGAAGCTGAGCGCCGCGCAGTCTTCGGTTTCGATCGTGTTGACGCGCGTATCGGCCATGGCGAACACTTCGTCGACCGGGCCGAGAACGTGGCAGAGAAGATCATGGGCGTGGATGGCATGGCCAAGGATAGCGCCGCCGCATTCGCCCTTCCACGTACCGCGCCACGGAATGTCGTAATAGCTGGCGCCACGGTTCCAGTGAACTTCCGAACTCGCGACGAAAGCCTTGCCCGCAAGGCCGGCATCGATGAGCGCGCGAAGCTGCCGCATCGCATGTCCGAAACGGTACTGGAAGACGGGAAACACGCCACGGCCGGTCTTCTTGACGGAGTCGATGAGCGCATTTGCCTCTTCAAGCGAGCGGACCAGCGGCTTTTCGCAAACCACATCCTTGCCCGCCGCATGCGCCTTCAGCGTCACGGGAAAATGCAGGTGCGGCGGCAGGCAGACGTCGATGAGCTGAATGCTCTCATCGGCCAGAATCTCATCGAGATCGGTCGTCAGACGGATGGACGTATCCTCACCCGCCACGGAGCGGGCGCGCTCGAGATCGAGGTCGCAGATCGCCTTGACGGAGAAGCGCTCCGGCAACGCCTGATAACCCTTCAGATGCAGGGCGCCGATGCCGGCACCAACGATTGCAACGCCGATCATGCCTTTGCTCCTTCGGCCTTGGCCTGCGCCTGCAGCGACAGGTCGCATACCTTGAACACATGCTCCTGCGTCATCGCCGTTTCGGTGCGGTTGCGGATGTCGTCGCACAGCCGGCCGAAATAGGGCAGGCCGGCACCGGAGGCGTCAATATATTCGCAGCGGTCCCCATTCACGAGAATGAGACGGTCGGTGCCTTCCTTGTTGCCGACATCGACATATTTGCGCAGCTCGATGTAACCCTCGGTGCCGAGGATGGTGAGGCGGCCGTCGCCCCAGGTCGGCAGCGCATCGGGCGTGTACCAGTCGACGCGGATATAGCCGTGGCCCTTGTCGCCGCGCAGCACCACTTCGCCGAAATCCTGCAAGCCCGGATCGCGCGGGTTGGCATAGTTGGCAACGGTGGCAGCCACAATCTCCACTTCGGTCGAGCCGGTGAAGAACATGAACTGGTCGATCTGGTGGCTGGCGATATCGGTGATGATGCCGCCGTAAGCTTCACGCTCGAAGAACCACTTCGGGCGGATCTGGCGGTTCAGGCGGTGCGGGCCGAGGCCGACGGTCTGGATCACACGGCCAATCGCACCCTGCGCAACGAGTTCAGCGGCCTTGGTCACGCTCGGAACTTCAAAACGCTCGGAGAAATCGACAGTCCAGATGCGCTTGGTCTTCGCCACGGTCTGACGAAGGCGATCAAGCTGTTCGAATGTGGTGCAGCCGGGCTTGTCGGACATGACGTCCTTGCCGGCTTCCATGGCGGCGATGGCGAGATCGGCGCGCTTGGAGGGAATATCGGCGATCAGCACGAGATCGATGCTGCCATCGGCCAGCAGAGCTTCCTTGGAGGCCGCGCGCGGCACATCCGGGAAGCGCTTGACGAAGCCTTCCACCACGTCTGGCTCGCCTTCGGTCCACCAGCCGGCGAATTCCGCGCCGGCATCCAGCATGTTCTGGGCCATGCCGAAAATGTGCCGGTGCTCTATGCCGAGAGCGACGAACTTGATTGCTTTAGTCATCCTGCAGTTCCACTTCCTTGCCGGTGTCGGCCGAGTTGATGATCGCGTCGATCAATCTGTGAGACAAAAGAGCCGCTTCACCGGTGACGACCGGGGCGCGCCCTGAGGAGATGGCGTCTGCGAAATCTTCGAAGACGCCCTGATGCCATTCATGCGTGAAAGCCATGGGGTCGGCGCCGCCACCCGTGCCGGATGCCGCACCGCCAAAGGTCTCCTGCCGGCCATCGCGCCAGTCGACATGCAGGAGGCCCGAGGCGAGCCGCAGGCTGGCATTGTCGAAATGCAGGACAATCGATTCCGGAGCACCGGGAAAACTGGCAGTGCTTGCCACCAGCGAGCCGACAGCGCCATTCTTGAAACGCAGACCGGCAGCGACATAATCCTCGGTTTCCATGCGATGAAACCGCGTCGTCGCCGCCATGGCCTGAACGCGCGAGACCGGCCCTGTAAGGCTCAATGCCAGATCGATGGTGTGAATTGCCTGGGAGATCAGGACACCGCCGCCGTCGCGTGTGAGTGTGCCACGGCCGGGTTCATCATAATAGGATTGCGCGCGCCACCACGGCACGGAAATTTCGCAGAGACCGAGCGCTCCGAGCGTCCCGCCATCCACAAGCTCGCGGGCTTTTTGCGATGCAGCCCGCATGCGGTGCTGGAAGATGATGCCAAGCGTGACGCCGGCTTCACGACATAGGGCGACAAGCCCGCCGGCTTCCTTCGTGTTACGGGCAACGGGCTTTTCCATCAGAATGTGTTTGCCCGCCTTTGCGAGCTGTCCGACGAGATCGATGCGGGCATTCGGCGGCGTTGCGATGATGGCGAAATCGACATCCGCATCGCGCGCTGCTTCCTCGACCGAGGAATAAACGACGACCTCATATCCTGTATGTTTCGACGCTTCGGCGGCCAGCGCCCTGGCGCGGCCGGAGCCGCTATCGACTAAACCCTTCAGGCGAATTTTTTCCGGACTTGCCGCACAGGCAAGCACATGCGTCTTCGCCACCATTCCGGCGCCAACGATGACGCAGGTCTTGATATTTTGCATTTCGGGAGCCTCCTTCCCAATACGCGATCATTTGCATACCGGTATGCCGGTTGTCAACAGACTTGTGTTCCGGTATACCGGTTATGAAAGTGCTGGAGGGTATATGCCAAAAATTCCCGTAACAGGTGGGACCGTGCCGACAATGGAGCGATTGGATCTTAATCGTCCGGTCGTGGACCAGATCTATTCCGCGCTGAAATCGGCGATCCTTTCCCGGGAGCTTTTTCCCGGCCAGGCGGTTTCGGAGAACGAGATCGGACAGTTGTTCAGTTCCAGCCGCACGCCGGTGCGCGAAGCGCTGAGCCGCCTGCGGGATGACGGCCTGATCGTCACCCTGCCAAGCCGTGGCACCTATGTCTCCAGATTATCGGAAAAGCACATTCGCAGCGCGCAATTCATCCGCGAGGCGCTGGAGGTCGCTGCGGTTTGCAGGCTCTGCCAGATCGGCATAACGGCGGAGGCCGAGCACGAGATCGAACACGCCCTCACCGGCCAACGTGCAGCCATGCACCGCGGGGACAGAAAGGCTTTCCGTGTGCATGACGACCAGTTCCACAGCGCGCTTGCCGCCGCGACGGGGCTTGAGAGGCTGGAGACGCTATTGATCCGCGAAAAGGCGGGGCTGGACCGCCTGCGCGCGCTCGCCATCACCGACGAGGCGCATATGGCGCGGCTGCTCTCCGAACATGAAGCGGTTTACGATGCGATCAAGGCCGGGGACGAAGCCCGTGCGACCGATGGTTTGCGCAAACACCTGAGACGCGTCCTCGGCATTCTTTCGCAGGTTTTCGAGAACCATCAGGACTATTTCGAATAAATCTGCGCCATCATCTTCAACGGTTCGAGCATCATGAATACGGCAACTCCTGAAAAAGCGCCTGCCATGTCGCAGGCGAAACTTCTGTGCGACACGATGAGCACGCTTGCGGAATCCCCCGTTTGGGATGAGCGGCGACAGGTGCTTTTCTGGTGCGATATACTCGGCAAGGCGGTGCGGTCCGCAGCGCTTGAGCCTGGCCTTTATCGCGAATGGGCGTTTCCCCATACGGTCTCGAGTCTCGGTCTCTGTCGGAACGGCGACCTCATCGTCGCCTGCGGCATGGATATCGTCATCCTCGATCCGGAGAGCGGCGAAACACGCCTTCTCCACTCCCTGCCGTCACCGGACGGCATTCCCTGCCGGCTCAACGACGGACGAATCGGCCCCGACGGCGCCTTCTGGGTGGGAACCATGCACAATGTGCCACTCGCGGACATGGAGCCCCATGGTGAACTTTGGCGGATCACCGAAAAAAGCGCCGAGCGCATGCAGACCGGCCTGACATGCCCGAACGGCCTCGCCTTTTCCCCAGACGGCTCCATCATGTGGCAGAGCGATTCCGTCCAGAAATGGATACGCCGGCGAAAATTCGACAGCAGAAACGGCACATTTGATGAGGGCGTGCTGGTGGCCTGGATGACGGAAGAGACGGGAAGACCCGATGGCGGCTGTCTCGACAGCAGCGGCACCTATTACAGCGCGGGCGTTTCCGCTGGCCTGTTGAACGTTTTCACGGCCGACGGCAGGCATGCGGAGGTGCTCGCAGCGCCCGTCCCGCACCCCACCATGCCGTGCTTCGGAGGACCTGATTTCAGCCTCCTTTTCCTGACGTCACACCGCCACAACATGTCCGAAGACAGGCTGGCGAAAGCACCATTTTCGGGCGGCGTCTGGGCGATCCCGACAAAAACGAAAGGCTTTGCCGCCTTTCGTTTTGGCGAAGGCGGATAAAGCCCGGAAACCGGACCAGGATTCCTACTCTTCCCGGAAGGCGCGGCTGATCTGGTCGGTCAGCGGCTTGGCGATATAGGACAGCGCCGTCCTTTCGCTGGTCTGAATGAACGCCTCGGCCGGCATGCCCGGCACCAGCGGCGCATTGTTCAGCTTCTGCCGCTCGGAGACCGGCACGGAAATCCGCGCCAGATAATAGGAGAGACCGCTGCGCTGATCGGTGGTGATATCCGCCGCGATGCGGCTGACATGGCCTTCCAGTTCCGGCGTGACACGCTGGTTGAAGGCGGTCATGCGCAGCATGGCCTTTTGCCCCACCTGAAGCTGATCGATATCCTTCGGCACGATCTTTACCTCCAGCGCCAGCTCGTCTCCGTCAGGCACGATGAGCATGATCGGATCCGCCGGCGTCACCACGCCACCCACCGTGTGCACGGCCATTTCATGCACCATGCCGGATTGCGGCGCGACGATATCGATGCGCTTCAGCTCGTCTTCGGCGGCAACCTTGCGCTCGACGAATTCGCCCATCTGCGCCTGTATTTCCCGCAGTTCCCGCCCGACCTCGGTGCGCAACTCCTGATCGATCTGCAGGATTTGCAGCCTGGTTTCGGTGATGCGCCCTGCCGTCTGCGCCTGATAGGCGATTTTTTCGCCGCGCTCGCCGCCGAATGTCGCGGCCTGCGTCTGCAGGCTGTTCAGCCTCTGCACCGAAACGATACCCTGTTCGCGCAGGGATTTCTGCGAGGTGATTTCAGCCTCCAGCACGGCAAGGCCGTTATCATAGGCGACTTCCTGCGCCTTCAGCCCCTCAATCTCATGTTCGAACTGGGTGATGCGTTCGGAAAGCTGTGCTTTGCGCCCTTCTCGGTAGGATTTGCGGAATTCGAACAGCTTGGTCTCGCTGCGCATGGCGGAGGCGACATCGGCATCGTCTTTTCGCGCCATCAGCGCCTGCGGAAAAACGAGTTCCGGCAGATCGTCGCGCTCGGCCTCCAGCCTTGCCATGCGCGCATTCAGCTCATCCAGACGCTTGGTCACGATGGCGAGGTTGGCGCGGGTCTGGGTCGCATCAAGGCGCATGACCACATCGCCGGCCTTTACCCTGTCGCCCTCATTCACCAGAATTTCGCCGACGACACCGCCGCTCGGGTGCTGCACCTTCTTGCTGTAGGAATCCACAACCAGATGGCCGGAGGCGACAACCGCGCCGGCAAGATTGGTCGTCGCAGCCCATCCGCCGACGCCGGCCAGCAGCGCTACACCTGCAGCGAGGCCGGCAACAAGATGTTTGCGGATGGAGCGGGACACATGGCTGCGCTGGTCAATGTTTGACATCCGCATCTCCTTCCTGGCTGTTCTCTTCACGGACGTCTTCCAGCACCAACGCCTGCGGCTGGGTATTGGCGACGACGCGCAGCGGCGAGATCGTCTGGGCGGATGCGGTAAATCCCTTGGCCGCCTGCGCCTGCGGAACGCGCAGTACCTTCGACAGAACCTCGTCGCGCGGGCCGAAGGCCTTCATCCGCCCCTCTTCCATCATCAGAATGAAATCGACAGCACCGATGGCACTCGGCCGGTGGGCAACGACGACGGCAATGCCGCCTCGCGCCTTGACCGAGGCAATCGCCTTGACCACGGCGGCTTCGCCTTCCGCATCGAGATTGGCGTTGGGTTCGTCCAGCACGACGATGAAAGGATCGCGGTATAGCGCGCGGGCAAGGCCGATGCGCTGGCGCTGCCCGGCGGAAAGCGCCGAACCCGCCTCGCCGATATCGCTGTCATAACCCTTTTCGAAACGCAGGATCAGTTCATGCGCACCCGCAGCCCTGGCCGCCGCGATGATGGCGTCAGGATCGGGATTATCCTCGAAACGGGAGATATTTTCACCGATCGTGCCGTCGAACAGCTCCACGCCCTGCGGCAGATAGCCGATATGGCGGCCCAGCGCCTCACGGTCCCATTGCTCGAAACTTGCACCGTCCAGCCGTACCTTGCCGGCCGCCGGCATCCACGCGCCGGTGAGAATGCGCGCGAGCGTGGATTTACCCGAGCCGGAGGGACCGATGACGCCGAGCGCGTTTCCGGCGGTCACGATGAAGCCAAGCCCGGTGACGGTCGGTTTTCTTTCTCCCGGCGGAACGATGGCGACGTTTTCGACCCGCAGTTCCTTTTCAGGCTTCGGCAGGGCCATGGCGGCGGCATTGGCCGGCATCTGTGCAAAAAGCTCCCTCAGCCGCGCCCAGCTCTGCCGGGCGGCCACGAAGGACTTCCAGTTGGAAATGGCGAGATCAACGGGCGCGAGCGCCCGGCCCATCATGATCGAACTGGCGATCATCACGCCGCCGGAGGCCTCCTGATTGATGACGAGCCAGGCGCCGACCGCCAGAATGGCCGATTGCAGCACGACCCGCAAAGACTTCGCGATGTTGCCGAGACCGCCGGCCACATCTCCGGCCTTGCGATTGGCGGCGAGATAGGCCTCGTTGGAAATTTGCCAGCGTTTTCCGAGCCGGCCGCCAAGCCCCATGGCCTGCACGACTTCGGCATTGCGGCGCGAGGCCTCCAGCTGCCGGTTGCGGGCCATATTCTCGACCATGGTGTCGCGGATCGGCTTCTGCGAGAAGATATTGGTGAGGATCGTCAGGGAGACAAGCAATATCGCGCCGGCAAGCGCCGTCACGCCAATCCAGAAATGAAACAGAAAACATATGCCGAGATAAAGCGGCATCCACGGCAGATCGAAAAAGGCCGTCGGCCCCGTACCGGAGAGAAAACCGCGCACATTGTCGAGATCGCGCAGCGGCTGCAAACCGTCGCCCGGCATGCGGTTGACGAGCGGCAGGCGCACCACCGCATCATGCACCCTGCCGGAATAACGCATGTCGAAATCTTCACCGATGCGGATCAGAACGCGGGCGCGGATGATATCGAGCAGGCACTGGAAGCCGTAAAGGCCAAGCGCGAGAATGGCGAGCCCGACCAGCGTCGGCAGGCTGCCGCTTGCCAGGACCCGGTCATAAACCTGCAGCATGAAGAGCGGCGACGTGAGCGCGAGTATATTGACCACGCCGCTGACGAGCGCAACGCCGAGAAATGTGCTTTTAAGGGGCGAAACAACCGCCGCAGTGAGGGACTGCGGCGGCGTCTGCTGGTGGTTTTGAAAGCCCACAGCCTGATTTTCCTTTACGCGGCAAGCGCCGATGCGCTGGCGAAAATGAAGTCCGATGCGTCGAGCACATTTGCATCGACGCCATTCAGTGTGACGGAGACGGACGTGTCTGTGGCAGAAAGGATAACGGCATTTCCATTATCGTTATACCACAACAAATCGTCCACCGAAGTTGCCCCCCAGGCGGAAACGTCAAGCGTATCCGTGCCATCCTGGTAGCCGTAGGTGCCGGTCGGGCCAGTCGCCACAACGTCGTTGCCGCCGGAGAATACGAAGGTGTCTGCGCCGGCAAAGCCGGTCAGGGTGTTGGAGGCAGCCGTATCCTCGATGACCGTGCCAGTGGCCGCGAAGTAATCATAAAAACCGGCAAGCGAACCGAAGCGGGCGAGCTGATAAACGGCAAGATCGAGAAGATCGCGGGCACCGGCAAGCGAGTAGGCGCTGTCGGGATCGATCAGCAGTTCCTGCTGGCTGACGGCGATGCCGCTGGTGGACTGGCTGTAGCCAGTGCCCAGAACGATGCTGTCGACCGAACCCGTCAGGTTGCCCTGGGAGTACTGCAGAGCGCCGCTCATGACGATGCCCTTGCCGCCGGTGCTGCCATCGCCCCACGCCTCATAGGTCGTGTTCGGATCGATGGTGGTGGTGGCGAGAGAGCTGGTCTGAGCGTCGTAGAACGCACCGTATGTCGAACCGAAACCGCTCGTCCAACCGTTGAGGTAGCCGATCAGATCGGAGGAAGACTGCGTCAGTTGAATTGTGGTAGCCATAGGTGTACTCCTTTGCTGGCCAATATCGATACCTTCGTCCTGTGGCGAAGGCGTTTCATCTCCGGGACGGGCTGCAACCCAGCCCGGAGAATTTCTTCCACGGTTCAGAACTTCACGTTCATCGTCGCGATAAAGGTGCGGCCCGGCGCCGTGTAAGCGCTTGCCGCCGGGATGTATTTGCGGTCCGTCAGGTTGTTGACGGCGAAGCGAAGCGTGGCCTTGTCGTTGAAGGCATAGGAACCGTAGAGATCCACCGTCGTGTAAGGATCGGTCACCTCGCGCAGATTGCCTTCCGTATCCAGCGTGCGCGACTGTGTCGGCGTAACGTGGTTGAGCCTTGCGCCCAGCGAGAATTTTTCATCGAAGAAACGCATGCCGCCATCGAGCGTCAGCTTCACCTTGGGCGCGACGTCGCCCGGCCAGGCAACGATTTCGCCCGTTGTGGTGGTCGTGCCGTTGGAAAAAACCTGCGTCTTTTCAGGCCATTCTGTTTTCAGAAAGGTTGCCGAACCGCCGATCCAGAAACTGCGGGCATCGTAATTGCCCTCGAATTCAAGCCCGCGCATATAGGTCGTGCCGTCCAGATTGACGAAGCTGGTATAGGTGCGGTCGAGCACCTGATCCGTAACGAGATAACCGAGCGCGATATAGTCCTTCACCTCGCGGCGAAAGGCAGCCATTTTTATGCGAATGGAGTCGTCGTCCAGCAGCACGCCGTCGAAGCTCATATTCGCGCCGACTTCATAGGTCGTCGCTTTTTCCGCACGCAGGGCCTGGTTCGGAGCGTATTCGTATCCGGGGCTGTCGCCCGGACGCGCTCCAGCGAAAAATGCTTCGAGAATTGTCGGCGGACGCAAGCTCTGGGAATAGCTCACATAGGGGCGGAACCAGTCGACGGGTTTCAGTTCAATGGTGGCGGAGGGCAGCCAGGCGCTGTAGGTGCGATCGATATCGACATTGTGCGATGGATATTCGGGGACCGGCGTACTGGTGGTTATACCGGTGCCCGGCATGCAGTTGGCCGATGTACGCGGCCAAATGCTGGCGAGAAAAACATTATAGCGGGATGCCCATATGGGGGAATTTGCAGGCAGAAAGACCCGATTGAAGTATTCCAGGGCCGTATAGTGATTGCGAACAAGGTCGCAAGGCACACTTGTCGTTACTATCGATTCCTTGACACTATAATAGGTCGCAGATCCTTTCAGGCGCGACCAGTCGTAACGCACACCGCCACTCAGCGTGATCCACTCGGCCGGCTCAAGCTCGCCATTAAGGAATAGGCTGGCGACATCGCGCCGCCCGGCAGGGCTGAATGACGTGTAGCTGCTGGCGAAAGAAGGATTTTCCGCGATTTTGGCGCTTGTCGCAACGGATGTGGCAATGTCCCGGAAGGCTTCTGCCCCATAGTTCAGACTGAGCGCGCCCGCCGCCGTATCAAAGCGACTGGTATTTTCCAGGCTGCCGCCGAAGCTGCGCAGGCCCATGTCAAGGTTCGTTTCGGCCGCGTATCTCTCTCGTTCCGCCCGCAGTTCATGCGTCATATTATCGTTCAGCCACAGCGACGACTTGAGGTCTATGAGTTCGCTCTCGGGGTCCCAGTCCAGCTTTGCGACGACGCTGTCGTTTCGCACGCTTTCCCGGTCGATCACCGTGGAAGCGCCTTGAACGAAATCATTCTCCTGATGCATCCAGGAAAGCGAAGCCTTCACGTCGCCGAAGTCGCCTTCGCCCTTGAAAAAGGTCGACCAGCCGTCGCGGCCGAGCAAATCCTTCATCGTCAGCGCGGTGCTGCGAGCCTCGCCTTTTGTTCCGATCTTGTATTCATCCATGATCGTGCGGCTGTAGCCGGCGACGAAGGAGAGAGGACCATCCGGCGAGCGAACGGCGCCGAGAACCGAGCCCTGAAAATCATAGCCATTGGTGCCGCGAGAAACATTCGCTTCCCCGCCCTTGTTTTCACCCTCGGCAATCAGATCGTCGGCGCTGACGGTTCGGAACTCGACCTTGCCGCCCAGAGAGCCGACATTGCCTGAGCGCGCATTGGTTATTTTCTCGATCTCGACGGCACGGATGAAAGCGACATCCACATAACCCTGCCCGGCACTTGCGGTGTAGCTCGTGGCGCCGCCGAAGGCCGCACCACGCTGCGCATTCTGCCGCGCGCCATCGATGGAGACGACCACGCGGCCGCTTTCCTGCAAACCGCGCACATTGGGCGAAACGGTTGGAAAGCTGCCATTGCCCTCGCCGGCATAAACACCGGAAACCCGGTTGAAAACATCGCGCGTGTTGCGCACCCCGGCCGACTGGATCGCCTCACGGCCGACCACGCTGACACTGGCGGGCGTTTCATAAACCCAGTCGGGCGTCCCCTGATAACCGGAACCGGCAATGGAGTTGCGCCCGGTCTTGCCGGTCAGGGTAATGGTTTCCAGAACCGTCGTACCCTCCGCCGCGGAAAAATCGACGGTCGATTGCCCCGTGCCGATGACGACGGTTCTGCCATTGCCGGCGATACGGAAATTGACGCCCGTTCCCGCCAGCAACCGCGACAGCGCCTCCCGCACCGTGAAACTGCCGGTGACGGCATTGGTGCGCACATTTCCGGCCGCGGGCGTGGCAAGCGTGACCTGAAGGCCGGATTGCCGCCCGAAAGCACCCACGACCGATGACAGCGACTGGGCGGGAATGTTGAACGGCCGCGTCGCCCCCTGCTCGCCGCCTGGACGCTGGGAATTGGCGGTGTCAGCTCCGGTCTGGGCCAGAACGGGCGTCGCGAATGAAACGGCGACTGCCGTTGTCGCCAGCAGCACGGCCCTGCGAGCCTGCTTTGCTGCTTTTTCCCCTGAACCGGTCTTGCATGTCTGGAGGCGCATATTGCTTTTGTCTTCCTGTCTTTCGCTCCGGATATATCTTGACCGGATTACTCAACAAAAAGACGATTGCCTCGTCGATTTTTTTCAGGCTTTCGGAAGAAATTTTATAAATGACTGAAAATAAATATGATTTTTTGTTTCGGAATGTTTCAGAAGCGGGTGATGATGCGGGCGCTGCCGCCAATCGCATGCACCTTGCCCTTGTAGGGTTCCACCAGGGCTTCCAGCGCGCGATCCGGGTCGCGCAGATCGTAAAACCCTGTCACCCTCTGCTCGGCAAGCCGCTTGTCGGCCATGGTCAGCCATGCGGGATGGTAGCGCTGGATCTGCTCCACGACCGAGCCTATCGTCGCATCGACCACATAGAGTTCGCCATTGCGCCAGCCGCCAATATCCTCGACGGAAACAGTCTCTTTGCGGATCGCACCGGAAGCGTCGACAATCAGCATCTCGCCCGGCACCAGCCGCGTTGGCGGCGCATTGCGGAAAGACGCCTCCACGGAACCGTGCGCCAGCGCCACCTGGGTTACGCCATCCGTCAGGTCGACGTCGAAAGCCGTGCCCAGCACCTGAACGGTCACGTTTTTTGCCTCCACGACGAAGGGACGCGTTTTATCCGGCACGACGTCGAAAAAGGCTTCCCCCTTCAGCACCGTCACATTGCGACGGCCATTCGTGAAATCCGTTGAAAGCGCGCTCGCGGCGGCAAGCTGCACTTTGCTGCCGTCTTCGAGGGTGATCGTGCGGCTTTCGGCAGTGGTGGTCTGATAGTCCGCCTCCAGGCGAACGAAAAATGCCGGAACGAACAATACGGCAAGACAGAGGGACGCCGCCGCCACAGCCGCGCCGGCATAATGTCGCACGGACCAGCGCCGCCGCTGCGGCTTTGTCGCGGCCTTGCCGGGCAGATGCGGCGCATCTTCCCAGAGGTTCTTGAATTCCGGCTCCACCAGGCCGAGATTGCGCCACGTCTTGCATGTTCGTTCCCAGGCGAGACGGTTTGCCGGCGCTGCCGCCAGCCATTGCTCGAATTCCGCCTTTAGCCGCGGCTCCGCCGAGCCAGACTGCAAGCGCAGCAGCCAATCGGCCGCCTCCTCCGCCTTACCGGCCGGCAATTCAATTTTTTTCTCTGGATCAATGGTCATTGAACCGGGCCAGTTCCTTTGCGGGAGAAGCGTCGTCTTCTGCATTGCTATAAAGACGTTTGAGGAAGAGATTTTTTTCACAAGGCGGGACAATCGGGACTATTTTACTTCATTTCTTTGGTAATCGCGGCAATGCTGCCCTTGATCAGACGATGTGCGCTGGCCACGGACACGCCAAGGTGACGCGCAATCTCTTCCATATTGTAACCACCGAATCTGTGCATTTCCAATGCCACCCGCGCCTGAACCGGCAGGCCGGCCAAAATAGTCCGCATCTGGCGAACTTCGTCGCAGAAAAGGGCATGCTCTTCCGGCGTACCATTGTCCTGCGGCACACCCCAGAACGGCGTATCGTCCGGCCGTTCCCGAAGGTCCTGGCGGCTGCGCCGGCGATTGTCGAGCGCAAGATTGCGAACGATGCGGAAGAGATAGGATTTGAGGTTGGAAGGATTGCCGGAGGCCTCGGGAACGAATTTCAGGAATGCTTCCTGAACCACGTCCTCCGCATCCGCCCGCGACCCCAGAATGAGGGTGGCGTATTTGATCAGGTCGACCCTATGCGCGACGTAAGCGTTATAACGCTTGTCATCTTCCCGTATGCCCATGTCTCAACCGAGAGAAATTTCAAGGATCGACGAAACCTGCCGCCCCCGAATGGCCGCACAGCTCTGCCGCTCAAAGCTCTAGCATCCAAACCGTGGATCGAACAGATATTTCATGACTATTATCATCAAGAATTTGTGCAAGCCGCACCGAGCAGACCCGGCAGCGAAGGCGGCCGGGACTTGACCTGTCAGATGGCCCCGTCGACGATGACCATGGGTCTGCCCTGCGAGCAGGGTTCGATACGGGCATCGATGCGATAAATATCGCGCAGCATCTCCGGGGTTATAACCGCCTCCGTGCTACCGCTCACCACCATTTCGCCACGCGCGATAACCATCGTATTGGCGCAATAACGAAGCGCATGGTTGAGGTCATGCAGGGCGATCAGCACGATCATGCCGGTCTTCTGCGCCAGATCGGTGACGAAACCCAGAACCTCGATCTGCCGGTGAAGATCGAGCGCAGACGTCGGCTCGTCCATCAGCAGCACTTCCGGCTTTCGCGCAAGCGCCTGCGCCAGCGAAACAAGCTGGCGTTGACCACCCGACAATTCGCCAAGCCCGCGGAAAGCAAGGTCATGGATTTTCAGCGCCTTGAGAATGGCGTCGATCTCGAACAGCTCATCGTCATGGACCCGCCAGCCGCCGCCCTGCTTGGCGGAAAGAAGCACGGATTCATACACGGTCAGAACGGCATTGGCGCCGGTATCCTGCGGCATGTAGCAGATGGCGCGGTTGCCGCGGGCCGTATCGGAGAGTTCGACCAGTCCGGGGCCGGAAATCAGGCTGGCGATGCGCTTGAAAAGCGTGGACTTGCCGGCGGCATTCGGGCCGATCACGGCCGTCACACTGCCACTTTCCAGCGTATCGATGCCGACCTTGGAGAGAACCGTGATGCGCCCATAGGCGGCGCCGACATCTTTCAGTGCGAGCGCTACCATGCGCGCCTCCTGTTGCCGAAAATAAGCGCGAAGAAGAACGGAACACCGACGAGCGCCGTGATGACGCCGATAGGCAGAATAGCGCCGGGAATGAGAATCTTGCTGATGACCGAGGTTGCCGACAGAAGCAGCGCGCCGCAGATCACCGAGCCGGGCAGGAAGAAACGCTGGTCCTCACCCACCACCATGCGGGCGATGTGCGGACCGACCAGCCCGACGAAACCGATTGTGCCGACAAAAGAAACCGGAATGGCCGCCAGCAGGCTGACCGTCAGCATGGTCGTCAACCGCAGCCGCCGGACATTGATGCCCATGCTGGCCGCCTTGTCATCGCCGAGCCTGAGTGCCGTCAGCGCCCAGGCATTGCGCATGAACAACGGCACGGTGACGAGGAGGATGGCGGCGGTGATATAGACCTTGTCCCAGGTCGCCTTCGTCAGGCTGCCCATGGTCCAGAAAACCACGGCGGCAAGCGCCTGTTCGGAGGCCAGATATTCGAGCAGCGACAGCGCCGCATTGAAGGTGAACACCAGCGCGATGCCAAGCAACACGATGGTTTCGACCGTCACCCCGCGAAGCGTCGAGGCGAAATGGATGAAGAGAGCCGCGACCATGGCCATGATGAAGGCGTTGATCGGCACCATGTAATGCACGGCGCCCGGAAAGATCGCCACGCCGCCAACCAGCGCCAGCGCCGCACCGAAGCTTGCCGCCGCCGAAATGCCGAGCGTGAAGGGGCTCGCGAGCGGGTTCGACAGGATGGTCTGCATCTGCGCACCCGCAACCGAAAGCGACGCTCCGACTGTCACCGCCATCAGCGCGATCGGCATGCGAATATCCCAGATCACCACCCGAAGCTGGTTTCCAACGGCGGCCGGATCGGCAATCGTCGCCAGAACCTCGGAGAGCGAATAGCGCGCCGGACCGAGCGCCATGTCGGCGGCCATACTGAAACACAGGGCGACAAAAAGCCCGAAGAGGATGATTATCCTGCGCGCGGCAAGGGCGCGATATTGATCGCGCCCACTGATGCCAACCGCGCTTTCATTCAGCGAACTCATTGGTTCAAACCTTTTTCGAGCGAGGCGAAATAGCCCGGCTTGTAGGTGACGGGGAGGAATTTGCGGTGAAACTCCTCGAAATTCTTTTCCGGATCGAGATCGGCGAAGAGATCGGGATGGAACCACTTGGCGAATTGCTGGATCGGGAAGAATTCGTAGGGCGCGCCATAGAACTGGTGCCAGACGGCATGGACATTGCCTTGCTTCACGGCCTTCAGTTCCGGAAACGGCGTGCGCTTCATCAGATTGGCCAGTCGCTCACGGGAGAGAGCCATATCCGCCCCGCGTCCCACAGGAACGAACTGGTTGATGTCGGATTCGGCGGCCCAGTTGGAGCCGGTGACGATGACGTGGTCAGGATCGGCAACGACGAGCTGTTCGGGATTGAGATCGCCGAAGGTCGTCTTGATGATGCCGTCGGCGATGTTGTGGCCGCCGGCAAGATCGACCATCGCGCCGAAATTGACCGGTCCGAAAGTGCGGCAGCAATTGTTTTCGCCGGAAATGCCGGGGGCGCGTTCAATGAAGACGTTCGGGCGCTTCAAGTCCTTGACGCTGGCGAGCCGGTCGGTCACGCGGGCGATTTCGGCGCGGCGATAAGCGATGAATTCCTTCGCCCGCTCTTCGGCGCCGAAGAGTTTGCCGAGAATTTCGACCGAGGCTTCGCTGTTCTTTTCAGGATCGATGCGGAAATCGAGATAGATGATCTTGATGCCGGCGGCGGCGGCCTTTTCTTCGAAACCGCTCTCCTTGGCGGACTTCTCCGCTTCCAGATTGAGGGTGATCACATCGGGTGAAAGGGTGATGGCCGTTTCCAGGCTGAAATCGCCCTGCGGCACGTAACCGAAGCGCGGCAGTTTCTCGATCTGCGGAAAACGCTCGACATAGGCGGTGTAGCTGTCGGGGTCCTTCTTGAGAAGATCGTCACGCCAGCCGACGATGGTGTCGAAGGTCTTTTCGCCCTTGAGCGCGGCAATGACATGTACCTGGCGCGCCTCACCGACGATGACGCGTCTGGCCGGCAAATCCAGCTCGACTTTTCGACCGGTGACATCGGTAATCTCAGCCGCCAGAACCGGCACGGCGAGAAGGGAGAAAGCCAGCACCGCAAGATGCCTGAGAGCGTTGAGCCGCATGAGCAGTCCTCATTGAGTTCCAAAACAAAGCGATAAAGCCGCATGGCTGCGGCTTTATCCATCGGTCGGACGGCGCTCCCCTTCACCGTCCCTTTATTACCTGGCGTCCTTCAGCGAAACGAAGTAGCCGGGCTTGTAGTCGAGCGGCAGGAAGCGGGCATGCAGTTCCTTGAAGGTCGCCTCCGGGTCGAGGTCCTTGAAGAGGTCCGGATGCAGCCACTTGGCGATTTCCTGAACGGCCACGAACTGATAGGGATTGTTGTAGAACTGATGCCAGATGGCGTGGACATTACCGTCCTTCACCGCCTGCACGCCGGTGAAAGCCGGGCGCTTGGTCAGGTTTTCAAGCTTGCGATGGGCTTCCTTCAAATCCGCACCATAACCGACGCCGACCCAGTTGCCGCCCGGAACATAACCGTTCCAGTTGCCGCCGGTGATGATGATCTGCTCCGGGTTGGAGGCAATGATCTGTTCCGGATTGACGGTGCCGAAAGTGCCGGGAATGATGTCCTTGGCCATGTTGATGCCGCCGGCAAGCTCCACCATTTTGCCGAAGTTCTCGTTGCCGAAGGACATGCAGCAATCATCGGAATAACCGCCGGCGCGCTCCATGAACACCACAGGCTTCTTCGGATTGGCCTTTTCGAGCGTATCGGTGACCTTGGCGATGGAGTCGGCGCGGAACTTGATGAAGTCCTCGGCGATCTTCTCCTTGCCCGTAAGCTGGCCCATGAGGCGCATGCTCGGCTCGGTATTTTCCATCGGCTTTTCACGGAAATCGACGTAGACCAGCGGAATGCCGACCTTGGCGAGCTTTTCGATATAGCCCGCTTCTTCGGTCGCCGTCTTGGCGTCGATATTCATCAGGATCACGTCAGGCTTCAGGGCAACAGCCTGTTCTATGTCGAAAGTGCCGTCCTTCATGCCGCCGAAAGTCGGCAGCTTGGCGATCTCCGGATACTTGGCGAGATAGGCCGCATAGGTTTCCGGGTCGGCTTTCGCCAGATCGTCGCGCCAGCCAACCACGTGCTGGAAAGGGTTTTCCTTGTCGAGTGCAGCCAGGAAATAAATCTGGCGGCCTTCACCGAGGATGACGTGCGATACCGGCACATTCACTTCGACATCGCGGCCCGTCACATCCTTGACGGTGACCTTTTCGGCGAATGCCGGCCATGCGGCGGATACGAGAAGGCCAAGGGCAAGTGCCGCAGATTTGGCTGAGATGCGCATCGGATATTGCTCTCCAGTGTTGACTGGCGCGGCTGTATTATTTTCTGACTGTACTAGTCAACATTTATGTTTTAGAGCCATTCTTAACTGACCGGTACATGAGTTGAAGACCGATGATCGACACAATCCAATATGGCAAAAACGACAGTCTAAGAGACGAAATCAAATCCTACTGGTCCGGCCGCGCCGCGACTTTCGACCTTTCCCCCGGACATGAAATTTTTTCCGAAGACGAGCGCGAGGCCTGGCACGCGCTTATCCTGAAACATCTCGGCCGCGGAGAAGGCCGCAGGGCGCTCGATCTTGCCAGCGGCACCGGCGTCATCTCGCACCTGATGGACGATCTCGGTTTTCAGGTCACCGGCATGGACTGGTCGGAAACCATGCTGGCGCTTGCCCGTGAAAAAGCGAAAAGCCGTGGCCGTAGCATCCGCTTTTTCGTCGGCGATGCCGAAAACACGATGGAGCCGGATGAAAGCGCCGATGTCATCATCACCCGTCATCTGGTCTGGACGCTGGTGGACCCGCAGGCAAGCTTTGCCGAATGGTTCCGCGTTCTGAAACCGGGCGGACGGCTTCTGATCGTTGACGGCGATTTCGTAAATACCGGCTGGCGCGAAAAACTGGTGAAGAAACTGGCGGCCGGTCTCGAAAGCATCGGCCTCGTCAAACCGGACCAGCCGCACAAGCCGGCGGACCCGGAAAACACCTTCAACAGCATTCTTTCCCGCGTTTATTTTTCGAAGGGCGCAAGGGCTGGCGATGTCGCGGCGCTGTTGCGTGCGACCGGCTTCGAACCTGTCGCAATCGATCAGGAGCTTCAGGCCATTCACCGCGCCCAGGCGAAAAATTTCAGCCTGCTGAAAGGCATTCTGCGCGGGCTGCAGCATCGTTATGCGGTGTGCGCAGTGAAGCCGGGGAACTACTCCGTCACCCCGGACTAGATCCGGAGTCCAGTGCGATCAAGTCCTTGATCGCAAAAGACTCTTCCGACGGCGCAGACGCGCCGCGGCTGGATGCCGGATCTAGTCCGGCATGACGGATGGGAGCTCAGTGCAGTCTCATTTTCCAGCCCGCTCGAATAATTCCTCCAAGCGCGGCTTCGCCCGGCCGGGCACATCCACCGTCCTGTAGCTTTGCGGCAAGGCCGCCTCGCCGACCTTGATCAGCATGACCATGCCCATGCCGTAATGCGGCGAGCATTTGATGCCGTAAAAGCCCGGCTTTTCAAAGCCGGTCTCGAATTCGTCATTGATCCGGCTTTTGAAACCTTCGACACCTTCCGGGATCATGCCATCGATGGTCGCGGCATTGTGGCTCTTGTGGGTGGGCACGAAGCGCACACGGTCGCCGGGGACGATTTCCAGAAAGTCGGGTTCGAACACCATCGGGCCTTTTTCTCCCCGGTTCAGCATTTTCACCTCGAAGGTCTCGGCGGAAGCATGAAAGGGAAAACCCATGCTTATCGCCACGGCAATCCCGGCAAAATTCAGCAATTTCATCATCGTGCCAGTACTTTCCTTGCATGCTCGGCCCGCCCGTGGGCCGGCAGAAAACGAATATGGGAAAAGCCGCCCTCATCCGTGGTGACGACGCATTCTACCCCGAAGACGGCGGCTATTCTCGCCGGTGTCAGAACCTCGCGCGGCGGACCGACCGCAATCATCTCGCCCCGGTGCATGATGGCGACCCGGTCACAGAACATGGCGGCGTGATTGAGATCGTGCAGCGCCGCCACAACGGTCAGGCCCTGCCGGCGCACCAGATCGAGCAGGCCGATCTGGTGGCCTATGTCGAGGTGGTTGGTCGGTTCGTCCAGAAGCAGGATATGCGGCTCCTGCGTCAATGCGCGGGCGATATGCAGGCGCTGGCGTTCGCCGCCGGAAAGATGGTGCCAGTTGCGCTCCGCCTTATCGGCCATATCGACATTGGCAAGTGCTGCATCAACAATGGCGTCATCCTGCTGCGACCAGGCGGAAAGCGGCCCGAGATAGGGCGTGCGCCCAAGTTCCACCGCCTGTCGTGCGGTGATGCGTTCGGTGGTTTCGGCCTGCTGCTCCACGAAGGCAAGCCGGCGGGCAAGGTCTCGCCGTCCCAATGAGGCAAGCGGCTCATCCCCGAGCGTAACGTGCCCCCGGCGCGGCTTGCGAATGCCTGCCAGCATGGAAAGCAGTGTGCTTTTGCCGGAACCGTTCGGTCCGATGATGCCGAGAAACTCACCCGAACCGACATCGAGCGAGACCCCACGCACAATATCGATATTGCCGGCATGGAAATGCAGGTCGTGAGCGGATAATTTCATGAACGCCCCCTCTTCTGCCCAAGGATGAAGGCAAAGGCGGGCGCGCCGACGAGCGCGGTGATGACGCCAATGGGCAGCACCTGCCCCGGGATGACAATGCGCGAGAGAATATCCGCGACGATCATGAAAACCGCGCCGGTCAGCGCCGTCACCGGCAGCAATATGCCATGGCGAACGCCGACGAAGATGCGTGCGGCGTGTGGAATGACGAGTCCCACGAAGCCGATGGAGCCCACCAGCGACACCATCGCAGCCGTCATGATCGCCGAAACGGAGATCAGCACCGCATAGACCCAGCGCACCGGAATGCCGAGCGAGGCAGCAGCCTGACCGCCGAAGGCGAAGGCATCGAGCGCCCGGGCATACCAGAGACACACCGCAAGTCCCGCAAGACTGATCGGCAGCGCAAGCCAGACATCCGGCCAGCGCACCCCGGAGAGGTTGCCCAGCAGCCAGAACATGATGCCGCGCGCCTGTTCGGCATTGGCGGATTTGGTGACGATGAAAGAGGTCATGGCATTAAACAGCTGCGACCCGGCCACCCCCGCCAGAATAATGGCGCTGTTGCCGTGTCCCGCCCGCACCGCCAGAAGGCTGACCAGCGAAAACGCAACGAAGGCACCGATGAGCGCCCCGGCCGGCATCGTCAGGAACCCCGCTCCGAAGCCAAGCAGCGCGACAGCGACGGCACCGGTGGAGGCGCCAGCGGAAATGCCGAGAATATAAGGATCGGCAAGCGGATTGCGCAGAAGCGATTGCAGCACCGCCCCGGCCAGCGCCAAAGAAGCGCCGCAACAGGCGGCGACGACCGCGCGGCTGAGACGATAACTCCAGACGATGCCCTCATCCAGCGGCTCCAGCGGATAGGCCGCATGGAAGACGCGGTTGGCGATTGTTTTCGCCACGACGTCGAAAGGAATGGCGGTCTCGCCGATGGCCGCCCCGGCCATCAGTGCGACGAGCAGCAGTGCGAGCGCGGCAAAAGCCAGCCCTACTCTGCCGAGAGGGATGGAAAGACCGTTCACTTCGCGAGGCCGGCAGCCGAAATCGCCTCGGCCAGCGTTTCGATGCCTTCAATGGTGCGAATGGTCGGGTTCATCGCCTGCGCGTCCATCTCGAACACATGTCCTTCCTTGACGGCTGGCATGATGCTGGCCACGGGATCGGTGGCGAGGAACTTCAGCTTGACGGCGACATCATCGGCGGGGAAACGGCGGCGATCCATCTTGCCGGCAACGATGATGGACGGATTGGCCTTGGCGATGGTTTCCCAGCCGACGGTCGGCCATTCTTCATCGCTTTCGATGACGTTCTTTAAGCCCAGCGCGGACATGATGTAGCCGGGAGCGCCATTGCGGCCAGCCACATAGGGATCGATATCCAGCTCGGCGCTGGAGAACCAGAAGACAGCCGAAAGCTTGCCATTTGCCGAGGCGATCTTGGCGCGGGCGGCTTCTTCACGCTTTTTCAGGTCGGCAACGACCTCTTCACCGCGATCCTGCACGTTGAAGATTTTGGCGAGATCGCGGATTTCCTGGTAGATCAAATCCATGGTGAAGACGGTGTTGCGCACGCCGTCGCCGCCGCCGGAATTGTCCTTGCCCATGCAATCGGCGGGCGAGGTATAAACGGGAACGCCAAGCTCGGCGAATTGCGCCGGTGTTCCGACAACGCCTTCCGGGCCGATCTGCCACTGAAACTGCGTCGTCACGAGGTCCGGCTTCTTGCCGATGACCGCCTCGAAGCTCGGATCATTGTCAGCCAGCCGCTCGACCCTGGCATTGGCCTCTTCGTAGCCCTTCAGAACCGGACCGATCCACAGCGCCGTGCCGACCACCTTGTCGGCGAGGCCGAGGAGGTAAAGAACCTCGGTCGTGCTCTGGCCGACGGACACGGTGCGGGCGGGCGCCTGCTTGAAGGTGATCTCCTGACCGCAGCTGTTGATCGTCAGGGGATAGGTCGTTTCGGCAGCATTGGCGCCGGCGACAGGCAAAGCCGCAAGCGCAGCGGCCAGAAAACCGGCATGGACAGGCAGGCGTCTAGAATGAAACATGTGTTCTCCAGTCGAAAGTAAATCTTATTCCAGAGCAGCAGGCGTCAGAACGCGCAGCAACAGCGGGACGTCTTGTACGGAGAACGGCAATAGGACGCAAACGAAATGTTATGAAATAACATTACAATCTCCTCCTCCGGGCTTCCCCGCCCGTAACGATGGTTTATATTTCGACGGCAGGTCTCCTGGCTCACGGATTTGCGTCACTCATCTGCCTTCCCGCATTCCGGAGAATACAGTGGCATGACGCCTGAAGCGTCACGGGGATGAACGACAATCCGCTTACAGTTGCGGGGGCAGCCACGGCATTGGGCGAAAAAGATCGCCGGCACCATGTTCCCTATTAATCCCTTCGCCTTTCGGCTGCAGGAACCGTCGCTTTCTCACATAAGGGGCAAGAGGCGGGGCGTCAATTGCGATAGTGCCGCACCTCAGCACAAAGACGGGCTTGCCAGGGCGAAAATCTTTGCGGAACCGGAGCCTGCCGGTTGCGGCGCGCCTTTCGACATGGCGGTGAGCGTTTCGATCCCCACCAGCCCGGATTGCGTCAGAAACTCGGTCAGAAGACCGCTATCCCGCACGGTATCGAGACGGACAAGCTGATCGTCGAGATCGGAAAAATGTCGCCTCACCAACGCAATCGCATCCGCCTCGTCACCGGCGATGACCGGGCCGACAATATGGCCCCGCCCCGCCGCACGCCGCAATGCAAAGGCGGCAAGACGATCAGCCTCGAACAGGCCGTAACCCGTATTTTCCTGAACAAGGCGTTGCAGGACGCCCCGGCGCGAAACACCGAAAGCCGCCCGATCCAGATCCACCACGGCGGACAAATGATCCCAGGACAGCGGCTCGATTCTCTGCTTTCTTCCAAGCGTCGGCATCTCGGCAGGGCAGCGCACCTTGCCGCGCTGGAGATGTACTTTCTCCGTATCCCCGGAAAAACCCAGCCGTGCGAAAAGCCGTCGCGAGGCTTCCGTGGCGTTCAACCGCAGGGAGGCATCAGGGTAGCCCGCGATGAGTTGGCCCACCAGCCATGGTCCAACGCCCTGCCCCTGCAAACGGGGAGAAACGATGACCATGCCGACCGTCGCGACACCCTCATCATAAGGAAACAGCATTGCCGTTGCGACAACGCGATCGATCTCGTCAAGCGCGGCAAGCCCGACGCCGCACTGCCGCAGGAAACACCATTCGTTTGCGTGATATCGCCATCCGACAGCCATGGACAAAGCATGCAGATGATCGGCCTCCACATCGGCGATATCCACTGTCCGCAACTCGAAACTATCGACCTTGAGCAGCTCCATGACAAACGGCTCTCATTCCCTCCGGCGCGGAACCTAGATCCCGGCAGCCCAGCTCACGACATCCGAAGATAACCAGCCTCGCCAGCAGGAATTTTCCGAAAGCGCTGGAAGGACACAACAATCTACTGAAATCACCCGTATTTCAGCAGATAAACGCCGCAGGCCGCTCTAAGCTTTTCGGCGTTGAAGCGACGGAGACAGCCATGAACGCAATCGACATTCTGGAGCGTCTTGTCGGCTTCCCGTCGGTGGTCGGAACCGCCAATGGCGACATCGCAGGATGGATCGCCGATTATCTGGAAAGCCACGGCGCAAAAGTATCGCTGCTTGCCGGCCCGGAAGGCGACCGCGCCAATCTCTTTGCCAGCTTCGGCCCGACCGATGCCAGCGGATACATCCTTTCCGGCCATATGGATGTGGTGCCTGCCGGTGAGCCGGAATGGTCCTCCGATCCCTTTACGCTGAGAACCGAAGGCGAGCGTCTCTACGGACGCGGAACCACCGACATGAAAGGGTTTCTGGCCACGGTTCTCGCCGCAGCACCGGCATTTTCACGCATGGCGCTGAAGCGGCCCGTTCACATCGCCTTTTCCTATGACGAGGAGGCGGGCTGCCGTGGCGTTCCGCATCTCATCGCCCGCTTGCCGGAACTATGCGCAAAACCGGCGGGCGCAATCATCGGCGAACCGAGCAATCTGCGCGCCGTGCGCGCCCACAAGGGCAAGGCCGCCGCACGCATCGCCATTCGCGGACGCTCCGGCCATTCCTCGCGGCCGGATCAGGGCGTGAACGCCATTCATCTGATGACCGGCATCATGGCAAAGGCGGTCGAGACCGCACAGGGTCTCACCCAGGGGCCTTTCGAAGCGACGTTCGAGCCGCCCTATTCCTCCCTGCAGATCGGCACGGCGAAAGGCGGACAGGCGATCAATATCATCCCCGATCTCTGCGCCATCGAACTGGAAGCGCGGGCGATTGCTGGCGTATCGCCGGTCGCCCTGCTCCAGCCGGTGCGCGACGGCGTCGAAGCGCTCGCCGTCAAGGGCATCGACATAGAATGGACGCCGATGAGCGATTATCCGGCGCTGTCCCTTGCCGCAGATGCGCCGCTCGTGAAGCTTCTGGAAGAGTTGACCGACGCGCCCTGCATCGCCGCCGTCAGCTATGGCACGGAGGCCGGGCTTTTTCAGGCGGCCGGCATCGATGCCATCATCTGCGGCCCGGGCGATATCGGCCGCGCCCACAAGCCGGACGAATTCATAACGGCCGGTGAACTGTCGGCCTGCCAGTCAATGCTGGAAACACTGGCGAGCCGCTGCACGGTTTAAACCTTCGGAACCACGGATTTCAGATGACTTTCTTCTTCAATTCCGACGCGAAGCGCGGCGAGATTTTCCGGCAGGCTCTGGCCCGCGACCTGCCGGAACTACCTTTTTCGATGGATGCCAAAAGCGTCGATCCGGATGCGGTTCGGTACGTCATTACCTGGACCGTGCCTGATGATATCGGCCGCTACCGCAATCTCGAAATCCTGTTTTCCATCGGTGCGGGCGTCGATCAGTTTCACATCGACACCGTCCCTGCGCATGTGAAAGTCGTGCGCATGGTGGATGAAGGCATCATCCGCATGATGCAGGAATATGTGAGCCTCGGCGTGCTGGCGCTTCACCGCAACCTGCCGGTCTATTTGAAACAGCAGCGCCAGCAACTCTGGAAGGCCCTGCCGCAGCGTCAGGCGGAAGAGTGCCGGGTGGGCGTTCTCGGCCTCGGCATGCTGGGCGTTGCGGCGCTGGAACGGCTGAAACCCTTCGGTTTTCCGCTTTCCGGCTGGAGCCGTTCACCGCGCGAGATCGATGGTGTGACCTGCCATCATGGCGAAGCCGGATTGTCCACGATCCTTTCGACCAGCGATATTCTCGTTTGCCTGCTGCCGCTGACCGACGAAACGACGGGACTTCTGAATGGCGAACGCCTGGGGATGCTTCCCGAGGGTGCGGGGCTGGTTCACGCCGGGCGCGGCAAACAGCTCGACCACGACGCCCTCATCGATGCGCTGGACAGCGGCAGGCTTTCGGGTGCCGTGATCGACGTCACCGATCCGGAACCGCTTCCGGAAGACCACGCCTTCTGGACGCATCCGAAAATTCTCCTGACGCCGCACATCGCCAGCGTCACCCAGCCGCATTCGGCAGCACGCACCGTTGTCGAAAACATCAAACGATACCAGTCCGGCCTCGAGCCGCTCGGCCTCGTCGACCGCAATCGCGGATATTGATCATCCCGTTCCAGGAAAGGACACCCATGCCACTTCTCAAGACCATCGACACACACCCCGCCTTCGAACCCAAAGCCTCCAAGGCCCTGCCGGAACGCCTCATTTCCGGCGATCCGTCCTTCAAGACCTGGCCGCTGGACGAAGCCCGCAACGGCACCGTCCACACCGGCATCTGGGAAGCAACGCCGGGCGAAAGCCGTTCGATCAAGGGCGAAACCTTCGAATTCTGCCATATTCTCGAAGGCGTCATCGAAATCACGCCGGAAGGCGGCGCACCGCTGCGTTATACGGCTGGCGACAGTTTCGTCATGAAGCCGGGCTTCGTCGGCGTGTGGAAAACCATTGAAACCGTCCGCAAGATCTATGTTACGGTGAACGGATGAACTGGGAACCGGCCATTTTCGAAATCACCCGCGACGGCTACGTCTTGAGCACCGATCCGGCACGGGTGGATTTCGATCTGGTCCATGGTTTTCTCGCCCGCGATTCCTACTGGGCGCAGGGAATGACCGCCGACCGGCTGAAGCGGGCGCTTTCGCATTCGCTGCCGGTCGGCGTTTACGCCCCTGACGGCTCCATGGCCGCCTTCGCCCGTCTGGTGACGGATTATGCCGTTTTCGGCTATCTGCGCGATGTCTTCACGGTGGAGGATCATCGCGGTCGCGGCCTTGCGTCCTGGATCGCCACCGAGATACGCAAACACCCGGAGCTTTCGACGGTATCGAGCTGGATGCTGGCGACCCGCGACGCCCATGGCGTTTACGAAAAGGCCGGTTATCGCGCCGCACCGCATCCCGAATATTACATGACGGTGCCGAAACCCTGCGAGGATTGAACAACCCTCCCTATGGGTCACCTCGGCCGTCCTCATAACCTGGGGCTATGACCCTTACCCCATAAATGCTTGGCCCTTTTCCGGTCCCGATGACAGCATCGTCCGCACTGGAAAAGGAGACGGAAGAGATGGGATATCGCATTGGCGTCGATGTTGGCGGGTCGTTTACGGATTTTGCCGTGTTCGACGATGGGACCGGCGCGCTTTCCACCCTGAAGGTGTTTTCCCGCCCCGATGCGCCCGGAGAAGAAATCCTTCTCGCGCTGGACACGCTGAAAAAGCGCGACGGCATCGAAGCGAAGGACGTTTCCTATTTCACCCATGGCACCACCGTCGGCGTCAACACCGTCATCCAGCGCAACGGCCAGAACGTCGCGCTGTTCACCACCGAAAATTTCGAGGATGTGCTGGGCGTTGCACGCCTGAAAATTCCGCAGATCCACAATCTCTATTCCGTGCGGCCGGAACCGCTCATCCCGCGTGAACGGGTTTTCGGCATAGCCGAGCGCATGCTGGCGACCGGCGAGGTAAAGCTCGCCCCAAACGAAGAGAATGTAGCGCAGGCTGTCGCCGGCGCCCTTGCAGCCGGTTGCGATGGAATTGTGCTCGCATTCCTGCATTCCTACCGCAATCCCGAAAACGAACGGGCCGTGAAGGCGATGATCGAACGCATCGCGCCGCAATTGCCGGTGGTCTCCTCTGCCGAGACATGGCCGATCATCCGCGAATATGAGCGCACCGTCACCGCCGTCATCAGCGGTTATGTCCAGCCGCGCGTCGCACATTACCTCGACCGTTTCGAAACAGTGCTGCGCGGGCAAGGCATTGCCTGCCCGCTCCTCATCACCAAGACCAATGGCGGCGTCATGGGCATCGATCAGGCGCGGCGGGAATGTGTGCAGATGATCCTGTCGGGCACCGCTTCCGGCGTCATCGGCGCGGGTTATCTGGCAAAGGCCAGCGGCTTTGACCGGGTGATGAGCCTCGATATCGGCGGCACCAGCGCCGATGTTGCCGTTATCCTGAACGGCGAAGCCCAATATGGGGTCGGCGAGCTGATCGGCGATTTCCAGATCCATGTCCCTTCCGTTTCCGTCAGTTCCGTCGGCCAGGGCGGCGGCTCGGTCGCATGGGTCGACAGTCTCGGCCTGTTGCAGGTGGGGCCGGAAAGTGCCGGCTCGACGCCGGGGCCGGCCTGTTACGGACGCGGCGGTAACCGCCCGACGATCACGGATGCCATGGCGGCCGCCAATCTCATCGGCCATATGCCGCTAGGTTATGGCGCGGTGACCGTCGATCACGCCGCATCGCGCGCCGCGCTCTCGCCGCTCGCCGAAAAGCTCGGCCTTTCCGTCGAGGGGCTCGCCGGCAACATTGTCGATATCGCCGTCTCCGGCATGTATGCCGAGGTGAACGCCCTCACCTCCCGTTTCGCCATCGACCCACGCGAATTTCACCTCTTCGCTTTCGGCGGCGCCGGCGCGATGCTCGCCTGCTTCCTCGCCCGCGAGCTGGACATGAAGGGTGTGGTGGTGCCGCCCACCCCGGGCGTCGTTTCCGCGCTCGGCGGCCTGATTGCCGATCTGAAGAACGATTTCATCCGAACCACCTATTGCGATGTGAACGACAGGGAGGCCTCCGATCTCGCCCCCCTTCTCGCCGAAATGCAGGAAACCGGCCGCAACTGGTTGAAAGAACAGGGTTTTAACGGCGATTACGAGATGCGGCTTTCCGCCGACATGCGCTATCGCGGCCAATCCTACGAAATCGAAACCACGCTCCAGCCGGAATGGCTGGGCAGCGGCGACGCCGGCGCGATCAACAGGGCATTTCACGAAGAACATGCCCGCCTCTACGGTCATTCCGATGAGCGGGCGGCCGTGCAGATGGTTAATCTCAGGCTCGTCGTCTCCGGGAAAACACCGAAGCCGCCGCTTCGCGAGACAGGCGCGGCCACCAGCCCCGCAACACCGCGCTTTCACACGAAAGGTTGGTTTGGCGGCATGGAGCACGACTTGGCGATCTATCACCGTGACGATCTGGCGGCCGGCCACGATTTCAACGGTCCCGCCATCGTCCTTCAGGACGACACCACCACCGTCGTGCCGCCCGGCTTTTCGGTCCATGTGGACCGTTTCGGCAATCTCGTCATTACCAAGCGGGAGTTTTGACCCATGACCATCGATCGCCGCAATCTCAAGGTGCTCGCCAATTTCTGCTCGGCCGCCGCCGATGCCATGGCCTTTACGCTGATGCGCACCGCCCATTCCGCCTTCGTCAAGGAAACCGAGGATTTTTCCTGTCAGGTGGTGACGCGCGAGGGGCTGGCCTTCGCCAATCCCCGGCAATTCGGCGCGCCCTGGTATAGCGGCATCGATTACGCGCCGCTGCTTTCCATGTTCGAGGAATATGAAGAGGGCGATATCTGCATCACCAACGATCCCTATAGCGGTTTCGTCGCCACCCACTCGCCGGATATCCACATCTGGAAACCGGTCTTCCATGAGGGCAAGATCGCCTGTTTCGTGGTTGGGCACATCCACAATACCGATGTCGGCGGCGCGGTTCCCGCCTCCCTGTCCCGCTCGCTTTCCGAAATCGAGCAGGAAGGCCTGCGCATCCCACCGGTCAAGCTCGTTCGCAAAGGCAGGCTCGATCCCTTCATCATCGACATGATGAAGGCCAATGTCCGCATGCCGGAGCAGAATATCGGCGACCTTCACGCCCAGATCGCCTCCGTCAATATCGGCGAACGCAAGATGCAGGAGATCATCGCCCGTTTCGGCTTTGACGATTTTCTGGACGGTGTGCGCCAGATTTTCGACTATGCGGAAGAGCAGACCCGGCAAATCCTCACCCGGGTGCCGGATGGCGACTATTTCTTTGCCGATTATGCCGATGAGGATTCCGTTGGCGGCCGGCCATGCCGCGTGGCGCTGACGCTGAAAATCCGCGGCGGCGAAGCCATCCTCGATTATACCGGCAGCGACCCGCAGCTCGGCTCGTCGCTGAACATGCCGACCGGCGGCCGAGAGCGGCATTCGCTCGTCATGGTGGGCCTGACCTATGTGCTTTATACGCTCGACAACAGCCTGCTCCTGAATGCCGGCACCCTGCGCCCGGCGCGGGCCGTGCTGCCGGAAGGCACGATCGTCAATTGCCAGCGCCCGGCCGCCGTCGGCATGCGTTCGCTGACCTGCGCCATGACGCAGATCGTCACCATCGGCGCTTTTGCAAAGGCCCTGCCGGAGCTTATTCCCGCCGCCTCACCCGGCGGAAACGCCATCATGAACATCAAGACCAGCGACAGGAACGGCCGCCCGGTCATGGCCTCCATCGGCCCGGTTGGCGGCGGCGGCGGCGGCACGCCCTTCTGCGACGGCAGCGACGGCGCGGGCGGCGCCACCGGTTTTCTGCGCAACACGCCGATTGAAATAAGCGAAGCGGAAGTACCGATCCTCTTCCGCCGGTATGGGCTCCAACGCGACACCGGCGGAGCAGGCCGTTTTCGCGGCGGGCTTTCGGCTGTTATGGAGTTTGAAATATCCTCGCCGGAAACGGTGGTCACGGCCCGCAACCGCAACCGTTCGGTTATGGCGAGTTGGGGTGTCAACGGCGCAGGTCCGGGGCTGATTTCCCGCTTCCTGCGCAATCCCGATACCGAGGGCGAAATCTCGCTCGGCAATACCGATATCGTCCATTGCGGCCCGGGCGATGTCATTCGTGTCATAGGACCGGGAGCCGGCGGTTACGGCGACCCCTTCACCCGCCCGCCGCAGGCCGTGCTGCGCGATGTGCGGCGTGGTGCGGTCTCGGCAGAAAATGCTGCAAGACACTATGGGGTGGCGCTCAACGGTGATGAGATCGATGAGGAGGCGACGGCTGCCCTGCGCGCCGCGCCGCGCCGGAAGACGGACGATATCATCAGCTACGGACCCGAACGGCTCGCCTTCGAGGCGGTCTGGACCCGGGAACGTTATGATCTTCTGACACAATTCCTGCAAAAATCGCCCGTGGGATGGCGCTTCTTCCTGAAACACCGGGTGTTTGAAGCGGTCGAAAATGAGGGCGATGATCCCCGCCCCCTTAGCGAGCGGATGGCCGGGATTTTCGACCGGATAAGCGCCCGCTACGGCGTTTGACCTGCGGCACATACCGGCCGCCGAAGATTGCGCTGTCTGCCAGTGGCAAAACAGGATTTTCATTCACCGCCCGCGCCGCAGTCGGTCGATGCTGCTTGCCATCAGGGATTAGCGTTGGGGCATATCCAAAGAGGATTCCACATGACGCTCAGCTTCGATCCAGACAGCTTATCCCTGCCGATCGGCCACTTCATCGGCGACCGGCTGGTTCCGGCGGCAAACGGCATCGACATGCACCGCCCTTCGGACGGCATAGAATATGCTGGTTGTCCCAAGGCGGATGCGGCGCTGGTCGATGAGGCTGTGCAGACTGCCAAGGCCGCGTTGAAGAGCAGCAACTGGGGCGGCGTGCGCCCGCGCGAGCGCACAAAGGTCTTGCAGCGCTGGGCCGACCTGATCGAACAGGAAGCCGAGACGCTGGCGAAAATCGAGGCGCTCTCCTCGACGCGACCGGTGGGCCAACTGATCGCCGGCGATATCGCCGTCACCGCCGAACAAATCCGTTTCTTTGCCGAATTCGCGGACAAGGAAGGCGGCGATCTGGTGCCGACAGACGATGCGAGCCTCGGCATGATCATGACCGAACCCTATGGCGTCGTCGGCGCCATCACGCCGTGGAATTTCCCCGTCTCCATGGCCGGCTGGAAGCTCGGCCCGGCGCTCGCCGCAGGCAATGCCGTGGTGCTGAAACCGTCTGAAATGACGCCCTTCTCCAGCATCTTCATGGCGCAGCTGGCGATAAAGGCCGGATTGCCGGCAGGTCTCATCAACATCGTGCTGGGCGACGGGCCCGTGACCGGCAATGCCATCACCGGACACCCTGATATCTCCAAGGTCAGCTTCACCGGCTCCACGGCCGCGGGCGCCGCCATCATGGCCAACATCGCCCGCACCGGCATCAAGCCCATGACGCTGGAACTTGGCGGCAAGAGCCCGCAACTGGTCTTCGCCGATGCCGATATCGAGAAGGCGGCAGCGGCCATCGCCGGCAATATCCTTTCCAATGCCGGGCAGGCCTGTGTGGCGGGCTCGCGCATCATCGTCGAGGAAAGTGCTGCGGATGCCCTTTCCACCGCGATCATCGCCCGTATGAAGGCAGTGAAGCCCGGCCCGACCTGGGACGAGACGACACAATATTCGCCGATCATCTCCGAGGTGCAGCGCAAGCGCATCGACGGCATCGTGCAGGCGGCCGTCGCCCATGGCGGCGAATGCCTGACGGGCGGCGCGATCATGGACGGTCCCGGCTATTTCTACCAGCCGACGCTGATCGCCAATGTCGACCAGACGTCTCCTGCCGTCACCGAGGAAATCTTCGGCCCAGTGCTGACGCTGCAGACCTTCCGCACGGAAGAAGAGGCTCTGGCGCTTTCCGACCATCCGACCTACGGTCTGGCGGCGGGTCTTTTCAGCCGTGACGTCTCGCGCGTCATGCGCCTGTCCCGCGCCATTCAGGCGGGCACGATCTGGGTCAACCGTTACGGCCGCTCGCGCGACCACATATTGCCGACCGGCGGTTACAAACGCTCCGGCATCGGCAAGGATCTCGGACGCGAGGCCTATCTCGCCAACCGCAAGAGCAAAAGCGTCCTCATCGGACTGTAACAGGGGTAATGTCTTGAAAACGCATCGCATCGCACTCATTCCCGGAGACGGCATCGGCAAAAGCGTAACGGACGCCGCATGGCAGGTGCTCAACGCCGCCGCCAAAACCTCCGGTTTTGCGCTTGAAGGAACGGAATTCCCCTGGTCCTGCGCCTTCTACAAGGAAACCGGCGCGATGATGCCCAAGGACGGCATCGAAACCCTGCGCGGCTTCGACGCCCTTCTGCTCGGTGCAGTCGGCTGGCCGGCGGAAGTGCCGGACTCTGTCTCGCTGCACGGCCTGCTGCTGCCGATCCGCAAGGCTTTCGTGCAATATGCCAATATCCGCCCGCACCGGCTTCTGCCCGGCGTGCAGGGGCCTTTGAAGGCCGATGGCTTCGACATTCTCTGCATCCGTGAAAACACGGAGGGCGAATATTCCGGCGCCGGTGGCCGCGTGCATCAGGGCACCGACGACGAAGTTGCCGTCGAAACCTCGATCTTCACCCGCAAGGGTGTGGAGCGCATTCTGCGTTTCGGCTTCGAACAGGCGCAGAAGCGTCGCGGCAAGCTTGCCTCAATCACCAAGTCCAATGCCCAGAAATATTCGATGGTGTTCTGGGACGAGGTGACCCACAAGCTCGCTGCCGAATATCCCGACGTCGAGGTTTCCAGCTATCACATCGACGCCATGGCGGCCCGCATGGTCATGGTGCCGGAAAGCCTCGATGTCGTGGTCGCCTCCAACCTCTTCGGCGATATTCTGACCGACCTCGGCGCAGCCATTCAGGGCGGCCTCGGCTTTGCCGCCTCCGCCAATATCAATCCTGACCGCAGCGCGCCGTCCATGTTCGAGCCGGTGCACGGTTCGGCCCCTGATATCGCCCATCTCGGCATCGCCAACCCCATCGCCGCCATCTGGTCCGGCGCGATGATGCTCGAACATCTCGGTGAAAAAGACGCGGCCGTGCGTATCATGACGGCGCTGGAAACGGCGACCGGCCGGGGTATCGGCACGGTGCCGGGCAAGGACAAGACAGACGCCATCACCGCCGCGGTTCTTGCGGCACTCGACTGATTTCGGAGACAGATGATGCAAGGTTTGAAGGACAAGGAACTCTTTCGCCAGACGGGCTTGATCGGCGGCGCCTGGAAGGCGGCGGCATCGGGCAAGGCGGTCGATGTGATCGATCCGGCGACGCAGGCGGTCATCGGCACCGTGCCGGATATGGACGGCGCAGAAACCCGCGCGGCCATCGAAGCCGCCAACGCCGCCTTCGGCCCGTGGAAGAAAAAGACCCACGCGGAGCGCGCAGCGCTTCTGGAAAAATGGTTCGCGCTGATGATCGAGAATATCGACGATCTCGGCCTGATCCTGACCACCGAACAGGGCAAGCCGCTTGAGGAGGCCAAAGGCGAGATCCGCTACGGCGCATCCTTCGTCAAATGGTTTGCCGAAGAGGCCCGGCGTATCGGCGGCGGTACCATCCCTTCACCGACGCCGGACAGGCGCATCGTGGTGCTGAAGGAACCGGTCGGCGTCTGCGGCATCATAACGCCGTGGAATTTCCCGAATGCGATGATCACCCGCAAGGTCGCGCCGGCACTCGCCACCGGCTGCACCGTCGTCATCAAGCCTTCGGAATTCACACCCTATTCGGCGCTCGCGCTTGGCGTGCTTGCCGAACGGGCCGGCATTCCCGCGGGCGTCATCAACATCGTCACCGGCATGCCGACGGAAATCGGCAACGAAATCATGGCCAACGAGACGGTTCGGAAAATTTCCTTCACCGGCTCCACCCGCGTCGGTTCGCTTTTGATGCGCGGCGCTGCGGACAGCATCAAACGGCTGTCGCTGGAACTGGGCGGCAATGCACCCTTCATCGTGTTCGACGATGCCGATCTCGATCTTGCCATTGAAGGCGCGCTGGTTTCGAAATTCCGCAATGGGGGCCAGACCTGCGTCTGCGCTAACCGGATTCTGGTGCAGTCCGGCGTTTATGACGCCTTTGCGAAGAAGCTGGCGGATCGCGTCGACGCCATGCGCGTTGGCCCCGGAACGGAAGCGGGCGTCTCCATTGGCCCGATGATCAACCAACCGGCGATCGCGAAAATCCGCGCCCATATCGATGACGCCGTTTCCAAGGGTGCCACGGTCATCACCAAGCCGCGCAATCTGCCGGAAGGTCCGCAATATACAGCGCCCGTGGTGCTGACGGGCGCAACGACGGCGATGCAGCTGGCAAGCGAGGAGACTTTCGGACCGGTCGCTCCGCTCTTCCGTTTCGAGACGGAGGAAGAGGCGCTCGCCATCGCCAATGGAACACCCTTCGGCCTTGCCGCCTATTTCTACACCGAGAACCTCAAGCGCGCCTGGCGTGTGGGCGAAGCGCTGGAATTCGGCATGGTCGGCCTCAACACCGGGTTGATCTCCACCGAGGTCGCCCCTTTCGGCGGCGTCAAGCAATCCGGCCTCGGCCGCGAGGGTGCACAGATCGGTATCGAAGAATATCTGGAGACCAAGGCCTTTCATATCGGTGGGCTTGCCTGACGCCCACTTCTTTCATCCCCGCCTAAAGGGCCGCTCTGCGGCCCTTCTTTTTTTGAAGCGCGGAATTGAAAAAGCGGCATTGCGGGAATTGGAAATACAGTCCTGACACAAATAGGTTTGGAAAAGCGCAGCATTTACACTCCGTCACCCCGGACTTGGTCCGGGGTCCAGCGCGATCAAGTCCTTGATTGCAGAAGACTCTTTCACCGCGCAGACGCGCGGTGGCTGGATGCCGGATCAAGTCCGGCATGACGGAAAAACTAACAGCCCTTCTACTGAATTTTGTCCAGCATCTTGTAATAAAGGCCCACCAGCGGCAGGAACCACGGCTTGCCGAAATGACCGGGAACCGCCGGCCAATCAAGCCCCTTCAGCGGATTCTTGTCCGGCCGTCCCAGAATGGCGTCAGCCATAATCATCCCGAGATGCGTCGAGAGCTGCGCGCCGTGGCCGGAGTAACCCATCGCGTACCACACACCGTCATGAAAACCGGCGCGCGGATAACGGTCCTTGGTCATGTCCACCAGGCCGCCCCAGCAATAATCGATCGGCACATGGGAAAGCTGCGGGAAGATGCGATGCAGGCTTTCCGTCAGGATCGCGCCGCTTTTGGCGTCCGAACGCTGGTCCGACGTGGCGGAAAAGCGGGCGCGACCGCCGAAGATCAAGCGATTGTCCGGCGCCAGACGGAAATAATTGCCGATATTCATGGAGTTGACATAGGTGCGGTTACCCGGAACCGAGGCCTGAACCTCGGCATCCGTCAGCGGCCGCGTGGCGATGATGAAACTGCCGACGGCGATGATGCGGCGACGGAAATAACCGAAGCCGGACGGCGTGTAGGCGCCGGTCGCCACCAGAACATTGTCGGCCGTCACCTTGCCGCGCGGAGTTTCCAGTTCATGGGTCCTGCCGTTCTGGATGTGCTTCGTCACCGCCGCATTTTCGAAGATCACGGCGCCATGACGGCTGGCGGCTTCGGCCAGGCCGGCCACATAACGGCCCATATGCATCATGGCGCTCTTTTTCGAGAGCATGGCGCCATAAAAGGGCGAACCGATCTCCGACTTGAGATCGGCCGCGGAAAGAAGCGCCGTATCGGGATCGACCTCGGCATGCAGCTCCTCGAAATTCTTCGCCAGACCTTCGAAATGCTGCGGTTTCGACGCCATTTTAAGCTTGCCTGCCCGGCGGAAATTGCACTCGATCCCCTCCTCCGTAATCAACGCCTCCAGCGTATCGATGGAGGAATCGAGCGCCTTGTAGAGCGCGATAGCCCGCTCCTTGCCGAGTTCCGCCTTGGCGGAGAGATAGGAATGGGCAAGGCCATTGTTGAGATGGCCACCGTTGCGGCCCGAAGCGCCCCAGCCCACGCGCTGCCCTTCCAGAACGACAACGCGCGCACCGGCTTTCGCAAGCTGGCGCGCGGCACCGAGACCCGTGAAGCCGCCACCGATGACGGCCACATCATAATGGCCTTCGACAGGACCTTGCGCCGCCCCGGAAAACTGGGGCGCCGTGTCGTGCCAATAGGAGACGAGCTTCATGATCAATGTCCTCTCTTACAGTCCGACAACGCCCGCAAGGCCGGAAATGTCTGAAATTTCCGTGTAACCGTAATAGGGATTTGCAGGTTCATGGCCACGGTTGACCCAGACCTTGTTCTTGATGCCGAGGTCATGGGCGGACATCAGATCGTAGCGGAAGGAGGACGACACGTGCAGGATGTCCTCCGGGCCGCAACCGAGCATGTCGAACAGATATTCGAAAGCCTTGAAATGCGGTTTATAGGCCTGTGCCTGCTCTGCCGTATAGACGGCATGGAACGGTGCGCCGAGTTTGGCGACATTCGACATGATCTGTGAGTTCATGGCGTTGGACAGAATGACCAGCGGGATCTCCTTGGCGACCTTGGAAAGACCCGCCGGAACGTCGGCATGCGGCCCCCACGTCGGAACCCGCTCATAGATCATTGCTGCATCTTCATCCTTAAAGGCTACACCATTGCGCTTGCAGGTGCGCGACAGGGCATTGTGGACGACCTCTGCATAAGGCTTCCAGTCATGCATGACCTCGTCGAGACGATAGGCGGAAAAATTCTTGATGAACTCTTCCATCTCCGCCTCTCCCAGACGATCACCGTAGAGATCGCGGGCAGCCTCTGCCATCTGGAAATGAATGAGCGTGCCGTGGCAATCGAAAGTGATGTATTTAGGGCGGAAGATGGTCATGTCGTCGTCATCCTTGCTTGGGGATTGGTGGTGGCTGCAATAATCAGATCATAGAAAGCCTTTGCCCGGTCGGCGCACCGCAATTGCCATTCGCGGAAGCAGATTGTTGCGTATGCAGCCGCCAGTTTGGCAGAGAGTTGCGTTGAGGCAAACCGGAAGCCGCCGCCAGTCCCCGGTTTACGGCCGGGTGCGGACAAGATGCGGCATAAGATGCGGCGGCGGATAAAAGCAACAGCGAAACATATCGAACCTTCCCATTTGTCGGGACAATCTTCTTTCGGCATCGGTCTATCAATGAATAAGCAGAAAAACGGAGTTCCGGCATGCAGGCGAGCCTGATCGATATCCAAACGTTTCAACCGGACCACCTCGACGCGGCCGTTGAACTTTCCCGCCAGGCCAGCTGGCCGCACCGGAAAGAAGACTGGGCGCTGGTCCTTTCCCTGAGCAAGGGTTTCGTAGCCCTGGAAAACGGGCGCGTCGTCGGAACCGCCATGGCGACGATTCTTGGAGACACCTGCGCCACCGTCAATATGGTGATCGTGGACGAGAGCATGCGCGGCCGCGGCCTTGGACGCCAGCTGATGGGCGCGGCATTGGACGCAGCAGAAAATCGCGAGTGCCGTCTTGTCGCCACGGCCGACGGCCTGCCCCTTTATGAAAAGCTAGGCTTCGCCGCCTGCGGCGAGGTGCTCCAGCATCAGGGCATTCCGGCCGCGACCGACAGACCGGAAGGTGTCACCTGGGCGGAAACCATCGATCCGGCCGAACTCGCCGCGCTCGATGCGCAGGCTTTCGGTGCGGATCGCACGGCCCTCTTTGCAGCACTTGCCGACAGGGCGCGTTTCGCCCTCGTGCAGGAACACGGCGTCATCAAGGGCTTTGCAGCACTTCGCGCCTTCGGGCGCGGCGAAGTCATCGGCCCGGTCGTGGCGGAAAACGCTGAAATCGCGAAAGATCTGATAGCATTCGTGTTTTCTGAACGTCCCGGCGCATTCCTTCGTGTGGACACCACGGCCGATACGGGCCTTGCCCCCTGGCTTGCCGAACGCGGTCTTGGCCATGTCGGCGGCGGCATCGCAATGCGCCGGTCGAAAACCGAAATCCCCGCCGACAAAAAACTGAAAACATTCGCATTGACCAGCCAGGCGCTGGGCTGAATCCGGAGAGACCCCATGTTAAGCAATTCACTGATCGAACTGGATCGCGCCCATCTGGTGCACCCTGTCTCCTCCTTCCGCGGCCATGAAAAGCTGGGCGTGCGGGTGCTGCAATCGGCACGCGGCGCCACCGTCACCGATATGACCGGCCATCAGCTGATCGACGGATTTGCCGGCCTGTGGTGCGTCAATGCCGGCTACGGGCACGACAGCATTGTTGAAGCAGCGGCAAAGCAGATGCGGGAATTGCCTTATGCAACCGCCTATTTCGACATTGGCAGCGAACCGGCGATCCGGCTGGCCTCGGAGCTTGCCGACCGCGCACCGGGCGATCTCAACCACGTCTATTTCACGCTTGGTGGCTCCGATGCGGTGGACAGCACCATTCGGTTCATCCGCTATTACTGGCACGCCAAGGGCCAGCCGCAGCGCGACCAGTTCATTTCCATCGAACAGGGTTATCACGGCTCCACCACCGCCGGTTCGGGCCTCACCGCCCTGCCCGCTTTCCATGCCGGTTTTGGCGTGCCCTACGACTGGCAGCACAAAATCCCGTCGCACTACGCCTACCGTAACCCGGTGGGAAGCGACCCGGCCGCCATCATCGCATCCTCCCTGCAAATCCTGAAGGACAAGATCGAGACGATCGGTCCGGACCACGTCGCCGCCTTCTATGCGGAACCGATCCAGGGTTCCGGCGGGGTTCTCGTGCCGCCTCCCGGCTGGATCAAAGCCATGCGTGACCTCTGCCGGTCCTATGGCATCCTCTTCGTCGCCGACGAGGTCATCACCGGCTTTGGCCGCACGGGGCCGCTGTTTGCCTGTGCCGACGAGGATATCGTGCCGGACTTCATCACCACCGCCAAGGGTCTGACCTCCGGCTACGTGCCGATGGGCGCCGTCTTCATGGGGGACCACGTCTATGATACAATAGCCGACTTCGCAGGCGAGGCCGCAATCGGGCATGGCTATACCTATTCCGCCCATCCCGTCAGCGCCGCCGTCGGTCTCGAAGTGCTGAAACTTTACGAGGGCGGGCTGCTGGAAAACGGCCGCCGCGCCGGTGAAAGGCTGATGGCGGGGCTTGAGAGCCTCAGAAGCCATCCGCTGGTCGGCGATGTCCGCGGGCGCGGCATGCTCGCCGCCGTCGAACTCGTGACCGACAAGGACAAAAAGACGCCGCTGCCGGCCGCTGCGGCCCCCGCACGCAAGGTTTTCGACCGCGCCTGGGAAAACGGTCTGATCGTGCGCGCCTTTGCGAACGGTATTCTGGGTTACGCGCCGCCGCTCTGCTGCACCGACAGCGAGATCGACGCCATCATCGAGCGGACGCTGAAGACCCTCGACCAGACGCTCGAAGACCCCGCGGTCCGGGCCGCCATGGCCTGAGGCGAGCCGGGTGGCGTTGCGGCATCCTCTCGAAATGTCGCAACGCACCGCATATTCGCAATATTCTGCCGAAGAGCCGATCCATTTCGGCGAATCCGGTGTGCCGAAAGTGCCAAACTATTAATGCAAACGGCACTAAACGCCATAAAAAAGGGCGTAATCGTAAATGGGAACGGGGCAAGGATCCCGTCCGGGAACAGAATAATCTGCCGCAGGCTCCCCAAGAGGCTTAAGGCGGCAAAGCGGAGACCGACATTGCCCAAAAAACTGAGCGACTTCAAATATATGAGCTTCGACGTGGTGGGGACCCTCATCGATTTCGAAGGCGGCCTGAAATCGACGCTGGCCGCAATCGGCGCGGAAAACGGCGTGGAGGTCGATGGTGAAAAGGCGCTCGCGCTTTACCGCGCGGCCCGTTATTCCGACGCGACCGACCTGTTTCCGGATGACCTCGTCCGCGTATACCTGATCATCGCTCCCGAACTTGGCCTGCCGGCGGAACGCGCATTCGGTGAACGCCTGCGCGATGCGGCAAAAAGCTGGAAAGGCTTTGAAGACAGCCGCGCCGCCATGGCCGAACTTGCCAAGACGCATCGCCTCATCGCCATGACCAACGCCCAGCGCTGGGCCTTCGAATATTTCTCGAAGGAACTCGGCAATCCGTTTCATGCCGCTTTCACGGCGGATGACACCGGCACCGAAAAACCCGATCCCGCCTTCTTCGAAAAGGTCTTCGCCTTTGTGAAAAGCGAAGGCGCATCGAAGGACGACATTCTGCACGTCGCGCAAAGCCAGTACCACGATATCGGCATTTCCCGGAAACTGGGCATGACCAATTGCTGGATCGAGCGTCGCCACGCCCAGAAAGGATATGGCGGTACGATCGAGCCGGAAAACTTTACCGAGCCTGACTACCACTTCACCTCGATGGCCGGCCTTGCCGAAGCAGTGAAACAGACGGGCGGCTGAGCCGCCCCGCCAATGGCGTGCCGCGAACTGGGATGCGGCATGCCGGAAATTTCTTCAGACGCATTTCAACAAATCATACAAAAGGGGAAGACCATGAGTGACAGGATTACAAACTGGACCCGCTCCGACGATGCCGCCGTTGAACAGGCGATCCGGCGCGGCGCAACGCGGCGTGAGCTGCTTCACATGCTGCTGGCGGGCGGCGTCGCCCTTTCCGCCGGTTCGGCCATCCTCGGCCGCGCTTCAAATGCCGTGGCCGCAACGCCGGTATCCGGCGGCACGCTGAAAGCTGCCGGCTGGTCCTCCTCCACCGCCGATACGCTCGATCCGGCAAAAGCCTCACTTTCGACGGACTATGTTCGTTGCTGCGCGCTCTATAACCGTTTGAGCTTCCTCGATGTTTCCGGAACACCACAGCTGGAGCTGGCCGAAGCTATCGAAACGAAGGACGCCAAAACCTGGACTGTGAAGCTGCGTTCCGGCGTCACCTTCCACGACGGCAAGGCCCTGACGGCCGACGACGTGGTTTATTCGCTGAAGCGCCATCTCGATCCGGCCGTCGGTTCCAAGGTCGCAAAGATTGCCGCGCAGATGACCGGCTTCAAGGCTCTTGACAAGAGCACAGTCGAAATCACGCTCGCGAACGCGAATGCCGACCTGCCATCCATTCTGGCCCTGCACCATTTCATGATCGTTGCCGACGGCACCACGGATTTCTCCAAGGGCAACGGCACTGGCGCTTTCAAGCTCGAAAAATTCGAGCCGGGCGTGCGTTCGATCATGAGCAAGAACACCAATTACTGGAAGTCTGGCGGCCCGCACATCGACAGCTTCGAATTCATGGCGATTTCGGACGACAATGCACGCGTCAACGCCCTTCTTTCCGGCGATATCCAGCTCGCGGCTTCCATCAACCCGCGTGCACTTCGCCTGCTCGACAAGCAGGACGGTGTCGTTCTGTCCAAGACGACATCGGGGAACTACACCAACCTCAACATGCGTCTTGACCAGGCGCCCGGTAACAATGCCGATTTCGTCGCCGGCATGAAGTCGATCGTCAATCGCGAGCAGATCGTCAAGGCGGCCCTGCGCGGCCTCGGCGAAGTCGGCAACGACCAGCCGGTTCCGCCGATGAGCCCCTATCACAATCCGGACCTCAAGCCGAAAGCCTTCGATCCTGACAAGGCGAAGTTCCACTTCCAGAAGGCCGGCCTCATTGGCCAATCCATTCCGGTCATCGCGTCGGATGCGGCAAGCTCTTCCGTCGACATGGCGATGATCATCCAGGCTTCCGCCGCCGAAATCGGCGTCAAACTGGATGTGCAGCGCGTGCCTTCGGACGGTTACTGGAGCAATTACTGGCTCAAGGCGCCTGTCCATTTCGGCAACATCAACCCGCGCCCGACACCGGATATCCTGTTCTCGCTGCTCTATGCTTCCGACGCACCGTGGAACGAAAGCCAGTACAAGTCGCCGAAATTCGACAAGCTGATGCTCGAAGCACGTGGCATGCTCGATATGGACAAGCGCAAGCAGATCTACTTCGAACTGGAAACGATGATCGCCGACGAAGCCGGCACCATCATTCCCGCCTATATTTCGAATGTCGACGCCATCAGTTCCAAGCTGAAGGGGCTGGAAGCCAATCCGCTCGGCGGCATGATGGGTTATGCCTTTGCGGAATACGTCTGGCTCGAAGCCTGATAGACCATGGGGCCGGGCGCGAAAATGCGCCCGGTAGCCTTTCCGTCGTTGCGGAAAGCCTCCACAATCAGGCACGTCGCAGGAGCATGTGAATGAACAGCCGGATATTATCCCTTATCGCCAGGCGGCTGGTCGTCATGCTGACGACGCTGCTTATCGTGTCGTTTATCGTCTTTTCCGCCACCAGCCTGCTGCCCGGCGACACGGCGACGATCCTGCTTGGCCAGGCGGCGACGCCGGAGGCCGTGGCCGGCCTGCGCACCGCCATGCATCTCGACGATCCGGCCCTCCTGCGTTTCGTCCGCTGGCTTCTCGGCCTGCTGCAGGGTGAACTCGGCACGTCCTACGCCAACAACATGGCGATTGCCGATCTTATCGGACCGCGCTTCGTCAACTCCATGAAGCTTGCCGGCATTACCACCATCATCGCCGTGCCGCTGGCGCTGACCCTCGGCATCAGCTCCGCCATGCTGCGCGGAACGCTTTATGACCGGGCCGTAACCGTGCTGACCATCGGCGTCATCTCGGTGCCGGAATTCATGATCGCCACACTCGCCGTGCTGCTTTTCGCCGTCTATCTGAAATGGCTTCCGGCGCTGTCGCTGGTCAGCGAGGTTCACACGCTTTTCGATGTGCTGCGGGTCTATGCCATGCCGGTCATCACGCTGACCTTCGTCGTTTCCGCACAGATGATCCGCATGAGCCGCGCCGCCGTCATCGAGACGCTGGATACGCCCTATGTGGAAATGGCGCTTTTGAAGGGCGCGCCGCGCATGCGCATCGTGCTTCGCCATGCGCTTCCCAATGCGCTCGGCCCCATCGTCAATGCGGTGGCGCTGTCGCTTTCCTATCTCGTCGGCGGCGTCATCATCGTCGAGACAATCTTCAATTATCCCGGCATTGCCAAGCTGATGGTCGATGGCGTCGCAACCCGCGACCTGCCGCTGATCCAGAGCTGCGCGATGATCTTCTGCGTCGGTTATCTCCTCCTCATCACGACGGCGGATATCATCGCCATCATGTCCAATCCGAGGCTGCGCTGATGGCCGACAATATCAAAACAACTTCGGGGACCTCGCGTTTGGGTTACAAGATCAACGCAGTCGGCGTTTTCGGCTTTCTCGTCATTTTTTTCTGGGCCATGGTCGCAATCTTCGCGCCCTATCTCATTCCGCATCCGGTCGGTGAGATCGTCGATCTCGATTATTTCGGGCCGATGACCTCCGATCTCTGGCTCGGTTCCGATTATCTCGGCCGTGACGTGTTCTCCCGCATTCTCATGGGCGCGCGTTTCACGGTCGGTATATCGCTCGCCGCCGTCACCATCGCCTGCACCTCCGGCGTCGTGCTCGGCATGTGCGCCGCCGTCATCGGCGGCTGGTTCGATGCGGCGCTCAGCCGGTTTCTCGATGCGGTAAATTCCATTCCGAGCAAGCTTTTCGGTCTCGTGGTCGTCGCCGCCGTCGGCTCTTCCATTCCGGTGCTGATCATCACGCTCTCGGTCATCTATACACCGGGCGCCTATCGTTTCGCCCGGGCGCTCGCCGTCAACGTCAACACCATGGATTTCGTCACCGTCGCCCGGGTGCGCGGCGAAAGCCTGTTCTACCTCATCGGCTCTGAAATCCTGCCGAACATCGTCCGGCCCGTCCTGGCCGATCTTGGCGTGCGCTTCGTGTTCATCGTGCTGCTTTTATCGGGCCTCTCCTTCCTCGGCCTCGGCCTGCAGCCGCCGAATGCGGACTGGGGGGCGCTGGTGCGTGAGAACATCGGCGGCCTGCCGTTTGCGGCCCCCGCCGTCATCTTCCCGTCGCTGGCCATTGCCAGCCTGACGATCAGCGTCAACCTGCTGATCGACAATCTGCCGCAGAAAATCCGCGACAGGAGCGAATAATGAGCAATCTCGTTGAAATCCGTGGACTGAAAGTCGAGGCCACCACCGATTCCGGCCGCCGTATCGACATCATCAAAGGCGTGGACATCGACATCGCCGATGGCGAAATCGTCGCGCTGATCGGCGAAAGCGGTTCCGGCAAGACTACCATCGCGCTGACCCTGATGGGCTATGCCCGGCCGGGCTGCCGCATTTCCGGCGGCAGCGTCAAGGTGGCGGGCCAGGACATGGTGCAGCTTTCCGAAGTCGAACGCGCCAAAGTCCGCGGCACAAAAGTGGCCTATGTGCCGCAAAGCGCCGCCGCCGCCTTCAACCCGGCGCAGAAAATCGTCGACCAGGTCATCGAAGTCACCCGCATCCACCATTTGATGCCGCCGCAGGAAGCACGCACGCGGGCGGTGGAACTTTTCAAGGCACTGTCGCTGCCCAACCCCGAGACCATCGGCGAGCGTTACCCGCATCAGGTGTCCGGCGGCCAGCTTCAGCGCCTCTCCGCCGCAATGGCGCTGATCGGCAATCCGAAGCTGGTGATCTTCGACGAGCCGACCACCGCGCTCGACGTCACGACCCAGATCGAGGTTCTGCGCGCCTTCAAATCGGCAATGCGCAAGAACGGCATCGGCGGCGTTTATGTTTCGCACGATCTCGCCGTCGTCGCCCAGATCGCCGACCGGATCGTTGTGCTGAAAGGCGGCGAGGTTCAGGAAACCGGTACGACCACGGATATCCTCGAAAATGCCCAGCATCCATACACGAAGGAACTGCTGACGGCTTTTCATGACAAGGCGCGTGTCATCACACCCGCCAGACAGGAGCAGGCAACGCCGCTGCTGGACATCGAAAAGCTGATCGCCGGTTACGGAACGAAGGGCGAAGACAAGATGCCGCTGGTGCGTGCGGTGGATAACGTCAGCCTCTCGGTCTATCCCGGTCGTAATCTCGGCATCATCGGCGAATCTGGTTGCGGAAAATCGACGCTGGCGCGCGCCATCGCCGGCATTCTGCCCGCGGCCGGCGGCCATGTCATTTTCGAAGGCCGGGAACTGGATGCGGATGCACGGCGTCGAACCGGCGACCAGCTGCGCCGGATGCAGATCGTGTTCCAATATGCCGATACCGCACTCAACCCGTCGAAACCCATCGAGGATATTCTCGGCCGGCCGCTGACCTTCTATCACGGCATGAAAGGCAAGGCGCGCGACGCCCGGATCGATGAGCTTCTCGATATGGTGAAGCTGCCGCGCTCGGTGCGTCACCGCCACCCTTCCGGCCTTTCCGGCGGGCAGAAGCAACGCGTCAATTTCGCCCGCGCACTTGCCGCCGAACCCTCGCTCATCATCTGCGATGAAATCACCTCTGCGCTCGATACCGTGGTGGCGGCCGCGATCATCGATCTTCTCGGAGAACTGCAGCGGGAGCTGAACCTCTCCTATATCTTCATCAGCCACGATCTCTCGGTGGTGGAGACCATCTGCGACGAGATTGTCGTGATGTATGGCGGGCAGAAGGTGGAGCACCTGGAAACCGAAGCGATCAAATCGCCCTCCCACCCCTATTCGAAACTGCTGTTTTCCTCGGTGCCGAAACTCGACCCGACATGGCTCGACAATCTCCAGCAGGATGCGGAGCTGGTGCGGGCGTTTTCGAAAAGGTGAGCTGGACGAATGCCAAACAGGTATGAGAACCTCTCCTCCGTCATGCCGGGCTTGATCCGGCATCCAGCCACGACGCGTCTGCGTCGTGAAATGAGTCTCATGCGATCAAAGACTTGATCGCGCTGGACCCCGGATCAAGTCCGGGGTAACGGAGGGTGAATGCAACGCCTTCCCAAATCCATCGGTTCTGCGGATGCCTGAGGCGCTCCCTCCACCTCACAGCGGAAACAGGCTGGTCAGCGGCATATGCGATTTGATGATCGGCGATTTCAGCACCACGAAGCTGAAATATTTGTCGATGCCGACATCCATATCGGTCAGCCGCTCCATGATCGACTGGTATTCGACGATGCCAGAGGTGACGAATTTCAGCAGGTAATCGTAACCGCCCGAAACAAGGTGGCATTCCACCACCTGGTCGATCTTTTCGACAACGCCGAGGAAGCGGGCGAAATCGATCTGGCGATGGTTCTTCAGCGTGATTTCCGTAAACACCGTCAGCGTCTGGCCGAGCTTGTTGATGTTGATCTGCGCCGAATAACCCTCGATATAACCTTCCGCCTGCAGCTTCTTCACCCGCATCAGGCAGGGGCTTGGCGACAGATTGACAAGTTCCGCCAGCTCGACATTGGTGATGCGACCGTTTTTCTGCAATTCGTAGAGGATCTTGATATCGATCCGGTCAAGTTTCATCACGTGCGGAACCCCTTTTTTGTTTTTTGAACACGCGGCATAAAATTCTGGCGCGGCAAAGGAAATCTTACCACATGGGCGAGCCCTGTCGACGTGGGGATATTTTTTTGATGCAGCATAAAGAGTTGCAGAGGCGTCGCCCAACAGCAGGAGATTCCGGCAAGAGGCCCAGTCTGGCAGCGTTTACACGCCGGCTGAGGTAAATTAGGACGAATATAAGGAGTCCGACCATGCCCGCCCCGCTGCAACAGATCACGACATCGCCGGAACTGCCGACATCCGCAGACGCCGTCATTATCGGCGGTGGAATCGTCGGTGTCTTCGCCGCCTATTATCTTGCCCGGCGCGGCCTGAAAGTGGCGCTGGTCGAAAAAGGCCTGATCGGGGCCGAGCAATCCAGCCGCAACTGGGGCTGGTGCCGCCAGCAGAACCGCGACGCCCGCGAATTGCCGATTTCCACCAAGAGCCTGGCGCTCTGGGAAGAGTTTGGCGCAGAGAGCGGCGAGGACACGGGTTTTCGCCGCTGCGGGCTGTTTTACCTGAGCGACAATGAGGCCGAACTTGCCGGCTGGGCGCGCTGGCGCGACTTTGCCATTACCGCAGGCGTGACGACCCATATGCTGAGGGCCGATGAGGCGAGCGAACGCGGCCGATCCACGGGAAAGCGCTGGAAGGGCGGCGTGTTTTCGCCGACGGACGGCACGGCCGATCCTTCCATGGCAGCACCCGCCGTGGCGCGCGCCATCATCAAGCTGGGCGGCACGGTGCATCAAAATTGCGCCGCACGCGGGCTTGAGACTGAAGGCGGCCGGGTCAGCGCCGTCGTCACCGAAAAAGGCACGATCCGCACCAAAACCGCCATCATGTCCGGCGGGGCCTGGGCGTCGTCCTTTTGCCGGCAGCTCGGCATTCGTTTCCCGCAGGCCTCCGTCCGCTCTTCCATCCTCTCCGTCACACCGGGTGCGGAAGGACTGCCGGATGCGCTGCACACCGCCGCCGTTTCGGCAACGAAGAGAAAAGACGGCGGTTACACACTTGCCATCAGCGGGCTGGGGCGCATTGACCCGACGGCGCAGCAGATGCGGTTTGCCCGTGAATTCATCCCGATGTTCCTCAAGCGCTGGCGAAGCCTGCGGCCGGGCGGGCTGGAAGGCATTCGCGGCGGCCACGAGACGTTGAAACGCTGGCGGCTCGATGCGCCGACGCCGATGGAACGGGTTCGTATTCTCGACCCGAAACCCAACGCCGCCGCCATCCGCGAGACCCATAGAAGGGCGCTGGAGCTTCTGCCCGCCCTCGGCAAAACGCAGATTTCCGCCGCCTGGGCCGGTTTCATCGACAGCACGCCCGATGGCGTGCCCGCAATTGGCGAAACCAGCGAATTGCCCGGCTTCATTCTCGCCGCCGGTTTCAGCGGCCATGGTTTCGGCATAGGGCCGGGCGCCGGCCATCTGATCGCCGATATTGTGACGGGCTCGAACCCGATCGTCGATGCCGCCCCCTATCACCCCAGCCGTTTCCTGAACTCGTCCTGGGGCAAGGTCGCGGATTTCTGATCCTCGCTTAGTGGGATGCGACAGGCTGACCACGACGGAAACGGCCGATGTGAAAATCCGCAATCGGCGTCGTGGTCTTCCCGGTCGCTATCAGCTCCGCCATCACGTCGCCGACACCCGGGCCGATCTGGAAACCGTGGCCGCTGAAGCCAAAGGCATAATAAAGGCCGGAGGTTGCGGCACTGTCTCCCATGACCGGCAGATCATCGGCCATATAGCCCTCCACGCCGGACCAGGTGCGGATCAGCCGGGCATGGCGCAAGGCGAGCGCCAGCCGCAGAAGCTGACGCAGCTGGGCATCGAGCCCGGCGGGATCGTATTTCGCCCGGCGTTCATCCACCGCGGCGGCGCATCGTTTCACCCCACCGAAAATGACGTTTCCGCGCGGGATTTGCCGCATATAGATCACTTCGCCGGGAATTTTGGTGGAGACGCCAACGACCGGGTGAATGAACCATGGCAAGGGTTCCGTCACGCCCATTTGCGGGCCGGCAACCTCCAGCGGCACCGCCTCGCCCAAAGCGCCAGCAAACCCGCCGCCCCATGCGCCGCTGGCGACCAGCACGACGGGCGCGCGATAATCCCCTTCCACCGTCATTACCCGGAAATCCTCACCGGCCTTTTCGATGGCCAGAACCTCGCAATTTTCCACGATCGTTGCACCGTCCCGCTGCGCCGCACGGGCGAAGGCGGGCGCGACGAGGCGCGGATTGGCGTGACCATCATGCGGCGACCATGATCCGGCAACCGCTTCCGGTCCGATAAAGGGGAATTTCTGCCGGATGACCTCGCGCGGGAGGATATGCAATTCCAGACCATATTGCGCGGCATCGTCGCGGTATTTCTCGACCGTGGCGATCTGTTCTTCCGTCCAGAGAAACCGGATATGGCCGACGGGCATGAATTCCACATCCGCGCCGGTCAGTTGCGGGATGCGGCTCCAGATATCCCGCGATCTGTTGGCGAGCGGAAGCTGCCCGAGGTAACGGCCCTGACGGCGGACATTGCCGAAATTGGTGCCGCTCGCCTGCTGGCCGACGAGGAAACGCTCCAGCAGAATGACGCTGACGCCCCGTTGCCGCAGGAAGAATGCCGTGGCCGTTCCGACAATACCCCCGCCGACAATAATGACATCCGCCTCCGCAAGCGTGTTACGCATCATCGTCTCCCCTCACAATCGCCAGCGGCAGCGGTTTTACCGGCGCCTGCCCGCGCAGCCGTCCCGCCGATTCCACCGGCAGACCAGAGGCGGCGGCAACAATCTCCTGTCCCGCCTGCCCGCAAAACCGCCCCTGGCACCGGCCCATGCCGGCCCGCGAGAAAGCTTTCGAGCGATTGACCTCCGTTGCGCCCTTGCCGGTCACGCTCGCGCGCAGCTCTCCCGCCGTTACCACCTCGCAGCGGCAGATAATCGTGTCGTCGGCAAGTGTCTGCGCCAACTGGTGCGGCCAGGGGAAGGCCCGGGCCATTCCCTGCGCAAAGCGCCTCGCAGCTCTCAATTGCTTCCGGCAGTGGCCGATCTCCGCGCGGGGTGGCTTCAAACCCTGATCCTCAAGAAGCGCGAAGGCGGCAAGCCGGCCGGAGGCTTCCGCACCATCTGCACCGAGAATACGCACGCCATCGCCCGCCAGATAGATATTCGGCACCGAACTGCGCCCCATATCGTCCACATCCGGCAACCATTGCCGGATCGGCGGATGAAAGGAAAAGCGACAACCGGCAAGATCGGCAAGCTGGCTTTCCGCCCGCAGATGATAACCCATACCGACCGCATCGCAGGCGAGGCGCGTTTCCTCACCGGAGGCATTCCGGTAGCGGATACCGGTCACACCGCTCTCGGCGTCACCGATAATCTCTAACGGGACGATACCCCGCTCGATCCTTGCCCCGCCGGCCAACAGCGCCCCAACGAGCCGCATGCCCTTGAGGAGCTGCAACGGCCGCGCCGTCATCCCCGGCAGACCCTTGATCTGCGTGGAAAACGGCGTGGTATCCAGCACCGCCACGGGGGCCGCGCCTGCCTTCATATATTGATAAGCCACGAGATAAAGCAGCGGTCCCGTGCCCATGAAAACCACGCGCCGGCCTATCGCGCAGGCCTGCGCCTTCAGGGATATCTGCGCCGCGCCAAGCGAAAAACATCCCGGTCTCGTCCAGCCCGGCAAAGGCATGATGCGGTCGGTCGCACCCGATGCGATGATAAGGGCATCGAAATTGAGAGCTTCGGCTGTCTCGGCGCGCTGAATATGAATGCGATTGTCGCGGATTGCCCATGCCAGGGTCTGCGGCCGGTAATCGATATGGCCCGAAAGCCCATCGAATGCCTCGTGCAAGGCCTTCGCCTTGCCCGCTTCCGTGCCGTAAAGGGCCGCATAGGAACGCCGGAAATTTTGCGGCTGGCGGCGATAGATCTGGCCGCCGCTGCGATCTCCCTCATCGATGACGACGGGGCGGAGCCCCGCCCGCACCAACGCCTCGGCGGCACGCGTACCGGCAGGGCCGGCGCCCACGATCACGACGCGCAAATCGGCCATAACCCCTCCGGAACCTCGGTTCTGATATCCATGCCCGGGAGTACGGCGGTGGAACAGGCGCGCAGCCGCTCGCCTTCACCCGTCCAGACCCAGCAATCCTGACAGGCGCCCATCAGGCAGAACCCCGCCCGCTCGCCATCGGCGAACTCGGACAAACGGGCAAAGCCGCGCGAGAGCATCAGCGCCGTCAGCACTGTGTCGCCCTCCAGCGCCTCGACCGGCATGCCGTCAACCAGGACAGGGCAAGCCGCGCGTCGCTCTTCGGCAATGCGCCTGAATCTGGCCGGCATCCGCGTTTCCTTTCCCGAAATCTTCGCAGGCACCTCTCCTGCACCTTCACAGATTTCCACGGCAGAAGGTTTGCCGCCAATCGCAAATGGTCGCTTGAACAGAACCTTGGGTTATGGAAGAGATGACGCTGGAGGTTTCCATGAACGCCCGACAGCTTGAAATTTTCCGCGCCATCATGCGCGACGGCTCGGTGACGGCGGCCGCCAATTCGCTTGCCGTTTCCCAGCCCGGCGTCAGCAAGGTGCTGCACCATCTGGAAAGCCAGCTGGGTTACAAGCTGTTCGAGCGCATTGGCGGGCGGCTGGTGCCGACGATGGAAGCGCATCTGATCTATGAGGATGCCGACCGGGTTTTTCGCGAACTTGAAGTTCTGAAAAAGCTGACGCGCACCATTGGCGAGCGCAAGCTTGGCCTTCTGCGCATCGGGGCCAGCCTGCCGGTTACCTATTCCGTGCTGCCCGAGGCACTGCTTGCCTTCCGGCAGGCGCATCCAACCGTCAAAATCCACCTCAACGCCCTGCCCAAAAAAGAGATTGCCGAACAATTGCTGCTGGGTGACATCGATTTTGCGGTAACGCTTTCCACCATTCAGGCGCCAACGGTGCGCAGCGAAATCCTCGCCTCGGTACCGGTCGTGGCAGTGATGCGGCATGATGATGCTCTCGCCGAAATGATGACGGTCACGCCCCGCGACCTCGCCGGCAGGCCGCTGATTTCCTATGGCAACCATGCGGACGAGATCGGCCCGCAGCTGAACGAGGTCTTCGAACGCGACGGGCTTGTGCGCGACGTTTCGGTGCAGGTCACCTCATCGGTCGGCGCCGTACCGCTGGTACGCGGCGGCATCGGCATCGCCCTTGTCGATGGCTTGGTGCGCTGGAACAGTTTCGAGGGGGTGACGGTGCGCCCATTCATGCCTGACGTAACGATGAATGTCGCCGTTTCCACCAACACGGCCCGGCCGCTCTCGCGCTTCTTCAAACCCTTCGTCGGTGAATTGCGAAAGCTCTTTCGCGCCCTTCCCGCCCAGAATTGACGGACAAAACAATACCCGCAAGGCCTGAGCCTGCGGGTATTGCAGTCCGCCGCATGTGTTCGACCGGTCAGCTTTTCGGCAGGCCGGGCGGGTTGGTCCGCGATTCCGGCAGGGCTTCTTCCGATAGCTGCCAGCGATCCAGAATCTTCGCGTAAGCGCCGCTCTTGATCAGGTCGTTGGTGGCAAGCGTCAGCGCATCGGCCAGTCCCGATCCCTTGCGGGTGGTGATGGCGACATCGGACCGCTCCGGCCAGCCGGCGGAAAGGGTGCCGACACGCTTGATGGTCTTGTCACGCGCGGCGATGAAGACCAGCTGCGCATGCGGCTGAACGATCACATCCGCCCGCCCCGCTGAAAGCGCCACAAGCCGGGTCGCTTCATCATCGTAATATTGCAGCTCGATCGGCTTCAATCCGGCGGCGACGTTTTCGTCGCTCCATTTCAGCAGAATACGCTCCTGATTGGTGCCGGCGCCGACGATGATCCTCAGGCCGGCCGCGTCCTTCGGCTCGCGGATGGCGGTTATGCCGCTGTCTGCCTTGACGAAAAATCCGTGCAGGCCCTGACGATAGGTGGAGAAATCGAACTTTTCCTTGCGCTGCTCGGTAACGCCAACATTCGAGATCACCGCATCGTATTTGCCGGAGGCAAGCCCCAGCGGCCAGTCCGCCCAGGCCACCGCCACCAGTTCCAGCTCCAAGCCAAGGCTGTCGGCCACCGCAAGCGCATAGTCGGGATCTGCGCCGACCACCGTTTTTGCATCCGTCGCATAGGTCGCGAGCGGCGGTCCGCCGGGTGCGACCGCGACAGTAAGTTTGCCCGGCGTGACGAATTTGAAATCCTTGGGAACGGCGGCAATTGCGCCGGGGTCTTTTTCAACCCGGATGCGGCCGGGTTGATCCGGCGACAGGTCGAAAACATCCGCTGCCGAAGCCGACCCAAGACCGACGATGGAGAGAAAGACGCCGAGCGTGGCCGTGGCGAGACGAGAGGTGAAGGTCATTGTGGTTTCCCGATAGAATGACTGCGGGACGGAGGTAGCGCGGACGGGAGGATGCCCGCGCTACCGGCTGAGTGATGTCCCACCTTCAACTCAGCTTTTGGCAACTCAGCTTTTTCGAAATCTGGCCTCAGCTCTTGGGCAGGCCGGGCGGATTGGTGCGGGATTCGGTGATGGCTTCGGAACCGAGATTCCAGCGGGCGAGAACCTTGCCGTAATTGCCGTTCTTGATCTGGGCGTTCAGCGCGGCGGTGATGGCCTCCGCTATGCCTGCATCCTTTTTCGAAGCGACGGCGATCTCGGCCGCTTCCGGCCAGCCGCCGGAGAAGGTGCCGACAAGCTTCGTCTTCTTCTGGCTTGCCGCCTGAAAGGCAGAGGTCGCATTAGGGCCGAGATAGGCATCCGCACGGCCGGATTGCAGGGCGACGTCAAGCACGGCCTGATCGTCATAATATTGCACCTCGGTATCGGCCAGCCCCTTCGCCTTGTTGTCCTTGATCCATTTCAGCAGGATCTGCTCCTGATTGGTGGCGGCCCCGACGATGACCTTTAGCCCTGCGACATCCTCCGGCTTGCCGATGGATGTGACCTTGCTGTTATTGCCGACATAGAAGCCGAGCAGATCGTTGCGGTAGCTGGAAAAATCGAACTGTTCCTTGCGGGCTTCCGTCACCGTGATGTTGGAAGTAACGGCGTCATATTTGCCGGATGCAAGACCGAGCGGCCAGTCCGCCCAGGCGATGGGCACAAGCTGCAGCTCAAGGCCAAGGCTGTCGGCGACCAGCTGGGCGATATCCGGTTCCACGCCGATCGGCGTTTTTGTGTCGCTCGCATAATCCACCAGCGGCAGCCGGAAGGGAACGGTCGCGACCGTCAGCTTTCCGTCGGCGATGAATTTGTGGCCGGCGGGCAGAAGCTTGATTGCCTCTTCCACCTTTTCGACGCGCACCCGCCCCTTCTGTTCGGGAGACAGGTCAACCTCCTGCGCATGCACGACCGGGATGAGCGCAGCAGTGGCGGTGAAAAGACCGCCGGCAAGCAGGGACAATAATTTCGATGAAAATGCCATGTGAGTGTTTCCTTTGTTGTTGATTAGAGAACTTTTGCGAGAAATTCGGCCGTGCGCGGGTGGTCCGGCTTGTTGAACACTTTCTCCGGCGTGCCCGTTTCGAGAATGCGGCCCTGTTCCATGAAGACGACCCTGTCGGAGACTTCGCGGGCAAAGCCGATTTCGTGGGTGACGATGATGAGAGTGACGCCGGAGCGGGACAGCTCCTTGATGACATCCAGCACCTCATTGACAAGCTCCGGGTCGAGCGCGGATGTCGGCTCGTCGAAGAGCAGCACCTTCGGCCGCAGCGCTAAGGCCCGGGCAATCGCCACACGCTGCTGCTGCCCGCCGGAAAGCTGGCGGGGGTAAGCACCGGCCTTTTCGGCCAGACCGACACGGGCCAGAAGATCGCGCGCCTCGGCTTCCGCCTGTTCTTTCGATATGCCGCGAACCACGACCGGCGCTTCTACGATGTTCTCAAGCGCGGTCAGATGCGGGAACAGATTGAAGCTCTGGAACACCATGCCCACTTCGGCGCGGCGCTTCAGAATGTCCTTTTCCTTCAGCTCATAAAGCGTGTCGCCTTTCTGACGATAACCGACCAGCTCGCCGTCGATGGCGATGAAGCCGTCGTCGACACGCTCCAGATGGTTGATGGAGCGCAGCAATGTGGACTTGCCGGAGCCGGACTGGCCGAGAATGGTGGTGACACTGCCTGCCGGAATGGAGAGCGTGACATCGTCCAGCACCTTCAGTGTTCCGAAGGACTTGGAAACGCCGTGGATATTGACCGAACCGCCACGATTGCCGAGCTGGAAACTTCCCGTCCTGGCGGCAGCCGGTCGTTCAGGTCTTTCAATGGGGGGCGCTGGCGTCTCCACCGCTTCCGGCAAGGGCCTGCGCGGCAGGAATGTGCGATAGAGCGTGGCAAACAGCGAGGGCGGCGGATTGCGCAGCGCACCGCGCGAGAAGTGGCGTTCGATGTGATGCTGAACAATGGAAAGCGCGGTCAGGATCACCAGATACCAGACGGTGGCGACCATCAGCAGCGGGATCACTTCCAGATTGCGGCGATAGATGATCTGGATCGTATAGAACAGCTCCGGCAGCGCGAGGATATAGACCTGCGACGTGCCCTTGGCCAAGCCGATAATATCGTTGAAGGCCGTGGGCAGGATAGAGCGCATCGCCTGCGGCAGGACGATGCGGGACGCCTGCCGCCTGCGCGGAAGGCCGAGCGCGGCGGCAGCTTCGAGCTGCCCCTGATCGACTGAAAGGATTCCGCCGCGAACGATTTCGGAGGCGAAAGCGGCCTGATTGAGCGTCAGCCCCAAAACGGCCGCCGCAAAGGGCGTCATCAGCTGTGTCGTATTCCAGCTGAAGAAATTGATGCCGGTATAGGGCACACCGATTGTCACTGTTTCATAGAGATAGCCGAGATTGTTGAGGATCAGCAAAAGCACGATCAGCGGGATGGAGCGAAAAATCCAGATATAGGTCCAGGAGACAGCGACCAGCAGCGGCGAACGGGAAACACGGGCAAGCGCCAGCAGGGTTCCCAACACAAAACCAAACAACGCACCGAGCGCGGTCAGGAGCAGCGTCCGGCCGAGACCCACCAGCACCGGTTCGGCGAAGAACCATTCGGCAAACACATCCCAGCCCCAGCGCGGGTTGCCGAAAACGGAATGCACGACGGCGGCAATGATGAGGACGGAGAAAACCGTGCCCACCGTCCGCAGCGGGTAGCGGGCCGGAACGATGCGGAAATGGGAGTAACCGCCCGTGATCGGTTCACTCTTCTTGTCGCCCACGGCGAGATGCGGAAAATCAGAGGCTATCGTCATCGGAAAAAGGCCTTTCACGGATGGGCGGAAGAGGGTTGCGGCCGCACAGTCGCTATCGGCGCTCCTCCCGGAACAGAGACGGGTGCGGGTTCGGACAGCCATTTTTCGAAGGGCAACGACCGGATCGTCTCGGGATCGGCCGCGGTATCGAACAAAGCGCGATAACCATTGGTGAGATAAAGACCGACCGCTTCCGGCTGACGGAAGCCAGTGGTCAGATACACGCGGGCATAACCCTGCCGGATCGCCTGCTGCTCCAGTTCCCGGAGCACGATTTTCGCAAGCCCTTGCCGGCGATGGGCGGAATGGGTCCAGACCCGTTTGAATTCCGCCGTTTCGTCGTCGTAACGCATGAAGGCGCCGCCGGCGATCGCTTTGCCGTCGCGCAGGAGCAGCAGGAAATTGCCCGATGGCGGGCTGAAGGCTTCCGGCGGATATTTGTTCAGCTCCGCCTTGGCCCCTTCCGCATTGAAGAACGTGCCGTAGCGGCTGTCATATTCGAACAGCAACTCCTCCAGAAGCGGCGCTGCGAGCGGATCCTTGACGGATGTGTAGAAAAAACTGTCGCTCATGTCCTTGTCCTAATTTTCGCGTCAGGAGAGATAGGCTTCCGCCAGCCGCACCCAGAAGCGTGCTGCCGGCGCGATGATCGCGTCGTTGAAATCGTAGTGGGGACTGTGCAGCGGTGCGCTGTCGCCATTGCCGACGAAGAGATAAGAACCGGGCCGCTCCTGCAGCATGAAGGCGAAATCCTCGCTCGCCGTGCGCGGCTGGAACGCTTCGGCGATCTGCCCGGCGGCGAAATACCGTTTGGCGATATCGCGGGCGAAACCCGTCTGAGGGATGTGGTTGATGACCGGCGGGAAGCCGCGGGAATAGGCGACCTCGGCCTTCGCGCCGAAACTCTCGGCCTGCGCTTTGGCCAGCGCCGGGAGCCGCTCCTCCAGCCTGTCACGCACGGCAGGCGAAAAAGCCCGGGCGGTGATGTGAAGCTCGACGCTTTCGGGAATGACGTTGGAGGCGGTTCCGCCATGGATGGAGCCGACCGTCAGCACCGCCATCTCGCGCGGATCGACATTGCGCGAAACGATGCTCTGCAGGGCGGTGACGAAGCTTGCCGAGGCGAGAACCGGATCGACCGTCTCATGCGGCGCGGCGCCATGCCCGCCCTTGCCGACAATCCGCACCTTCGCCTTGTCGACGGAGGCCATGGCCGGGCCTTCGACGAAGCCAAACTGTCCGGTGTCGACACCCGGCCAATTATGAAGGCCGAAGACGGCATCGACCGGAAACCGCTCGAAAAGCCGGTCCTTTATCATCGCCCTTGCCCCGGCGCCGATTTCCTCGGCCGGCTGGAAGATCAGCGTCAGCGTGCCGGAAAAACTCGATGTTTCGGCAAGATACCGGGCAGCGGCAAGCAGGATCGTCGTATGGCCATCGTGACCGCACGCATGCATGACGCCCTGCGTCTGGCTGGCATAGGCAAGGCCGGTTTCCTCGACAATCGGCAGGGCGTCGATATCGGCGCGAATGCCGACGCGTTTTTCGCCATGACCGCGTTTCAACGTGGCGACAACGCCGTGGCCGCCGACACCTTCCGTCACCTCATATCCGAACGACAAGAGATAGCGGGCAATGAGCGCCGCCGTGCGTTTTTCCTTGAGCGAAAGCTCGGGATGCCGGTGGAGATCATGCCGGATGGCGATGCTCTCGTCGATGAAGGCGAGGATTCCCCGTTCGGCGTCGTCCTGCGGACGCGCGCCGTCAATGCGGATATTCATGGTTCTGTCTCCTGCGCGGCTCGCTACGCGCCGCGTCTTGAAATCTGCACCGGGCGGCAATCGTCTCCGCCCGGCAGCAAGCTCAGGCGATGGCCTTGTCCGACCCGTTTTCGCGGCGGGAATAGACGCTTTCCCTGAAAGGCAGGCCGAGATGGTCGCGCAGCGTCGCCCCTTCCAGATGCGGATCGAAATAACCGCGCCGTTGCAGCACCGGGATGACGAGGCGGATGAAATCGTCCAATCCCTCGGCAATCACCGGGAAGCCCAGAATGAAGCCATCGGCCGCATCGTGCTCCACCCAGCGGATGATTTCGTCAGCCACCTTGTCTGGCGTGCCGATAAAACCTTCACGCGGGGTCGCTGCCTCCAGCGCCGCCTCGCGCAGCGTCTGGTTCTTTTCCTTGGCCCGCCGCTTGATGCGGTCGGTCGTGGAGCGGAAACTGTTCTTGCCGATCTCGCCGAGCTCAGGGAAAGGCTCGTCCAGCGGATAGGCGCTGAAATCATGATGATCGAAGAAACGGCCGAGATAAGCGAGCGCATCCTCGATGGTGATGAGGTTGCGAATGACGTCGTATTTCGCCTCCGCTTCCTCCTGCGTCTCGCCGACAATCGGGCCGATGCCAGGGAAAATCTTCACATCGGCAGCGGACCTGCCCTGCGCAACGGCGCTCTGTTTTACACGCTTGAGGAAGGTCTGGTTTTCCTCCAGCGAAGCGGAATTGGTGAAGACCGCATCCGCATGTTTGCCCGCAAGACCGATGCCGGCATCGGAGGAACCGGCCTGGAATACGACCGGCTGCCCCTGCGGCGAACGCTGGATATTGAGCGGGCCTTCCACCTGGAAGAAGCGGCCCTTATGGCCGAGCGTATGGAGTTTGGCGCGGTCGAAGAACTGTCCCGTCTCGCGGTTGCGCAGGAAAGCGTCGTCGTCCCAGCTGTCCCACAGGCCCTTGATCACTTCGAGATATTCGTCGGCGATCTCGTAACGCAGCGCATGTTCGGGGTGGTTGCGGCTGTAATTCTTCGCCGTACCTTCAAGCGGCGTCGTCACGGCATTCCACCCGGCGCGGCCGCCGCTCAGCAGATCGAGCGAGGCGAACTGACGGGCAATGGTGAAGGGGTCGCTATAGGAGGTCGAAACGGTGCCGGCGAGACCGATCTTCGAGGTCACGGAGGCGAGCGCCGAAAGGATCGTCAGCGGCTCGAACCGGTTGAGGAAATGCGGGATCGACTTGTCATTGATATATAGCCCATCCGCCACGAAAGCGAAGGCGATGCCCGCCCCTTCCGCCTTCAGCGCGGTCTTCCTGAAGAAATCGAAATTGACGCTAGCATCCACCGGGCTTTTGGGGTGCCGCCAGGCATTCATGTGCCCGCCGGGGCCCTGAAGCATGATGCCGAAACGGATTTTCTTTCTCGTCATGTCATTCCCTCCTCAGAGAAAATTACGCCGCCCGGGAAAGGCGATGCGTGGCAAGCAGTTCTATCGAGGCAAGCCGCTGATCGGCACCGACATGCGGCGGCTCGATGATGAATTCCTCGATGCCGTGCTCTTCGGAAAGCGCACGAAGCGCCTTGTGAATATCCTCCGGCCCGCCATGCAGGACGTTGGGCTTGCGCTCTTCGATGCGGTAATCGGTATCGCCGGACTGGCGGGCGAATTCCTCCGCCTGTTCACGCCGGCCGAGGTTGAACGCCCGGCCGTCGCTGAGGAATACACGGTAGATGCGCTGACCTTCCACCTGTCTCGCGGCATGGGCGGGGTCGCTGGCCGCAAAAGCCGACAAAGCAAGGATCGGAGCGCTTCCGCCGCTTTCCTCCCGGAAAGCCGAGAGGCTGCGGCGGAGAACCTCCGCATCGCCATTGAGATGGCCGGCAAACACGAAATTCCACCCCCTTGAAGCCGCAAGCCTTGCGCTTTCCGGGCTGGCGCCGAGCAGAAATCTTTCCGCAGCGACTGGCGGCGCAGGTGTTGCCCGCAGCTCGGCCTGTGCGTGGTCCTGCGGCGCGGCGCCGGACAAAAACGTGGTGAGTTCACTGAAGGCCGTTTCGAAATCCGGTTTGCTGGCAGGATCATAGGCCTGCTGCAAGGCCGACGTCGCCAGCGGCAACCCGCCCGGTGTCTTGCCGATGCCGAGATCGACCCGGCCGGGCGCAAGCGACGACAGGACATTGAAAACCTCGGCAACCTTGTAAGGGCTATAGTGTTGCAACATGACGCCGCCCGAGCCGACGCGAATGTGGGAGGTTTTCGCCAATATCCACGAAACCAGCGCTTCCGGTGCGGAACCGGCAAGCTCCGGCGAATTGTGATGTTCGGCCACCCAGAAACGGCGGTAACCCAGCTCTTCGGCGCGCCTGGCAAGATTGATCGTGTCGCGGAATGCACTCGCCGCGTCCTCACCCGTTGGAACCGGGCTCTTGTCCAGCAAACTGAGCGTATACATCATCACCTCGCGTGTCTTTGATGCATACTTTGTCTACCGATTTTATATTCTAATAAAGGATGATCGTTCCACGTTGCAGCGCGATCAGAGAAAATATTGTTTTCAGTGATGTTTTCGGAAGCCAGCCCTTGCAAAGCCATCGATAGAGCCGAAGGAATGGCGCCAAAAGGCTGCAACAGGCCGCTTTCAACGCCAAACCCGGACGAAACGGGCTTGCGCGAGAATTCGCTAAAAACTACTTAGTAAGTTAGGAATAATATGGCTCGGCGCCGTAAAACGTGCCGACTCTCTTTTCGGATCATGCGATGTTGACCAAAAAAGGCAAATACGGATTAAAGGCTCTTGTCGATCTGGCGCGGTTGCCCCAGGGCGAGACCGCCTTCGTGACCGAAATTGCAACCCGCAACAATATCCCGAAAAAATTCCTGGATACTATTCTTCTGGAGCTGCGCAATAGCGGCATTCTGCGCTCCAAGAAGGGTCCGAATGGCGGTTATTCGCTGTCGAAAACGCCATCGGAAATCATGATCGGGCAGGTCATCCGCACGCTGGACGGACCTCTGGCCCCCATTCGCTGCGCAAGCCGCACGGCTTTTGAAGCCTGTGACGACTGTGATGATCCGGAGACCTGTCAGGTTAGGGTTTCGATGACGGACGTGCGTGACGCCATCGCAACCATTCTGGACAACATGACACTCGCACAATTCGTGGCCAAGGATGGGCAGAACGCCCGCTCCATTCCGGCCGGCGAATAGGATTCCGCACGGCCCTCCATCCGAGATTTGCCTATTGCCTGCGCAGATCGTCGTCCAGCGACGCGATCAGCCCGGCTTCACTGACGCCTTCGACAAGACCGAGGCGCGCCATCAGGATTTCAAGCGTGATGGCATTGTTGCGAACCGAACGAAAGGTGACGTTTTCCGCTCCCACCTGGGCCGCATCGATGTTGGCCGCAAGGCTGGATATCTGCGCCTTCAGGAGTTCGATGGCGAGAAATATTTCGCCTATCACGGGTCGCGCCGCGCCATCGCCGGCCAGCCTGTCGATCAGCAGCGCCGAAAGTTCACGCTGCTTCTGCCCCAGAGCCACGGCGGCTTTCAAAAGGGTGGAAACGGAAACGGCCAGATTTCCGGCGCCCTGAGCCAGAAACACCACCTGATCCGCGCGTAACAGACCTTCCCATGACGTATTGGGGCGGTTGCGCAGAACAACGAGCAAAGGCTGCCCGGCCGTGTTGACGGCTGGCACGACAATCCAGTCCGCGTGGCCCCTCACCGACCCCGCAACGTCATCGGGAAGCCGCAGGGCGTAGTCGTCTTCCGTCACCGTAACCGCCTGATCCAGATCCGCGGCAGATACTGCCAGTGCGAAGGTCTCGCCAAGATCGAGACGGGCGAAGAGCGCCTTGCGCTGGTCTTCGCTGCCCGCATTCCTGATGAATTCAAGCGCGGTGAAATGTTCGACGAGATCATGCGCCGCCGCCGCATCGGCTGCGGAAATGATGGCGAGCGCCTGCGAGAGAACATCATTGGTGATGTCCGTCCCGCCCAGTTCCGTTGGAACGGAAAGAGCAAGAAGACCGGAACGGGCGATCCGCGCATGGATTTGCCCCGGACTTTCAACGGCGCAGTTTTCGGCGATCGTGCGGGCAACGGTCAGCACATCGATATCCGCGCCGAGGCGTGGAGGAACGAAACGAAGTCTTTCGCCGAGAGGCGTGACGGATCCCATGCTCAACTCCCTCAAAGAATGACAAAGTGAAAGCGCCGAACGACCGGCGCTCAGTCCAGAGAATGATAACGCCCGTTTTGATAGAGCAGCGAATGGCCGGAGCCGATGCGGATCGCCTCAACCTTGCCGATGACGATGACGTGGCTGTGCCGTTCGATCGTCTCTTCAATGGTGCAATCGATCGCGGCAACAGCGTCTTCGAGAATGGGCGCACCGCTCGACAGCCGTGTCCATTCCGCACCGCGATACCGGTCCGGACCCTTCAGGCCGCCGATGCCGGCAAACTGATTGGCGACGAACTGATGGTTCGCCCCGACGATGTTGACGGCGAAATGACCGAAACGCTGCACCACCGGCCATGTGGATGAGGATCGGTTGAGCGCCACCAGAATGCGCGGCGGATCGACCGACAAAGCGGTGGCCGAGGTCACGGTCGCGCCCGTTCGCTCGTCGCCCTCACCCGCCGTAATCACGCTGACACCGCCGCCCAGCGTTCTCAGCGCCGCCTTGAGGCTGTCGGCATCCGCCGCCCTGCCGGCGACCGGGTCGCGGAGGTTGATGAATTGTTGATCCTTGGCCGCATATTGCAATGTCATCGGGTTGCTCCTGAAAACAGCTGAATTGTTCAATAGCTAGCAGCGGCAGCGGGGGATGAAATAGACATCGTTTTCCATAATGATAATATTCTATAGAAATAATGTTTTATGTGCCGCCGTCCGATTTATTCCCACTGCAAGGTTATCTGCCGAAAAGGTGGGAGGCACAGGTCGCCTCCCCTCGAAGGATCAGGATCCGGACACCAGCTTGACGTTGCCGCCATGACCGCCGCCACCGAAAACCTGTTTCGCGCCGAAAGAAGATCGTATCTGGTTGCGAGGCCCGCCAAGGCCGATTTCCGGAAACAGCAGTTCGGATAGCCGATAGGCTTCCTCCAGATGCGGATACCCCGAGGCGATGACGGTATCGATGCCTAGCGCCTGATATTCCCTGAGCCGCGCCGCTACCGTCTTCGGCGAACCGACCAGCGCCGTGCCCGCACCCGAACGGACGAGACCGATGCCCGCCCACAAATTCGGAGAGACTTCCAGCCGGTCGCGCCGGCCATTGTGCAGCGCCTGCATTCTCGCCTGCCCGACGGAATCCGAAGCCCTAGAGAAGACTTCCTGAGCGGATGCGATGGTTTCGTCGGAGAGCTTCGAGATCAACCGCTCTGCATCTGCCCATGCTTCCTCGTCGGTTTCACGAACGATGAAATGCAGACGGATGCCGAAGGTAACCTTGCGCCCCTTTTTGGCGGCGGCGGCGCGCACCTTGGCGATTTTTTCCGCCACCTGCGCCGGCGGTTCGCCCCAGGTGAGATATTTGTCGGTGATACCGGCGGAAAACTCGATGCCGGCATCGGAAGAGCCGCCAAAATAAAGCGGCGGGCGCGGTTCCTGCACCGGCGGCAGCCCGAGTTTCGCGTCCACCGCCTTGATATATTTGCCGTCGAGGCTTCCCTTGCCGGTTTCGATCAGCGAATTGAACACCTGGAAGAACTCATCGGCGTGGTCGTAACGCTCGTCATGCGGCAGGAAGATGCCGTCACCGGCCAATTCCTGCGCGCTGCCGCCAACCACGATGTTGAGAAGCAGCCGGCCATGGGAAACGCGATCGAGCGTCGAAGCAAGCCGCGCATAATAGGCGGGCGAAGCGACGCCCGGACGGATGGCGACGAGGAATTTCAGCTTCTCGGTATAGGCAGCGAGATTGGCCGCAAGGATGAAGGATTCTTCACAGGCGACACCGGTGGGGATGAGCACGCCTGAATAACCGAGCCGATCGGCAGCCTGGGCTATTTCCCGGAAATAGCCGGGATCGGCAGGACGCGAAAGATCATCCGAGCCGAGATAGCTGCCATCGCCTGAGGTAGGTATGAACCATAGAAAATCGAGTGGTTTATCGGATGTGCTCATCGGCAGGTCCTTTGCAATCTGCCCTTGGGCAATGCGCTTGATGATAAAAGGGTAGCCAATTCCCCGGCGCGTTTAAGAAATTTTGTTCCAATTTCCATCCGGCGAGGAGAGTTTCTCTCCCGGATGAACCGCGCTGCAAAGGGAAAAGGAACCCTCGCTGATGGTAGTCAGAAGACCGGATAAAGGCCGAGCATCGCAAAGTTCATTTCGCAGATCTCTTCCCGTTCGAGTTCGAGATCGCTTTTCTCCTGCCTGATGCGTCCGGAATGATCCAGAGGATGAAGGCTGACCTGTTCCTCTTCCCGCGGCTGACGCCGGGTCAAACCGAACAGATCGAAAGTAAACGCATGAAGTCCCTGCGGCATGTGCGCCTCCTTTGCTCAACTCCCCTTATCCTCAGGCGACCGTCCGAAATCGTCAATATTTTCCATAAAATTACTATTCTATAATTGGAGGATCGCCGGCAAATGTGGACTAAGGTTGCGGCGGCGGGAAAAAATCCGTTTCCGGCTGCCAATAATCGGGCACGGAACCGAACGATCAGTCATTTCCTCAAAAATGCGCGTCGCCCAGGGCAGTCAATCTGCGCAGCCTCGATCCGGCCACCGCCTTTGCAGGTGCGCCATCTGCCTTCAACCGTTCGAGAAGAGCATAACCCTCAGGCCATCGTCCGTAGCCGCTGGCAATATTGATATGTCCGACGGCGCCGAGATTGATGAGATCGCTCCCCCACAGGCTCGCACTGCGCGCGTACTCTTCGCAATCCATATAGGGATCGTTCATGCTGCCCACGACGAGGCTGGGAAAAGCAAGCGGTTGCCGCGGAAACGCGCCGAACCGGACGATACATGGATGCATCGCCTCGACGCGGTCGAGATGGGCGGGTGCGACCAGAAGCGCGCCCTTTATCTTGGCGGCCGAGGGACGAGACGCCATATTCGCCACCAGCAGGCAACCGAGGCTGTGGGCGACGATATAAGCGCTTTCGACTGTCGCCAGCGCGGCCTCGAGACGATCGAGCCAGTCCGCGAGAACCGGGCATTGCCAATTGTCCTGATCGACAAGCTTCGAGTCGGGATCATCCAGCAACCAGTGCCGCTGCCAATGTCCTTCATCCGAACCATTCAGGCCAGGGACAATCAAGGTGGTACACATGCCTGCTCCATGAGTTGTGGGCGGTATGCCGCAAGCATGGTGAATTTCGCGATTTCCGTCGACTATTGCCTTGCTCACCTTTCGAAGCCTCGCGGAAAATCGATCCATCCAATTTAGATCATGCAGAAAATGCGTTCTCCAGGGAGGGAATAATTTCGTCCGTAGGGAATCATTTCCTCAAATTTTTTATATAGAAAATATGTGCAATATAGTCTTTCCAGACGGAAAGCTTTTCCTCCGCCGCATGACAAAAGAAACATCGCTGCTTCGCCGGGCCGCCGCCGCTTTGCCATTCTCGCAGCTGCGGAGGCTTGCGCCTCGCGGGAGACACAAGCGGTGAAGGCCAAACGTCAGCAGGGCCATTCCACCGCACCATAAAACGAAAATTCAGGCGGATAATGTGATCAGCACAAGCGAATTTCTCTGGTACATCCCCAATGACGTCAAACCCGGCCACCGGGGCGACGCCGTCAGCGAAAACCACAATAGTCTCGATACATTGACGAGCCATGCCAAAGCGCTTGAAACCCATGGCTGGAAAGGCGCGCTGCTCGGCACCGGCTGGGGACGTCCGGATACATTTACGGTGGCGGCGGCGCTTGCGGCCCGCACCACCACATTCGAGCCGCTGATCGCTATCCGTCCCGGCTACTGGAAGCCGGCCAACCTCGCATCCGCCGCCGCCACGCTCGACCAGCTTTCCGCCGGTAGAGTTCGGATCAACATCGTTTCCGGCAGGGATGAGCTTGCCGCCTATGGCGATGAAGAAGGCGATCAGGCGCAGCGTTATGCCCGCACGAAAGAATTCATGCGGCTGGTGCGGCGGCTCTGGACCGAGGAAAACGTCACTTTTAATGGCGATCATTTCCGGGTCACGAACTCCACCGTTTCGCCGCGCATCGCCGTGCGCGAAGGCCGGCCGCATCCCAAACTCTATTTCGGCGGCGCTTCCGAAGCAGCCGAGCAGGTTGCCGCAACCGAGGCCGATGTGCAGCTTTTCTGGGGAGAACCGCTCGCTGGCGTGCGCGAAAGGATCGAGCGGCTGAGGCACTTCAGCGAAAAGCTCGGCCGCGATCTGCCGCCGCTGCAATTCGGCCTGCGGATCACCACGCTGGTACGCGAAACCACAGCCGAGGCATGGCGCGATGCGGAAGCGAAAGTTGCCGAGATGGCCGCAAACAATGGCGTACGCTGGAACGACCATCTTCAGGCCGTGGCGGTCGGCCAGCGCCGCCTGCTGGATTTGCACCGTCAGAGCGACGTGCTGGACGACAATCTCTATACCGCGCCGGGCAAATTCGGCGGCGGCGGGGCGGGAACCACATGGCTTGTCGGCTCGGCGGAAGATGTCGCCGCGTCACTGCGCAAATACCGCGCGCTGGGCATCAGCCATTTCGTGCTTTCCGACACGCCCTATCTCAAGGAAATCGAGCGGCAGGGCGAGAGCTTGCTGCCGCTGCTGCTGGATTGATGGGCGTAACCTGAAAATGGGCGGCCCACCTCGGACAGGGCCGCCCTTTTGCTTTCAGCCGCCCGCCGCCTTGATGCTCTGACGACCGAGAATCGTTCGGATCATATGGCTCTGCGGCGCATGCGCCCTTGCCGTTATGGCGTCGCGGTGATGGCGCTCAAGGTCGTAATCCCGGCGCAGGCCGCGATTGCCGCCAAGCTCCAGCGCCAGATCAGTCACCCCCACGGCATTGTCGATAACCACATGACGAACGGCCAGTGCATCGGTTCCCACCCTCTCCCCCGCATCGACATCGCGGGCGACGGAGAGAAGGAGGCGTCGGTTCGCCGCCAGCAGCACCTCGATCTGGCCGAGACCTTCCTGAATGCGGGGGATGGAGGACAGCGGTGCGCCAAGGCTTGCCGGAACATGGCCATTCAGATGGCGCAACAAATCGTCCCGCGCCGAAAGCGCGACACCGTGATAGACGGAGGCCAGCAGAACGAAGAAATTATACCCGTCCGCTTCATCGCGCCGCAGTGGCTCATCCGCCGGCTGCTCGGCGACGATATCGGCAAGCGGCACCTTCACGTCTTCCAGCACCAGATCATGGCTGGCTGTGGCATACATGCCGGTCGCCTCCCATGCTTTTTCCTGGGCGATGCCAGCCGCATCGAGAGGAACAAGAAGCTGAATGAGGCGCGGCGTCTCTTCCGTCGTCACGGCAAGCACGATCGCCCATTTCAGGCCCGGCAGGCCGGTGACGAAGCTCTTGCGGCCATTGACTACCCAGAAATCGCCCTCGATCCGCGCCGTCGTTTCCGGCAGGCCGCCATGGGCCGGCGAACCGACACCCGGCTCCGCCTGCGCATTGTTCAGGAGCGCCGGTTCCCTGCTATTGGCGGCCAGTACCCTTGCCGCAAGTGCTGCCGGCCACTTGCCGCGCCGTATCGCGGCATGAACGCTGTAATGCATGGCAAGGATGAGGGCGGTCGACGGATCGCCTTTTGCAATGGCCGTAATGACGGCATGTGCCGTTTCCATGCCCTCGCCCCAGCCGCCATCCTTTTCAGCCGTGACGAGACCCAGCAGGCCGGGTGGTTACACCCTGCAGCCGCCGCGAGCACCCGACGACATTGCTGAATTCGTCGAAAAGGTCGTGCCGGTGCTTCAGGATCGGGGTGTTTACCCGCGCCAATATGAAGGCGCGACGATCCGCGACCGCTATGGCCTGCCTTATCCAGATTGAATAGCAGCGGTGGCGCTATCGCAAATGTCGATCTCCCGCCCCTCCCGCATGAGGCGGGAATGGCGGGAACGGAACATATTATTGGCCCGTCGCCACTTTCAAAACCGGCTGCCCGCCTGAGAGCTGCGGCAGGACGGAGGCGAAATCCGTGACGATCTGGCGATAATCTTCCGGCTGGAATTCATAGGGCAGTTCGAGGCGGAATTCCGAGACGTGCGGCAGAACGGGATCGCGCGACAGTCTCTCCAGAATTTCGTCCGTCGTTCCAACGATATCGGGCAGGAAAAGCGTGCGGCGCGCGCCATGCGGCGTGGTCGTGCGCTTGTCACGCTCGGCGGCGAATTCCTTGTAACGGCGGCGGGTCGCGGGGCTCGCGCTATCGGTCGGCAGGATCACGCGGCCAAGAGCGACACGCGGCTGGCGCTCATGCGCCCATTCCTGCCGGAAGCGGCTGACCAGCGCCGCCTGCGCGGTCAGAAAATCATCGGTATTTTCGCCGCTGACGATATTGCCCGTCAGAAGATTGAAGCCTGCCTTCCCCGCCCAAAGCGCGGAATTCTGCGATCCACCGCCATACCATAGCCGGTCCGTCAGCCCCCTGGCGACTGGACGCAGGCGCGGCACCTGCGCGCCGGCCGCATTACCCGCTTCCGTCTCGCTGGATAGCGGTTCCGACCGCAGGGCCCTTGCCAGCTTTTCGGCGCGGGCATGGCTGTAATCGGCATCGGGAACCGTATCGACATAATCCGAAATAAGATGGGCGAAGGGTGGCGCGCCCACCGAAACCCCGACATTCAACCGCCCGCGCGACAGGACATCCACGGTGGCCAGATCTTCCGCCAGCCTGAAGGGATTTTCGTAACCAAGCTGAATGACGGCGGTGCCGAGGCCGATCCGTTTCGTGCGCTGCGATGCCGCCGCGAGGAAAGTCGCCGCCGATGACACGCCCCGTTCCAGATGGCGCTGGCGAACCCAGGCGCTGTGATAACCCAGCGCCTCTCCGGTTTCGAAAAGCCGCAGGGTTTCTTCCAGCCCTCGTGCCGGATCGTCGTCCTGATAATTGCCGGGAACGAGAAAGGCAAATTGGGAGATATGGGAAAGAGGCATGGCTGTACATCCGGAAATGACTGTTGAAGCTCAGCAGCGCAGATGCAGCCATCCCCGTTCCGGACAGCCGTTCAATGCGGCGCATACCCATGTAGAATGCATGATGACAGGCACGGCTGGCACGGCATGTTCGTTTATAGTCCCGGCCTTTGTTGAAAGATCATTGCGCGATTCAATAGTCTACTAAAATTATGGATTACCACCCCTCCTTTGGAATAGGCCGCGCTCACGCCTCCCGCTGGACCTTCTTCTCCGAATGGCAAGATATCCCTCAGTCGCCCTCTCACATTGAAGAGCTGTGCAACACGATGCGCAAATGGCCTTGATTTTCCGCACCAACATGTAATACAGATTATCATACATGTTGACAAATAACACATACATGTATGACATTGCAGCAATCACAAACGCTGCCATACCTGCATGAGGGAGGAATTATGATCATCACCGACGTCGAGGTCCGTGTTTTCCGCACGACGACCCGTCGCCACTCGGACAGCGCCGGTCACGCGCATCCGGGGCCGGCGCATCAGGTGGAACAGGCCATGCTGACCATCCGCACGGAAGATGGACAGGAAGGCCACTCCTTCACCGCGCCGGAGATCGTTCGCCCGCATGTCATCGAAAAATTCGTCAAGAAAGTCCTGATCGGCGAGGACCATCGCGACCGGGAACGACTGTGGCAGGACCTTGCCCATTGGCAGCGTGGTTCGGCCGCGCAGCTGACCGACCGCACATTGGCGGTGGTGGACTGCGCGCTTTGGGACCTTGCCGGCCGCTCGCTCAACCAACCTGTATACAAGTTGATCGGCGGTTATCGCGACAAAGTGCTGGCCTATGGCTCCATCATGTGCGGCGACGAGCTTGAAGGCGGGCTGGCGACTCCGGAAGATTACGGCCGCTTTGCCGAAACACTCGTTAAGCGCGGCTATAAGGGCATCAAGCTGCACACATGGATGCCCCCGGTCAGCTGGGCGCCGGATGTGAAGATGGACCTCAAGGCCTGCGCGGCCGTGCGCGAGGCGGTCGGCCCCGATATTCGCCTGATGATCGACGCCTTCCACTGGTATTCCCGCACCGATGCGCTGGCGCTTGGGCGTGGCCTCGAAAAACTCGGCTTCGACTGGATCGAAGAGCCGATGGATGAGCAATCTCTGTCCTCCTACAAATGGCTTTCCGACAATCTCGATATCCCGGTCGTCGGCCCCGAAAGTGCGGCCGGCAAGCACTGGCACCGGGCCGAATGGATCAAATCCGGCGCCTGCGATATTCTGCGCACCGGCGTCAACGATGTCGGCGGCATCACCCCGGCGCTGAAGACCATGCATCTGGCTGAAGCCTTCGGCATGGAATGCGAGGTGCATGGCAATACCGCCATGAACCTTCATGTTGTCGCCGCCACCAAGAATTGCCGCTGGTATGAGCGCGGCCTGTTGCACCCCTTCCTCGAATATGATGACGGCCACGATTATCTGAAATCGCTGTCGGACCCGATGGATCGCGACGGCTTCGTGCATGTCCCTGACCGGCCGGGCCTTGGCGAGGACATCGATTTTACCTTCATCGACAACAATCGGGTGAGGTAAGGGGCGATGAAAACGGTGCTCGCCTTCGGAGACAGCCTCACCTGGGGCGCGGACCCGGCAACGGGTCTGCGGCACCCCGCCGAACACCGCTGGCCGGAGGTGCTGGAGGCGGAGCTTTCCGGAAAGGCGAAGGTTCATCCGGAAGGGCTTGGCGGGCGCACCACCTGCTACGATGACCATGCCGGCCCGGCCTGCCGCAATGGCGCGCGGGCGCTTGAAGTCGCGTTGTCCTGCCACATGCCACTCGATCTCGTCATCGTCATGCTCGGCACCAACGATATCAAACCGGTGCATGGCGGGCGTGCGGAAGCCGCTGTTTCCGGCATGCGGCGGCTGGCGCAGATTGTCGAGACCTTCATTTACAAACCGCGTGAGGCCGTTCCAAAACTGCTGATCGTCTCCCCGCCGCCCTGCGTCGCGGGCCCCGGCGGAGAGCCCGCGGGTGGGCGGGACATCGGGCAATCGCTCAGGCTTGCGCCGCTTTACCGCAAACTCGCCGCCGAACTTGGACATGCCTTTTTCGATGCCGGGTCGGTTGCCAGCGCCTCACCGGTGGATGGCGTGCATCTGGACGCGCCGGCAACGGCGGCAATCGGCCGGGCGCTAGCAGCTCCGGTCAGAGAGATTCTTGGCTGATCCTGCGACGCCCGAGGAGGAACCGGGCGTGTGGATCAAAACGTGGAAAGGCCGTATGAACCGGCCGTATTGGGAGGAAAGATGAAACATTTTCTTGCAACCGCAGCACTTGGCGCCCTGCTGATCGGCGCCATGCCGCTCAGCGCCTTTGCCGAAACGCCGAAGGACCAGCTCATCGTCGCCACGACCATGAGCAATATCCTCACCCTCGATCCCGCCGCCATTACCGGCCGCGAGACCGTGCAGGTGCTGAACAATGTCTATGACACGCTGGTCGTGCTTTCCCCGAAAGATCGCAGCGTTCAGCCTCGCATTGCCGAACGCTGGGAGATTGCCGAAGACCGGAAATCCATTCGTTTCCATCTGCGCGCCGATGCCAAATTCGCTTCCGGCAATGCCGTGACGGCAAAGGACGTGGCGTGGAGCCTAAAGCGGCTGCTTGCCCGCAACCTGGCGCAATCCTCCTTCCTGAAAACCCGCGGCTTCAAGCTGGAAGAGGCCGACAAGCTCTTCGTTGCCGAAAACGACCAGACCTTCGTGCTGAATATCCCGAAGCCCGACGATCCCAACCTTCTGCTGATGATCCTTGCGCAGAACGGCCCCGGCTCGATCATCGACAGCAAGACGGCGCTTGAGAACGAGAAGGACGGCGATCTGGGCGGCGCATGGCTGACGCTGAATTCCGCCGGCTCCGGCCCCTTCAAGCTGACGCAGTGGAAATCCAACGAATATATCATCCTCACCCGCAACGACGATTATTGGGGTGAGAAGGCAAAAATGAAGCGCATCCTGATGCGCCATCTGCCGGAATCGCAATCGCAGCGGCTGATGCTGGAAAAAGGCGATATCGACGTTGCCTATTCCCTTCAGGCCCCGGACCTCAAATCGCTTGAGGCCGACAAGGCCGTCACCATCGAATCCACACCCGGCTCCGGTTTTTATTACCTCAGCGTTTCGATGAAGGATGAGCGCTTCGCCAACAAGAAGGTGCGCGAGGCCCTGCGCTACCTGATCGACTACGACGGTCTCGACAAGGCGGTCATGCCCTATTACGGCAAGCTGCATCAGCGCTACCTCAGCACTGGCGTCATGGGCACGCTGCCGGATCAGGGCTACAAGCTCGACATCGAAAAAGCCAAGGCGCTTCTGGCCGAGGCCGGTTATCCTAACGGTTTCAAGACCACGCTGCGCGTGCTTTCGGAAGACCCCTTCATGAAGGCGGCAACGGCGATCCAGAACACGCTGGCGCAGGCCGGCATTCAAGCCGAGCTGATCAGCGGCTCCGGCGACCAGATCTATGGCGCCATGCGCGAGCGGAATTTCGAACTGCTGCTCGGCCGCGGCGGCGGCGGCCAGCAGCCGCACCCGGACAACAACCTGCGCTCCATCGCCTATAATCCCAACAATGCCGATGATGCCAAGCTCACCAATTACCAGAGCTGGCGCACCAGCTTCTTCGATGAGAAGCTGAACAAGATGATCGAGGCAGCGCTTGTCGAGCGCGACGCGGCGAAACAGACGAAGCTTTATGAGGAGCTGCAGGGCTATATGGACGAGATCGTCATGTCCATTCAGCCCTTCTCCGAAGTCATCGACACCGCCGCCTTCCGCAGTGACGTCAAGGGCATGATCGTCAGCCCCTGGCTTTCGCGGTTTGAAGAGGTGAGCAAGGAGCGGTAATTCGCCGACACAGCGGTTACTCAGGAAAAGGCGCGGCTAACACCGCGCCTTTTTGCTGTAACAAAGCCCCACTTAGCCAATGTGTCAGGCGCAAGCGAAGCCTCCTCACTCCGTCACCCCGGACTAGATCCGGGGTCTAGTGCGATCAAGTCCTTGATCGCGTAAGACTCCTCTCACGGCGCAGACGCGCCGTGGCTGGATGCCGGATCTAGTCCGGCATGACGGAAGGCGGGTCTCGCACTATGTCAGTAGCCTATGCGTAATTGGCGGCCCGCCATCCCCGCCGTAGCCATTCCAAAAAAATGCCCGGCAGGGAGGCCGGGCAAGGAAGGAGGATGTTATTATCCGTGACGTCCCGGAGGAGGACGGTCACGGTCTTGGAGCCGTCACGCGCCTTCATATTCCAGCGAGGCGCCGATCAGTTCGCGCGCATAGGGATGCGTCGCGCCATTGCCGGCGATAGCCTCGCGCGGCAGAATTTCGGTGATTTCACCACGCAGCATCACCGCGAAGCGGTCGCACATGTGATCGACGACGGCGAGATCGTGAGTCACCATGATATAGGTGAAGCCACGCTCTTCCCGCAGGCGCTGGAGGAGATTGAGGATTTCCGCCTGCACCGAGACATCGAGCGCAGACGTCGGCTCGTCTAGCAGCAGCAGCGACGGTTCGAGGATCAGCGCCCGGGCAATCGCCACGCGCTGCCGCTGGCCACCGGAAAGCTGATGCGGGAAGCGGTCGAGGAAAGAGATGGGCAGTCCGACATCCGTGATGACCTTGCGCATCCGCTCTTCCCGGTCGCCGAGCTTATGGATCGCAAGCGATTCCGAAAGCACGGTGCGCACGGACTGGCGCGGATGCAGCGATCCGTAGGGGTCCTGAAACACCATTTGCAGCATGCGGCACCGCTCGATCAGCGGCATATCGCGCACCGACCTGCCGTCGATGAGGATATCGCCGGTCCAGAAATCGTTGAGCATGGAGACGCAGCGAAGCACGGTGGATTTGCCCGATCCGCTTTCGCCGACCAGCCCGAAGCACTCGCCCGGCTCGACGCGGAAGGATACGGAAGGCAGCACTTTCAGCGCCGTATGGCCGCTGCCGAAGGTGATGGAGAGATCGCGAGTTTCAACGGAAACGGCCATTATACGTTCTCCTCCAGCCATTCGGGGCGGCGATCGAGCACCGCAAGCGGCGCACGCGAGCCGCCGATACGCGGCTGCGCCGCCAGCAGGCCGCGCGTATAGGGGTGCTGCGCCTGATCGAGATCGCGTGCGGCGAGCGTTTCCACCACCCGGCCGGAATACATGATGAGCACACGGTCGCAGAAATTCCGCACGAGATTAAGGTCGTGGCTGATCATGATGAGGCCGATGCCGCGATCACGCACGAGACCGTCGAGAATATTCAGCACCTGCAGCCGCACCGTCACATCGAGCGCCGAGGTCGGCTCATCGGCGATGACGAGATCGGGATCGGCAAGCAGCATCATGGCGATCATGACACGCTGGCCCATGCCGCCGGAAATCTCATGCGGATATTGTTCGTAAACACGGGCGGCATCGCGGATTTTCACCGCATCGAGCATGGCCAGCGCCTTTTCCCGGGCCTCGGCTTTCGAAGCCTTGAAGTGGCGCAGATAAGTCTCCGTCACCTGGTCGCCGACCCGGCGGATGGGGTTGAGGGAGAATTTCGGATCCTGAAGGATCATCGACATGCGCCGGCCGCGAACCTTCAACATCTCCTTCTCATCAAGCGAGAGAAGATCGAGACCATCGAAATCCAGCCTGTCGGCGGTGATCGTCGCCGACGGCAGGAGGCGCAGCAGGGCGCGACCGACGGTGGATTTGCCCGAGCCGCTTTCACCGACGATGCCGAGCCGTTCCCGGCCAAGGGTGAAGGAGATGCCGCGCACCGCCTCAGTCGGCGAGCCGCCATAACGGATACGGAGATTTTCGACGTCGAGGATTGGTTTTTCCATGGCCCTATCTCCGGTTCATCTGCTTCGGATCGAGCGCATCCCGCAGGCCGTCGCCGAGGAGATTGAAGGCGAGGCTGACGGAGAGGATCGCAATGCCGGGGAAGGTGACGAGCCACCAGCTATCCAGCATGTAACGCCGGCCGGTGGCGATCATCGCCCCCCATTCCGGCAGCGGCGGTTGCGCGCCGAGGCCGAGGAAGCCGAGGCCGGCGGCGGTGAGGATGACGGTCGCCATGTTTAGCGTCAGGCGGATGAGGACCGAGGGCAGGCACATGGGCATGATCGACTTGACGATGATGCGCAGCGTCGATGCGCCCTGAAGCCGCGCGGCGGCAATATAATCCGCCTTGCGAAAAGTCATGGCTTCGGCGCGGGCAAGGCGCGCAATCGGCGGCCAGGAGGTGAGTGCAATGGCGATGATCGCATTGTTGAGGCTCGGGCCGAGCGCTGCGACGAAGGCGAGCGACAGGATGAGGCTCGGGAAGGACAGGAAGATATCCGTGATGCGCATCATCACCGTATCGAACTTGCCGCCGAGATAACCGGAGGCCGTGCCGACCAGAAGGCCAACGGGACCGACGATGATCGAGACCAGCGAGATGATGGTGAGTGTGATGCGTGCGCCCCAGAGAAGGCGGCTGTAGATATCGCGCCCCAACTCGTCCGTGCCGAAGACGTGGCCATTACCCGGAGCCTTCAGCGTATTGGCGAGATCCTGCGCGTAGGGGTCATGCGTCGCAAGCCAGGGCGCGAAAATCGCAGCGATGACCAGAAGCAGCAGCACAGCCAAACCGAAGGCCGATGTCGGGCTTTTCAGGAGGAAAACCACGATGTTCTTCAGCGCATTCAAGGGCACCGGAAGGCGGAAGGAGGTTTCTGTACGGGCCGTCATCAGCGGGTCCTCGGATCGAAAAAGCGGTAGAGAATGTCGGACAGGAGATTGAGCCCGATAAAGATGACGCCAACGATAAGCACGCAGGTCATCACGGCATTCATGTCGCCGATAATAAGATTGCTGGTGAGATATTGCCCGAAACCCGGCCAGGCGAAGACGGTCTCGATGAGAACCGCCCCTTCCAGCAGCGAGCCGTAAGCAAGCGCAATGATGGTGACGAGCTGCACGCGGATATTACCGAAAGCATGCAGCCACACCGTCTGCCGCTGCGACAGGCCTTTAACGCGAGCGGTCGTCACATATTCCTGGCCCAGCTGGTCCAGCATGAAGCTGCGCGTCATGCGGGTGATATAGGCCGAGGAGGAATAACCGAGCAAAGCGGCGGGAAGGATGAGGTGGTTGATGGCCGACCAGAAGACCTCCATATCGCCCGCAAGCAGGCTGTCGATGAGCAGAAAGCCCGTCCGCTCCTCGACCAGACCGATATAGAACTGGTCCATGCGTCCACCGCCGCCGACAAGGCCGAGATGGGCGTAAAAAACGATCAGCGCGATCATGCCAGTCCAGAAGATCGGCATGGAATGGCCGAACAGGCTGAGCACCCGCACCAGATGATCCTGCCAGCGGTCTTTATTGACGGCGGCATAAACGCCCATGGGAATGCCGAGGCCGGCGCCGATCAGGATCGCGAAGGTCGCCAGCTCCATCGTCGCCGGCATGACCCTGATGATGTCTTCGATGACCGGACGCCCGGTGCGGATCGAGGTTCCGAAATCGCCGGTGAACACGTCTCCCAGATAATAGAAGAACTGTTGCCACAGCGGACGGTCGAAACCGAGCGCGTGATAGACCTGTTCATAGGTTTCGCGCGTCGCATCCTCGCCTACGATCGCCCGCACGGGATCGGCGGGCATCAGGCGGCCGATAAAAAAGGTCAGCAGCAGCAATCCAAGCAGCGTAACCGCAATACTTCCGATGTGGCCGGACAGGCCATATAGCGAAAGGCGTCTTTTTGACATGATTCCTCCCTTGCCAGAGATCGACCGCGCAAGTGACCAGGGCGCAATCCTGTCTGACAACTATCGGCAAGTTGTCACAGGTGTTGGAGACTGTCAAGCGCATGCCAGCGAAATCCGTATTGGACGAGGTTCCGAAATATGTGTCCGGGGTGGAATTTCGGACGGGACTCACCCCGCTTTCGTTTTTTTGGGGAAAAGGGCCTGCGTTGCCGCAACCGCAAAAGCCTGTATTCTCGGCCTTGCGGAATGCGCCGATACCTGTCCCTGGCTATGATACCAATAAGGTGCGTACTTCAGGGGGAGGAAAATATGGCTGACATGACGCTTCTGGCATTTGCCGTGGCCGCCATTATCGGAATTGCAACACCCGGCCCCACCCTTTGCTGGCGCTTGCCAATGGCTGGAGATTCGGAATACGCCGCGCCATGATCGGCATGGCCGGCGCTGCTCTCTCGGGTTTCATCCTGGTCGGCGCGGTTGCATTGGGATTGGGCTGGCCTTCTATCGGCGGGCAACTGCGTAAACCATTGATATATGGTCGGGATCACTCCACCGCTGTGCGGGAGCGCAGAAGCACCTTGTAGCGCTCAAGGCTGCCGCGCAGATGCGCCGCCATATATTGGCGGGCGGCATCGGCATCGCCTTCGATGATGGCGTCAACGATCTTCGCATGCTCCTCCTGGAGATGCAGGTTGTAGTCCTTCGGACGCGACCCGGGCGCCGCACCCTGCAATTCGCCGCGGGGAATGATGCCGGAGCGAATGAGCTGAAGAAACTCTGGAAACCGCCTGTTCTGCGTCGCCTGTGCAATGGCCAGATGGAACTCGAAATCGGCGTCCCGCGTCGGCAGGCCGGCGGCGAGACAATCACCAACGCGCCGATGCGCATCCACAATCGCCTCCACCTGCACGGCGGAACGGCGCGATGCCGCAAGCCCGGCGGATTCGACCTCGAAAACGGTGCGCAATTCCAGTAATTCGATCACCGAGGAAATTCGCCCGACGGCCAGATCGTTAAAGGGCAGCTCCTTGGCCGGTTTTACTTCGACAGCAAAAACACCCGCGCCCTTGCGCGCTTCAACAAGGCCATCGGCGCGCAGAATGGCGATGGCCTCGCGCACCACGGTTCGGCTGACGGAATATTCACGCGTCAGTTCGCTTTCGCTTGGAAGACGGTCGCCGGGGCGGAACACACCCTCCGACAGATCCCGCCGTAATGCCGAACTGATTTTCGCCGCGAGCGATACCCCCTGCTTCGTGCTGCTCTCAACGTCCATTCCGGCCCACCTGTTTTAAACTTGTCTGGCATGTTAGCAAACGTCCGCTACATTGCAAGGGCCGGGCCTGCGCACCACCGGGACGAATGGCCGCCCTCACGCTGCAGCCATGGCCGAACTGCTGGAAAAGCGGCTCCTATATTCACCCGGTGAGAGGCCAAGAATACGGTGAAACACCCGGCGAAAGGCGGCTGAATCCTCATAGCCCACCGACCAGGCGATCTGATCGACCGAACGGCGGGTGAATTCCAGCAATTCCCGCGCCTTGCCGACCCGCAGATGCTGAACATATTCGATGGGCTTCATGCCGGTGGCCGCCTTGAAGCGGCGCAGGAAGGTCCGCTCCTCCAGCCCGGCATGGCCGGCCATGTCGGTAACGCTCGTCGCCCGCCCGGCGCGGGCCTGCAGCCAGTGCTGCACCTTCAGGATCGGCTCATCGCCATGCGTCAGCCTTGGAGCAAAGCTGCTATAATGACGCTGTTCGCGCCCCGAAGGATCGATCAGCAGGAACTTTCCGGTCTCGATCATCACCGAAGGTCCGAGCAGTCGGTCGACGATGCGCAGGCCAAGATCGGTCCACGCCATCAACCCGCCAGCCGTGATGATATCGCCATCCTCGATGACGATCTTGTCGATCTCCAGCCGGATATCGGGAAAACGTTCGCGGAACCGCTCGGCAAACAACCAGTGGGTAGTGGCCGGGCGACCGGACAAAAGACCCGTCGCGGCGACAATGAAGGAACCGCCGCAACTGGCGGCGAGCGTCGCCCCCTGCGCATGGCGATCCAGCAGCCAGCGGGCGTAAGGCTCGGCTTCCGCGATTTCGGCCGGCCCGGTCAACCGGCCCGGCACAACGAAGATATCGGGATGCCCCGGCCCGCCGGGCTCGGTGTCATGACAGCGGGAAAATTCACCGCCTTCGCCCATGCTCCAGTGGCTGACCCGCAATTTAGGCCCGCCGCGATCCTGTGAAAATACCGACGCGATGGCGAAAAGATCGGTGATGCCATGCACCATGGCGATCTGACAGTCCCGATAGAGGACCAACCCCACTTCCAGCGCGCTTCCCGTTACACCTGCCATGCGCCCCACACCCCGTTTTGTCAGTTTCGGCTCGTTTTCTGTCAGAAGCGCCAATCCAGCCCCGGCGGCCTCCAGAGTATCTCTATTCCCACGGGACGCAAGCAAGCTCCCTGCAACAGGAGAGAGAGCCATGACAACGATCACCACCAGAGACGGAACGCATATTTTCTACAAGGACTGGGGCCGCAAAGACGGCCAGCCCATCATCTTCTCCCATGGCTGGCCGCTCAGCGCCGATACATGGGATGCGCAGATGGTGTTCTTCGCTAACAACGGTTTCCGCACCATCGCCCATGACCGGCGCAGCCACGGCCGCTCCGATCAGGTCTGGCATAACAATACCATGGATCAATATGCCGACGATCTGGCCGAGCTGATCGAACAGCTCGATCTTCACGACATCATTCTGGTCGGCCATTCCACCGGCGGCGGCGAGGTGACGCGTTATATCGGCCGCCATGGCACGGCCCGCGTCGCGAAAATCGCCCTCATCGGCGCGGTGCCGCCGCTGATGCTGAAGACGGAAAGCAATGCCATCGGCCTGCCGATCGATGTTTTTGACGGTATCCGCAAGGGCACCTATGACAATCGCAGCCAGTTCTTCAAGGATCTGACCATTCCCTTTTACGGCTACAACCGCGAAGGCGCCGTGATATCCGAAGGCATCCGCGAGGAATTCTGGCGGCAGGGCATGATGGGCGGCCTGAAAGGTCAGCTCGACAGTATTCGCGCCTTTTCGGAAAGCGATTTCCATCAGGACCTGAAGGCCTTCGACAAACCGACGCTGGTTCTGCACGGCGATGACGACCAGATCGTGCCGGTCGGCGCATCCGCGCTTTCCACGGTCAAAATCGTCAAACACGCGGTCCTCAAAATCTATGAAGGCGCCGACCATGGCCTGACGCAGACCCATCAGGACCGGTTCAACGCCGACCTTCTCGCCTTCATCAACGCCTGAAACCGCCGCACAAAGGAGACACGGACATGACACGGAATACATTTCTCATCACCGGCGCATCCGACGGCATCGGCGCGGTCTATGCCGAACGTCTGGCAAAACGCGGCCATGATCTCATTCTCGTGGCGCGGCGCGCCGAAAAGCTGAAGGCGCTCGCCGCACAGCTGGAAAAGGATCATCATATCGCAGTCGAGGTTCTCTCCGCCGATCTTTCCAGGGCGGAAGACCTCGAAAAGGTGGAGGCGCGGTTGCGTGAGGACCGGCGGATTACCGGCCTCGTCAACAATGCCGGCATTGCCGGCGAGGGCGCAATCACGGCGCTGGACCCGGCCTATGTGACGACGATGATCAACCTCAACATTCTTGCCGTCACCCGGCTCGCGGCAGCCATCGCACCGCGCCTTGCCGCCGATGGCAGGGGCACGATCATCAACATCACCCCGGTCACAGCTTTGATGCCGGCGGCGTTCACCGCCGTCTACCCGGCCACCAAGGCCTTCGTGCTTGCCTTCACCGAGGCGCTGCAGGCGCAGCTTTCACCCTCCGGCGTGCGGGTTCAGGCCGTCCTGCCGGGCATCACCCGCACGGCGATCTGGGAAGAGGAACGGCTCGATGCCATTCCGGCCGCCATGGTGATGGATGTTTACGACATGGTGGATGCGGCCCTTGCCGGTCTAGACCTCGGCGAAGCGCTGACCATTCCTTCCCTGCCGGATACGGCCGATCTTGAAAATTTCCTTGCGGCGCGCGCGGCGTTAAGGCCCAATCTGTCGCATGCACTTGCCGCCATCCGGTATCGTGCAGCCAAAACCGAATAGAGGGAGACGTATCATGATCCTCGGACTGACAATTCCCCAATTCACGGCATTGCATGTGGGCTTAAGCTTCATCGGCATTGCCACCGGACTGATCGCCCTGCCCGCTTATGCGGCGGGGCGGTGGATGCCCCGCATGATGGCGATTTTCCTCGTCACCACGCTCGCCACCACACTTACCGGCTTCCTGTTTCCAATCGGAAATTTCACACCGGCACTCGGCGTCGGCATCATTTCTACCCTCGTTCTGGCTATCGCACTGGTTGCGCTTTATGGATACGGTCTGAATGGCAGGGCGCGCATCATTTATACGATCACCGCCACGATCAGCCTTTATCTCAATATGTTCGTGTTGATCGTTCAGGCTTTTCTCAAGGTCGAAACACTCAACAACCTGGCGCCGAACGGCAATGAGCCACCCTTCGTGGTCGCCCAGACGGTTCTGCTTGTTGCAGCCATCTGTCTTGGCTGGAAGGCGACACGCCGCAGGCTCGCCGTCTGAAGCGAGCCTGAATTCGAACCGGTTTTCGCGAACATGCCTTGTGCCCCAATATTTCGGGCGCAAGGCATGTTTTTGCATGTCCGATACAGGCAATCTCCGCCCACCCGTCACAAAACGAAGAAATCCCGTGTCTAGGATTTCCTTCCGAACCTTTCCTGAAAATACGGCAGGAGACATTCGGAAACGAGGGCAGTCCGCGCCCTTGCAAACATACAATATACATTATATAATAATATATATTAAATTATTACAACAGGAGGTGCCGATGAATGCCGTGAAGATCAACGAGCGTCTGACAGTTGCGGGCCAGCCGATGATCGCCGATTTCCCATCGCTCTCCGCCCAGGGTTATAAAAGCATCATCAACGCCCGGCCTGATGCTGAAGAGCCCGGCCAGCCGGGCAATGCGCAGGAAAAAAGCGCCGCCAGCGCGGCGGGCATGGATTATGGTTTCATCCCGGTAAGCGGCCCTACTATTACCGAAGCCGATATCCGCGCCTTCCAGCAGAAAATGGCGGAAGCGGAAGGCCCTGTTTTTGCCCATTGCAAGGGCGGCGCCCGCGCGCTCACGCTTCATGTTCTCGGGGAAGCGCTGGATGGGCGCATCGAAAGAGACGATATCGAGGTTTTCGGCAAGGCGCATGGCTTTGACCTTTCCGGCGCCACCCGCTGGCTGGACAGGCGCGCTGCGGCGGTTCCGCACGTCAAGGCATTCTTCGATCCGCGCACATGGAGCGTGCAATATGTCGTGTCCGATCCCTCCACCGGGCGCTGCGCCATTATCGACCCGGTCTGTGATTTCGATGAGAAATCCGGCGCGACCGGAACGATGAATGCCGACGCCATTCTGGACTATGTAGAGAGCCAGGGTCTGTCGGTGGAATGGATTCTCGATACCCATCCGCATGCCGACCATTTTTCCGCCGCCCATTATCTGAAGCAGAAGACCGGCGCGCAGACGGCGATCGGCGCGAAAGTCACCGGCGTACAGAAGCTCTGGCAGGAGAAATATAACTGGCCGGATTTCAAAACCGACGGCTCGCAATGGGACCGGCTGTTCGAGGCGGGCGACAGGTTCAATATCGGCTCCCTTGAAGCGCGCGTGCTGTTTTCGCCCGGCCACACGCTCGCTTCCGTGACCTATGTGGTGGGTGATGCCGCCTTTGTGCACGATACGCTTTTCATGCCCGATTCCGGCACCGCGCGCGCCGATTTCCCCGGCGGTAGCGCCAGGGAACTCTGGGCGTCGATCCAGGACATTCTCGCCCTTCCCGACGAAACACGGCTTTTCACCGGCCACGATTATCAGCCCGGCGGCCGCGCGCCTAAATGGGAAACCACGGTCGGCGAACAGAAACGCAGCAATCCGCATCTTGCCGGCATGACGGAGGAGGGCTTCATCCGCCTCAGGGAAGCGCGGGATCGCACATTGCCGATGCCGAAGCTCATTCTCCACGCCCTGCAGGTCAATATTCGCGGCGGCCGCCTGCCGGAGCCGGAAGCGAATGGCAAACGTTACCTGAAATTCCCGCTCGACGTGCTGGAGGGCAGCATATGGTAAAGGAAAACGCGCTGGAAAAGCCCCGGCATATTGCAGAAATCCCTCTCCCCGCCATGGAAGAGCGGGCTGTCGAGGTCGCGCTGCTTCTGAAGACGCTTGCCCATCCTGCGCGGCTGATGCTCGCCTGCACGCTGGCGCAGGGGGAATTTTCCGTCGGCGAGCTGGAGGTCAAGCTGGATATTCGCCAGCCGACGCTTTCCCAGCAGCTGGGCGTCCTGCGGGAAGCCGGTGTGGTCGAAACCCGGCGCGACGCCAAGCAAATCTTCTACCAACTGAGCGAAGCGAAAGCGGCGCAACTGATAGAGGCCCTTTACACCATATTCTGCGCGCCGGAGGAGGAGACCCCGTGAGCCCCTATTGGCCCTCTCTTTTCGGCGGCATGCTGCTCGGTCTTGCCAGCATTCTGCTGTTTCTTTTCAACGGCCGCATTGCCGGCATCAGCGGGATAATGGGAAAAATGCTCGGCAGGGAGCGGCGTCTTGCCGATCTCGCCTTCGTCGCCGGCTTGCTGGCCGGGCCTTATATCCACGCCGCCGCATTCGGCCGGCTGCCTGCCGTCACCATAGTTTCACCATGGCCGCTCATCCTCATTGCCGGCCTGCTGGTGGGTTTTGGCACACGCATGGGCTCCGGCTGCACGTCCGGCCATGGCATCATGGGGCTGGCGCGATTTTCCCGGCGCTCCATCGCCGCGACCGCCACCTTCCTGATCACCGGCATTTGCGTCGCGACGATAGTGGGAGCCCTGTCATGAAAAATCCGGCCGTGGCGCGTGTTGTCCTGGCATTGGCCGCCGGAGCGCTGTTCGGCTTCGGCCTCTCGCTCTCCGGCATGGTCGATCCGGCCCGTGTTTCCGGTTTTCTCGACGTGGCGAGCGGCCATTGGGACCCGAGCCTGATGTTCGTTCTCGGCGGTGCCGTGATGGTCGCCGTGCCGGGTGTGCTGCTCAGCCGACGTCTCGCCAAACCGGTCCTCGCAGAGGATTTCAGCCTTCCAGTAAAAACCCGCATCGACCGGCCGCTCATAACAGGCTCGGCCATTTTCGGCGTCGGTTGGGGGCTTGCCGGTTTCTGCCCCGGCCCGGCACTATCGGCTCTCGCCCTCGGGCTTGTGCCGGTCGTTCTTTTCGTCAGCGCCATGATTGCCGGCATGCTGGTCCACGACCGCCTCTACGCAAAGCAGCCATAATGCAAACGCTGGTTCGGCGCGCGGGGAACGGGCCGTCGCGCGGGGCTGGAACGCTCCCGCGCGACTGCGTGTGATTAGAGGTCGATGAGGCTTTTGCCTGTCATTTCGGGCGGCAGCGGCACATTCATCAGTTGCAGCAGGGTGGGGGCGACATCGGCGAGAATGCCGTCATGCAGCTTCGCACCTTCCGGGCCACCGAAAAGGATCACCGGCACCGGATTGGTGGTGTGCGCCGTATGCGGGCCACCGGTCACCGGGTCGACCATGGTTTCGCAATTGCCGTGGTCGGCAATGACAAGCATAGCGCCACCCACTTTTTCGAGGGCGGCAACGACCGCACCAAGCCCACGATCCACGGCTTCACAGGCCTTGATTGCGGCCTGCAGATCGCCGGTATGGCCGACCATATCGGGGTTGGCGTAATTGGTGACGATCAGATCGTAACCCTTGCCGATTGCCTCAACGAATTTTTCCGTCACTTCCGGCGCGCTCATCTCCGGCTGCAGATCGTAGGTCGCAACCTTCGGGGATTTCGGCATGAAGCGGTCTTCGCCGACCTCCGGCTCTTCCTTGCCGCCATTCAGGAAGAAGGTGACATGCGGATATTTTTCCGTCTCGGCAAGGCGGAACTGCGTAAGCCCCTGCTTCGCCACCCATGCGCCCAGCGTATTGACGATATCGCGCTTGGGATAGGCCGTGGTCATGAAATCATTGTGCCGGGTGGAATATTCCACCATGCCGAGCAGCGCCGAAAGGACTGGCTTTTCGCGCGAAAAACCATCGAAATCGTCCGCCCCTATGGCAAGCAGGATTTCACGGGCACGGTCGGCGCGGAAATTCAGGCAGAACAGGCCGTCGCCGGCCTTGAAGCCCTCATAGCCGTCGATCACCGTCGGCAGGATGAATTCGTCGGTGACGTTGTTTTTGTAGCTCTGGGCAACGGCGCTCACCGCATCCCGCGCGTGTTCGCCTTTCGCCAGAACCATGGCGTCATAGGCTTTCTCGACGCGCTCCCAGCGATTGTCGCGATCCATCGCATAATAGCGGCCGATCACCGTGCCGATGCTTGCCCCCTGCGGCAGGCTTGCCACCAGCGCCGCCACAAAATCTTCAGCAGATTGCGGCGCGACATCGCGGCCGTCGGTGATGGCATGTACCACCACCTTCAGGCCGTGGCTGATCATCAGCTTCACCGCCGCCTGGCCGTGGAGGATATGGCCATGCACGCCGCCATCGGAAACGACGCACATCAGATGCGCCACACCACCCGCGGCCTTCACCGTGGCGGCGAAATCAAGCATCGCCGCATTGCGGAAAAAGCTGCCATCCTCGATAGCCAGATCGATCTGGCCGAGATCCATGGCGACGATGCGGCCGGCGCCGATATTGGTGTGGCCAACTTCGGAATTGCCCATCTGCCCGGTGGGCAGGCCGACATTCGGGCCGAAGGTGGTGAGCCTCGCATTCGGGCAGGTGGCGAAAAGCCGGTCCATGGTGGGCGTATTCGCCAGCACCGGCGCATTGCTGGAGGTGTCCTCGTTCAGCCCCCAGCCATCGAGAATAGTCAGGACAACGGGTTTGGGAGTGCTCATGGGAGGACCTTCTTCTTCATTCGGTTGCCGGCGGAGGGCGGACCGCCGGGCACCGGAGCGCCCTCTTCCGCCACTATGATCATGATGAGAAAACATGCTTCTCGTTCTTCTCTTCTATACCCGAAGATGACGAACGCAAGCCTATACCGACAGCGAAACAGTTCCGTGAAGGTCGAAAACGCGGGCTAAGAAATGCTGTCATGACACGAATACGCCCTCATTCCTGTGCTTGTCCCAGGAATCCAGCCGACGCGCGTCTGCGCGGTGGAGAGAGTCCTTTCAGCCCAAAGACTTGGGCTGGCTGGATCCCTGTGACGAGCACAGGGATGAGGGAGCACGGATCGCCTTCACTCGATGAAAATAAGCGCGGGCTTCTCCAGCAATGCCTTGACGGCCTGGATGAAGACTGCCGCATCCCACCCATCGACAACCCGGTGATCGAAGCTCGATGAGAGGTTCATCATCTTGCGCGGCACAAACCGCGTCCCGTCCCACACCGGACGCGTCATGATCTTGTTGACGCCGATGATCGCCACTTCGGGGTGATTGATGATGGGTGTCGAGACCACACCGCCCAAGGCTCCCAGCGAACTGATGGTGATGGTGGAGCCCATCAGCTCTTCCCGATGCGCCGTGCCGGTGCGGGCGGCTTCGGCGACGCGTGCGACTTCGTCCGCGCATTCCCAAAGACCGAGCGTTTCCGTGTGGCGCACGACCGGAACGGTGAGACCCGACGGCGTCTGCGTGGCGATGCCGATATGAACCGCTTCATAGTGGCTGACGACCCCTTTGTCGTCGTCAAAGGTGGCATTCATGCCGGGATGATCGGCAACGGCTTTCACCAGCGCGCGCATCAAAAACGGCAGGATCGTCAGCTTCGGTTGCCCGGAACGGCGATTGCCGTTCATGGTCGCGCGCAAATCCTCCAGATCGGTCACGTCGACTTCCTCGACATAGGTGATGTGGGGAATGCGGGAGGCGGAAAGCACCATCTTCTCGGCAATTTTGCGCCGCAGTCCAGTTATCTTCACTTCCTCGACGGCGCTATCGTGCGGCGCTACAGGTTCAGGGCGGTCCGGACGACCCCGTACCGTTAAAAACCCATCGAGATCGGCATGGGTGATATGCCCGTCCGGCCCCGTGCCCTTGACCTTGGTGAGATCAATATCGAGATCGTCGGCGCGCTGGCGAACGGCGGGAGACGCCAACGGTTTATGATGCGGTTCGGCGGCGGGCGCCGGCGGCGCCTCCTCGGGCTCTCGCGCCGTCGGCTGGGCTTCAACAGGTGGTGGCGTGTCCGTCATGTCGGCAGGCGCTTCCGTCATCTGGGTGGGCGCTTCCGCTTCCGGCACGCTGCCATTGGGAGCGGCGGCCGCGACATCGGTTTCGATGCGCAGGAGCGGCGCCTTCACAGGCACGGTATTTCCGACCGTCACGGCGAGCCAGGTGACGACCCCCGCCACCGGGGACGGGATTTCCACCGTCGCCTTGTCGGTCATCACCGCGGCCAGCACCATGTCCTCATGGACGAGATCGCCCGGTTTGACGTTCCATTCCACCAGTTCGGCTTCCGCCACACCTTCACCGACATCAGGCATCGTGAGAACAAATTCCGCCATAATCAGGCCTCCATGACTTCGACAAGGGCGCGCCCGACACGGGCAGGTCCCGGAAAATAGTCCCACTCCTGCGCATGCGGGTAAGGCGTATCCCAGCCCGCAACGCGGACGACGGGAGCCTCGAGGTGATAAAAACAATGTTCCTGCACCAGCGACACGACTTCGGCCCCGAAGCCGGAGGTCAACGTCGCCTCATGCACCACGACGCAGCGGCCGGTCTTGGAGACGGACTTCACGATGGTATCGAGATCGAGCGGCAGCAGGCTGCGCAGATCGATGATCTCGGCATCCACACCCGTCTCTTCCGCCGCCGCCAGCGCCACATGCACCATGGTGCCATAAGCGATGACGGTGACAGCGTTTCCGGGACGGCGTATCTCGGCCTTGCCGATGGGAATGGTGTAGTGCCCTTCCGGCACCTCCCCCATCTCGTGTTTGGACCAGGGCGTTACCGGCCGGTCGTGATGCCCGTCGAAGGGACCGTTATAAAGCCGCTTCGGCTCCAGAAACATCACCGGGTCGGGGTCTTCGATGGATGCGATCAGCAGCCCCTTGGCGTCATAAGGATTTGAAGGAACCACCACCTTCAACCCGCAGACATGGGTAAAAAGCGCTTCCGGGCTCTGGCTGTGCGTCTGCCCCCCAAAAATGCCCCCGCCGGTCGGCATTCTGAGAACGATGGGGCAGGTGAAATCGCCATTGGAGCGATAGCGGATACGCGCCGCCTCCTGGGTGATCTGGTCATAGGCGGGATACATGTAATCGGCGAACTGGATTTCGACGCAGGGGCGCAGGCCATAAGCCGCCATGCCGATGGCCGTGCCGACAATGCCGGACTCGCTGATCGGTGCATCGAAACAGCGGGTCTTGCCGTATTTTCCCTGTAGCCCCTGCGTGGCGCGGAACACGCCGCCGAAATAGCCCACATCCTCGCCGAACACCACGACCTCGTCGCTGCGCTCCATGGACACATCCATGGCGCTGCGGACGGCTTCAATCATCGTCATTCTTGCCATGTCTTACCATCCTGCCTTCTGGCGCTGGCGGGCGAGATGCGGCGGCATCTCCTCGTAAACGCCTTCGAAAATATCCTTTTTCGGCGGTTTGCCGCCCTCATGCAGCGTGCCGTGGCTTTCCGCCTCGCGCTGCGCATCAAGCACCTCATCGGCAATTTCCGCCTCCGTCTGCCGGTGCCTTTCCTCCGACCAGACGCCGCGCAGGATGAGGTGTTTTTTGAGCCTCAGAACCGGGTCGCCCAGCGGCCATGCCTCGGATTCCGTCTTGGGACGATAGGCGCTCGGATCGTCCGACGTGGAATGGGCGCCGACACGATAGGTCACATATTCGATCAGCGTCGGGCCGAGATTGCGGCGCGCCCGTTCCACCGCCCAGCGCGCCACGGCATAAACGGCGAGATAATCGTTGCCGTCGACCCGCAGTGCGGGAATGCCGAAGCCCAGCCCGCGCGCCGCAAAGGTGCCGGAGCCGCCGCGCGCGATGCCCTGAAAGGTGGAAATCGCCCATTGGTTATTGACGATGTTGAGAACGACCGGAGCCTTGTAGGTGGAGGCAAAGACCATCGCCGAGTGAAAATCCGACTCCGCCGTCGAGCCGTCGCCGATCCATGCTGCGGCGATCTTCGTATCGCCCTTGATGGCCGACGCCATCGCCCAGCCGACCGCCTGCACATATTGCGTGGCGAGATTGCCGGAGACGGTGAAAAAACCATGCTCCTTCGAGGAATAAAGCACCGGCAACTGACGACCATGCAGTGGATCCAGTTCGTTGGAATAGATCTGGTTCATCATGGCGACGAGTGGATAGTCATCGGCGATCAGCAACCCTGCCTGCCGATAGGTCGGGAAATTCATGTCGCCCTTGGAAAGCGCCTTTCGGAAGGCGCAGCTCACCGCCTCTTCACCCAGATGCTGCATGTAGAAGGAGGTCTTGCCCTGCCGCTGCGCCATCAGCATGCGCGCATCGAAAGCCCGAAGCCGCATCATGTTTTTGAGGCCCACCAGCAAGTCTTCATCCGAAAGCAGCCCTGCCCAGGGTCCGACGGCCTCGCCCTGGTGATTGAGGACGCGAATGATGGAATAGGCAAGATCGCGCATGCTTTCCGGCGCGGCGTCAACCTCCGGGCGCGGCACGGAACCGGCCTTGGGTATTTTCACATTGGAGAAATCCGGCTCCCCGCCGGGCCGCACCGCAGGTTCGGGAACATGCAGGCTGAGACGTGGCGTTTCGGTTATATCCATTCTACTCCTCCCGTCGCGATCTCCTCCAGACCGCGAAACAACTCTCAAAGGTTCCGCGCGATCACCATCCGCTGGACATCGCTGGTCCCCTCGTAAATCTGGCAGATGCGCACATCGCGATAGATCCGCTCCACCGGATAATCCGCCATGTAGCCGTAACCGCCGTGAATCTGGATGGCGTCCGAGCAGACGCGCTCGGCCATTTCGGAGGCGAAGAGCTTGGCCATCGAGGCCTCCGAAAGACAGGGCTCTCCCGCCTCCTTCAGCGCCGCCGCATGCAACACCAGTTGCCGCGCCGCCTCAATGCGCGTCGCCATATCCGCAAGGCGAAACGCCACCGCCTGGTGCTCCACGATTGCCTGCCCGAAGGCCTTGCGCTCGCGCGCATAATCCCGCGCCGCCTCGAAGGCGGCCTGCGCCATGCCGACCGCCTGCGCGGCGATGCCGATGCGCCCACCTTCCAGATTGGCAAGCGCGATGCGATACCCCTGCCCCTCTTCGCCCAGCCGCAATTCGACTGGGACCGCCATCTCGGTAAAGGCGATCTGGCAGGTATCGGATGAATGCAGGCCGAGCTTTTCTTCGACCCTTATGACCTCGTAACCCGGCGTATCGGTCGGCACGATGAAGGCGCTGATGCCCTTCTTACCCGCCGCCGCATCGGTAACGGCAAAGACGATGACGACATCGCCATTTTTGCCCGAGGTGATGAACTGCTTCGCCCCGTCGAGAATATATCGGTCGCCATCGCGCCGGGCGCGGGTCTTGAGGTTGGAGGCATCGGAACCGGCCTGCGGTTCGGTCAGCGCAAAACCACCGATCCATTCGCCGGAAGCCAGCTTAGGCAGGAAACGCTGCTTCTGGTCTTCGGTGCCGAATTTCAGGATCGGCACGCAACCCACCGAATTGTGAACGCTCATGATGGTGGAACAAGCCCCGTCACCGGCAGCGATTTCCTCCAGCGCCAGAGCATAAGCGACGGCACCGGTTTCCGAGCCGCCATAGTCCTCGGAGACCAGCATTCCGAGGAAGCCGAGGTCTCCCATCTCCTTCAGTTCGTCTTTCGGGAACCGGCTTTCCCGGTCACGCGAAGCAGCCCCAGGGGCGAGCCGCTCGCGGGCGAAATCGCGGGCCATGCCCCTGATCTGCTGCTGGGCTTCGTTCAGGATCATCGCCGCCTCCCCTTAATATCGCTCTATGCCGAGCGCGGTTGCTTCGCCGCCGCCGATGCAGACGGCGGCCACGCCGCGCTTCAGCCCTTGGCGCTGCAAAGCGGCCAGCAATGTGACGACGATCCTCGCGCCGGAAGCGCCGATGGGATGGCCGAGCGCACACGCCCCGCCGTGCACATTCACCTTCTCATGCGGCAGATCGAGATCGCGCATTGCCGCCATCGCCACCACGGCAAAGGCCTCGTTGATTTCGAACAGATCGATATCCTTCGCCGCCCAGCCGGTTTTATCGAACAGCTTTTTCATCGCGCCGATGGGAGCCGTTGGATATCCGGCGGGTGCATCCGCATAAGAGGTTTGGCCGATAATGGTCGCCAGCGGTGACAGGCCCCGCCTTTCCGCTTCGGAGCGACGCATGAGAACGAGAGCGGCAGCGCCATCGGAAATCGAACTGGAATTGGCCGCCGTCACCGTTCCGCCATCGCGGAAGGCGGGCTTCAGTTGCGGGATTTTTTCCGGCTTCGCCTTGCCCGGCTGCTCGTCCACCGAGATCTCCCCGACGGGTGCTATTTCCGCTTCGAAAGCCCCCTCAGCAATGGCACGCCGGGCGCGCTCCAGCGAGGTCAGCGCATAGTCATCCTGCATGGCACGGGTGAACTGGTAGGCTTCAGCACAATCTTCCGCGAAAGTGCCCATCAGCCGACCCTTGTCATAGGCGTCTTCGAGGCCATCCAGAAACATATGATCGGTGAGTTTGCCGTGGCCGAGACGATAGCCGTTGCGGGCGCGGTCCAAGAGATAGGGCGCATTGCTCATGCTTTCCATGCCGCCCGCAAGCACGATTGAAGAGCTTCCCGCCGAAATCTGGTCATGCGCCAGCATGATCGCCTTCATGCCAGAGCCGCACATCTTGTTGATGGTCGTCGCGCCAATCGTATTGGGGATTCCGGCGGCAATGGCCGCCTGTCTGGCCGGAGCCTGCCCCTGCCCGGCCGTAAGCACGCAGCCCATCAGCACATCGTCAATATCAGTGGGTGGAACCGCAGCCCGTTCGACGGCCGCGCGGATCGCCGCCGCACCGAGATCGGGCGCGGCCACCGATTTGAATTCGCCCTGGAACCCACCCATAGCAGTACGGGCGGCCCCAACGATCACGACAGGGTCATGCACAGCCAAATTCACCTCCCTTGGCCATTCTCCCGCTTGAGAGAACGACCGTCATCACAATCTCCTCCAGACCGCGACTGAGGTGAACGCTATCACTATCTCGAATTCATTTCAAAGCTATTTTGATTGACAGTTTTTTGATTGGCGATATCTTTGATCCAACAATTAGTCATATCATAGAGCAAATGATCCATGATTGAGCTCGACAGTTTCGACCGCAAGATTCTGCATGTGCTCGGCGATGACGGGCGGGTGAGCTGGCGCGATCTGGCGGCGCGGATAGGTCTTTCCTTCACGCCGACGCTGCGGCGCGTGCGCAAGCTGGAAGAGGAAGGCATCATTCGTGGCTATACCGCCGTGTTCGATGAGAACCGGCTGCTTGGCAATATGGGTGTCTTCATCTCCGTCACGCTGGAACGGCAGATCAAGGAAGCGCTGACGACCTTCGAACACCATGTCGCCTCCATTCCGGAAGTGGTGGGCGGTTATCAGACCAGCGGCAGTTCGGATTATCTGATCCACGCCATGGTGCGGGATCTGCCGCATTATCAGGAGCTTCTGGATTTCCTGACCACGGTTCCCGGCGTGTCGCGCATCCAGTCCAATTTCGCCATCAAGACATTCGTGCGCCGTTCCGCCGCCTTCACCGGGGGTGACGCGCCGTAATCGAGGGTTGCCGGCGCGGAGGAGGCGCCGGCCGCTGATAAAAGGGACGGCGGCAAGGGTCGTCCGGAGGAGGAGACGCGATGAGTTTGAACCTCGCCGCCATTTTCGATGCCGATCTCGGCCCGGAAATCGCAGCATTGCGCGACAGCGCAAGTGCATTCGCAGACGATAAAATTGCCCCTTTGGCGGCGGAGATCGACCGCGACGACCGTTTTCCACGCAAGCTCTGGCCGGAAATGGGTGAGCTCGGTCTGCACGGCATCACGGTTTCGGAAGAATTCGGCGGTGCCGACATGGACTATCTCGCCCATTGCGTCGCGATGGAAGAGATAAGCCGGGCTTCCGCTTCCATCGGTCTTTCCTATGGCGCCCATTCCAACCTCTGCATCAACCAGATCCACCGCTGGGGAACGCAAGAGCAGAAGCACAGATATCTGCCGAAGCTCGTCTCCGGCGAACATGTCGGCTCGCTCGCCATGAGCGAGACGGAAGCCGGTTCGGATGTCGTGTCGATGCGGCTGAAGGCCGAACGTAAGGGTGACCGCTATGTGCTGAACGGCTCGAAAATGTGGATCACCAACGGCCACGAGGCCGATACGCTGGTGGTTTACGCCAAGACGGATATGTCGGCCGGCCCTCGCGGTATCACGGCCTTCCTGATCGAAAAGAGCTTCAAGGGGTTTCGCCCAGCCCAGAAACTCGACAAGCTCGGCATGCGCGGCTCACCCACTTCGGAACTGGTGTTCGAAGATTGCGAGGTGCCGGAAGAGAACATCCTCGGCCGCCTCAATGACGGCGTGACGGTGCTGATGAGCGGGCTGGATTATGAGCGCGCCGTGCTGGCCGCCGGCCCGGTCGGCATCATGCAGGCGGCCATCGACCTGGTGCTGCCCTATGCGCGTGAGCGTAAGCAGTTCGGCAAACCCATCGGCGAATTCCAGCTGGTGCAGGGCAAGCTTGCCGATATCTATTCGGCCATGAATGCGTCGCGCGCCTATGTCTATGCCGTGGCGCGGGCCTGCGACAATGGCCGCATCACACGGCAGGATGCGGCGGGCGCGATCCTCTTTGCCGCCGAGCGGGCGACGCAGGTGGCGCTGGATGCCATCCAGCTTCTCGGCGGTTCCGGTTATGTCAATGAAAGCCCTGCCGGAAGGCTGCTGCGCGACGCCAAGCTTTATGAGATCGGCGCAGGCACCAGCGAAATTCGCCGGATGCTGATCGGCCGCGAACTGGTCAAGGGCAACGGGTGAGGACACGATGAAGCTTACTTCAAGTCTGAACCGCGACCCGACCTTCGCTGCCAATGTCGATTTCATGTCGGGGCTGGTGGATGACCTGCGCCAACACGTCGAAAAAATCTCGAAAGGCGGCGGCGACAAGGCCCGTGAACGGCATCTTTCCCGCGGCAAATTGCTGGCGCGCGACCGGATCGAAGCCCTTCTCGATCCCGGCAGCCCGTTTCTCGAATTCTCGCAATTCGCGGCATACGAGGTCTATGACGAACCCGTTCCCGCCGCGGGCATCGTCACCGGCATCGGCCGGGTCTCCGGCCGCGAATGTGTGATCGTCGCCAATGATGCGACGGTAAAGGGCGGCACCTATTATCCGCTGACGGTGAAGAAACATCTGCGCGCGCAGGAGATCGCCACGGAGAACCGCCTGCCCTGCATCTATCTGGTGGATTCCGGCGGTGCGAACCTGCCCAATCAGGACGAGGTGTTTCCCGACCGGGATCATTTCGGCCGCATCTTCTACAATCAGGCCAACATGTCGGCGCAAGGTATCGCCCAGATCGCCGTGGTGATGGGCAGTTGCACGGCAGGCGGGGCCTATGTGCCTGCCATGAGCGACCAGTCCGTCATCGTCAAAAATCAGGGCACGATCTTCCTCGGCGGCCCGCCGCTGGTGAAGGCCGCGACCGGCGAGGTGGTGAGCGCGGAAGAGCTGGGCGGCGCAGATGTGCATTCGCGACAATCCGGCGTCACCGATCATTATGCCCATGACGACCGCCACGCACTGGCGCTGACCCGGCGGATCGTCTCCACCCTCAACCGCCGCAAGCAGGTGGAGCTGGATATTCGCGAGCCGGCGGAGCCGCTTTATCCGGCTGAAGAACTTTATGGCATCGTTCCCGCCGATACGCGAAAACCCTTCGAGGTGCGCGAGATCATCGCGCGTCTGGTGGACGGTTCCGAATTCGATGAGTTCAAGGCGCTTTACGGAACGACGCTGGTCTGCGGTTTCGCCCATCTCCACGGTTATCCCGTCGGCATCATCGCCAATAACGGCATCCTGTTTTCGGAATCGGCGCTGAAGGGCGCGCATTTCATCGAACTCTGCTGCCAGCGCGGCATCCCGCTGGTTTTCCTGCAAAACATCACCGGCTTCATGGTCGGCAAGGCCTATGAGGCGGGCGGCATCGCCAAGGATGGCGCAAAGCTCGTGACTGCGGTCGCTTCAGCCAAAGTGCCGAAATTCACCGTCATCATCGGCGGCTCGTTCGGGGCCGGTAATTACGGCATGTGCGGGCGGGCCTATTCACCGCGCTTTTTGTGGATGTGGCCGAATGCCCGCATTTCCGTGATGGGCGGCGAACAGGCAGCCTCCGTTCTGGCGCAAATCCGCCGCGACGGCATCGAGGCCGATGGCCGCCACTGGTCGAAGGAAGGCGAAGAGGCGTTCAAACAGCCGATCCGGGAAAAATACGAGCGGGAGGGCCATCCCTATTATGCCAGCGCGCGACTTTGGGACGATGGCATCATCGACCCGAAGGATACCCGTCTGGTACTCGGCCTCGGGCTTTCCGCCGCGCTCAACGCGCCGATTGAGCCCACCCGTTTCGGCATATTCAGGATGTGAGGCGACCATGTTCTCGAAAATACTGATCGCCAACAGGGGCGAAATCGCCTGCCGCATCATCCGCACCGCCGCCAAGATGGGTATCCGCACCGTCGCCGTTTATTCGGATGCCGACCGTGACGCCATGCATGTGGCGCTTGCCGACGAGGCCATCGCCATTGGCGCAGCACCCGCGCGGGCCTCCTATCTCGACGGCGAACAAATCATCGCCGCCGCAAAAGCCTGCGGCGCGCAAGCCATTCATCCGGGTTATGGTTTCCTTTCGGAAAACGCCGGTTTCGCCGAGGCCTGTGCCGCCGCAGGGCTCGTTTTCATCGGCCCGCCGCCGCAAGCAATCCACGCCATGGGCGGGAAGAGCGAGGCGAAGGCGTTGATGGCGAAGGCTGGCGTTCCCGTCGTGCCGGGTTATCACGGCGATGAACAGGCGGAGAAACGGCTGGCAAGCGAGGCCGACAAGATCGGTTATCCGGTGCTGCTCAAGGCCTCGGCCGGCGGCGGCGGCAAGGGTATGCGTATCGTCCGGCAAAAGCGCGACTTCGCAGCGGAGCTTGCGGGCGCAAAACGCGAAGCGCTGGCCGCCTTCGGCAATGACCGCATGCTGATCGAAAAATACCTCGAGCGGCCGCGTCATGTGGAAGTGCAGGTTTTTGCCGATGGCCACGGCAATTGCGTTCCGCTTTTCGAGCGCGATTGCTCGATTCAGCGCCGGCACCAGAAGGTCATAGAGGAAGCCCCTGCCCCCGGCCTGCCCGACGCACTTCGGCAGCGCATGTATGAAGCGGCGGTCGCCGCCGCCCGCGCCATCGATTATCGCGGCGCGGGAACGGTGGAATTCCTGCTCGACCCTTCCGGCGACTTCTATTTCATGGAAATGAATACGAGGCTCCAGGTCGAACATCCGGTCACGGAATATATTACCGGTCTCGACCTGGTCGAATGGCAGATCCGCGTCGCCAACGGAGAGGCCCTGCCGGAAGACTGGGCGAATCTGAGCATAAACGGCCATGCCATCGAGGCACGGATTTATGCCGAAGACCCGGCGCATGATTTCCTGCCGTCGATCGGCACGGTCAGCCATCTGGTTTTTCCCGATCAGGGCCCTCACGTCCGGATCGACAGCGGCATCCGCGCTGGCGACGCCATCACCGTGCATTACGATCCGATGATCGCCAAGCTGATCGTCTGGGACCGAGATCGTCCCTCGGCGGTGCGGCGTCTGCGGTTGGCGCTCGAAAATCTGGCGATCTGCGGTGTCACCAGCAATGCCGCCTTTCTGACGCGGCTTGCGGGACTGGCGGCCTTCGCGAACGCCGATCTCGATACCGGTTTCATCGCCCGTAACGAAGCGGCGCTGTTTGCTCCGACAGCAACGGACGGGGACGAGATAGCCATGGCCGCGCTTGGCCTGCTGCTTGCGCGGCAGAAAAACGGAAAGCGGGGTTCACAGGCCGATCCCCATAGCCCATGGAACACGACGGCCGCCTTCCGCCTCAACGCGCCGGCAAGGGAAACGCTGTATTTCGTGTTTGACAACCAGCCGCTGAGTGTCGGCGTCACGCATGCGGCGGATGGTTTTTCGCTGGAGATCGACGGACGGGCAATCAGCGCCTATGGCGGCCTCTCGGATGACGGTAAATTCCGTGCGACGGTGGAAGGCAGGAAAAGGCGGGGCCATTTCTTTGCAGAGGATGGCCGTTACGCGCTTTTTCTGGATGGCGAGCATTATCGCATCAGCCAGCCGGATCCTGTCGATATCGCGGATTCCACTCCCCATACCGGCGGTCTGGAAGCACCCATGCCCGGCGTCGTCCGCGCCTTGCTCAGCAGCAACGGTGCCGCGGTTGAAGCGGGCGAGGCCCTTGTAGTGATGGAGGCGATGAAAATGGAGCACACGATCCGCGCGCCGGCGAAAGGCACCGTCACGGCCATCAATTGCAACGAGGGCGATATGGTCGCCGCCGGTGCGGTGCTGGTGGATTTCCAGCCGGAGGGCGGCTGAGATGAGCTGGCCTCAAACCGTCAAAATCGTCGAAGTGGGCGCGCGTGACGGCTTACAGAACGAAAGCGCCGAGGTTCCAGCCGCCATCAAGATCGAGCTGATCGAACGGCTGGCCGCAGCCGGATTGGCGGCGGTGGAAGCGGGTGCTTTCGTCTCACCCAAAAAAGTGCCGCAAATGGCGGGTTCGAAGGAGGTTTTTCAGGGCCTCGAAAGGCGACCCGGCACCGCCTATCCGGCACTCGTTCCCAATATGAAAGGTTTCGAGGCCGCCCTTGATGCCGGCGTGACGGAAATCGCCGTTTTCGTCTCCGCATCCGAAGGGTTCAGCCAGCACAATATCGGCTGCTCGCGCGCCGAAAGCCTCGAGCGCCTGCGCGATGTCGCATCAGCCGCGGCTGGCCGGAATATCCTCATGCGCGGTTATGTTTCCTGCATAGCCGGCTGCCCCTATGACGGTACAGTTGCACAAGATGAGGTGGCGGCGATGGCCGAAGCGCTCATCGCGCTCGGCTGTTACGAAATTTCGCTCGGCGATACGATCGGCGTCGGCACGGCGGACCAGATTCGCAATCTCATCAAACGGGTGTCTGCCCGCATCCCGCGTGAAAAACTCGCCATGCATTTCCACGATACCTATGGGCAGGGCGTCGCCAATGTTCTGGCCTCGCTGGATGAAGGTATCTCTGTCTTCGACAGTTCGGTGGCCGGGTTGGGCGGCTGCCCCTTTGCGCCGGGCGCCAGCGGCAACGTCGCCACTGAAGATGTCGTTTATCTGCTGCAGGGGCTTGGCATTAAAACCGATGTCGACCTGATGGCGGTGGCGAGAACCGGAGACTGGATCAGCCGGCATCTCGGCAGACCGAATGCGGCGCGCGCCGGCAAGGCGCTGCTTGCAGCAAGAAAGGAGGGTGACGCGCATGGCGGATGAGTTGCTGAGCGAAAGGCGCAAGGACGTTCTCTGGCTGACGCTCAACCGGCCGGAGGTGCACAATGCCTTAAATGCCGCGATGACGGACGCCCTGACGACGGCCATCCGCACGGCATCCGGTGATGGCGGCCTGCGCGCCGTGGTGATAACGGCTGCGGGAGACCGCAGCTTCTGCTCCGGGGCCGATCTGAAAGAAAGCGCCGGCGGCATGTTCCTCTCGCGGGATGGAACCAACCCTATTGCCGATGTGATGCGTGCCATCGGGGGCTGCGACAGGCCCGTCATCGCCCGCATCAACGGCCGGGTTCTGGCCGGCGGGCTTGGCCTCATCGCCGCCTGCGATCTCGCCTATGCCGCCGACCATGCCGAATTCGGCCTGCCGGAAGTCCGCGTCGGGCTTTTCCCGGCCATGGTGGCGGCGAAGCTTCTGGCGAAGATACCTCTGAGCCAGCTTCAGGAAATGGCCTATCTTGGAGCCGCGATAAACGCCGCTGATGCGGAGCGCCTTGGCCTCGTCAATCGGGTCGTCCCGTCGGCCGAACTCGATGGCGTGGTCGAGGATGTTCTCGCCCGGTTGCGGCAGAATGCGCCAGGCGCCATCGCGGCCGGAAAGGCGGCGTTGCTGAAGATGCGCGATATGCCCTCCAGCGAGCGGCTCGCCTTTGCCGAAAACGTCATCGCCACGATCAGCGGCAGCAACGAGGCGCGGGAGGGGCGATTGGCCTTTGCCGAAAAAAGGAAACCGCTCTGGGTGGAGTGATCGCCGCCATCTGGCCGAGCACCGGTTTTCTTAAAAGTCGTCATAGGGTTAATCGATAATCCCGATGCGTCCGTTGACCCCGTTCGGCAAATCGAGTTCTATCCAGCACCTTTCGCCGGGCGGCGATTGGGGAAGCCGGAGGAGACCCATGCAGCTTGTAAAAACCGTCGCCGAGTTGCGGGATGCCACCGCCGCCTTTCGCCGTGCGGGCAAAACCATCGGCTTCGTGCCGACCATGGGCTTTCTCCATATCGGCCATCTGACGCTCGTTGCCCAATCCAAGGCGGAAAACGACGTGACGGTGGTTTCGATCTTCGTCAACCCGCTGCAATTCGGTGCGAATGAGGATCTGGCCCGTTACCCCCGCGATCTCGCCCGGGACAGCGCATTGCTGGAAGAGGCGGGCATCGACATTCTTTTCGCACCAGACGTCTCCGAGATGTATCCGCGCCCGATGCAGACGGTCGTGGATGTGCCCGAACTGGGAAGCCAGCTGGAAGGCGCGGTGCGGCCGGGGCATTTCGCCGGTGTTGCGACCGTCGTGACCAAGCTTTTTAACCTCGTCCAGCCGGACGCCGCCTATTTCGGCGAGAAGGATTATCAGCAGGTAACGCTGATCCGCCGCATGGTCGAGGACCTTGCCCAGCCGGTGCGGGTCGTGCCAGTCGCTACGGTGCGCGAAGCCGATGGGCTGGCCTGTTCGTCACGCAATGTCTATCTAAACCCCGCGGAACGCGCCGCCGCCGTGATCGTGCCGCGCGCACTCGATGAGGCGGAACGGCTTTATGGTGAAGGCTTCGACGACCCCGCCGCATTCGAAGCCGCGATAGAAAAATTCATCGCCACCGAGCCGCTGGCCTTGCCGGAAGTCGTCGCAGTGCGCGATCCCGATACGCTTGCCCCCGTCGCTTCATTGCAGGCGGGGCCGGTGCTGGTGGCGCTGTTCGTCAGGCTCGGCAGCACGAGGCTCCTCGACAACCGCGTCATCGGGCGCGACAGGATCAATCAACGGGAGGCGGCCGAATGAGCGCCCATGGAAAACACAAGCGGCTGACGACGGCCTCCATCCGGCAGATGAAGGGCGAGGCGCGCATCGTCTGCCTGACCGCCTACACCACGCCGATTGCCCGCCTTCTCGATCCGCATTGCGATCTGCTCCTGGTCGGCGATTCCCTCGGCATGGTGCTTTACGGCATGGACACGACGGTCGGCGTCACGCTGGATATGATGATCGCCCATGGCCGCGCCGTCATGCGCGGCGTCGAACATGCCTGCGTCATCGTCGATCTTCCCTTCGGTACCTATCAGGAATCCAAGGAACAGGCGTTCCGCAATGCCGTGCGGCTGATGCAGGAAACCGGCTGCGACGGCGTGAAGCTGGAAGGCGGCGAGGAAATGGCGGAGACCATCGCCTTTCTGGTGGCGCGCGGCATTCCGGTATTCGGCCATGTCGGGCTTATGCCGCAGCTGGTGCACACCGCCGGCGGCTTCCGCTCGCTCGGGCATTCGGATGCGGAAACGCAAAAAATCTGGCGCGATGCGATTGCGGTCGATCAGGCCGGCGCCTTCGCCATCGTCGTGGAAGGCACCGTCGAACCGCTTGCCCGCGAATTGACCGAAAAACTCGCAGCTCCCACGGTTGGCATCGGCGCATCGCCGGCCTGCGACGGGCAGGTGCTCGTTTCCGACGACATGCTTGGCCTTTTCACCGATTTCAAACCGAAATTCGTCAAGCGTTTCGCCGATCTGGGCCCGGCGGTTTCGGAAGCAGCGGCCGCTTATGCCGATGAGGTTCGCTCGGGGGCGTTTCCCGGGCCGGAGCATACGTTTCAGGTGCGACGGCAATCGCCTTCGGGGAAGTGAGACTATTTCCGTCATGCCGGGCTCGATCCGGCATCCAGCCACGGCGCGTCTGCGCCGTGAAAGACTCTTGCGCGATCAACTTGATCGCACACTAGACCCCGGATCAAGTCCGGGGTGACGGGTGTGAGGGACGTCCCCCAAAAAACAACGCCCCTATACAATACCGCCGCTGCCGCCGACCGAAGCAGGCCGTTGCGCCGCCACCCGCTTGCGATAGCCGCTTGCCCGATAGGCCGCAATCGGATCGATAGCGCCGCCCGCCAATTGCCGGGCCTGCGCAAGAATCGGTTCCACATCGGTGCGATAGGCCCGCTTCAGCATATCGGAAGCCATCAGCGCATCATTGTCCTGCTGGTAACCGTCGAGAGCCGCGCGATCCACCAGCAATGCCTGCGCATAGGCGCGGCGGATTTCATTGGCGCTGGAGATCAGGCTTTCAATCGGGTCCGTCACATTATGCGACTGGTCGATCATATGGGCCGGATGGAAACCTTTCACGCCGCGATATTCCGCATCCACCAGCTCGTTGAAAACGAGGAACAGGCGGTATGGCTCGATCGAGCCGGCATCCAGATCATCATCGCCATATTTGCTGTCGTTGAAATGGAAACCCCCGAGCTTGCCGAACTGGATGAGCCGGGCGACGATCATTTCGATATTGGTGTTCGGCGCATGATGGCCGAGGTCGACGAGGCAGAAGGCCTTTTCGCCGAGCGTATTGGCGATGAGGTAATTGGTGCCCCAGTCCTGCACGACGGTCGAATAGAAGGCCGGCTCGTACATCTTGTGTTCGGAAAAGATGCGCCAGTCATCCGGCAGCGCCTTGTAGATATCGGCCATGGCGGCGAGATAACGCTCGAAACTTCTGGTGAAATTGCTCTGGCCGGGAAAGTTCGAACCATCACCCACCCACACCGTCAGCGCCTTCGAGCCGATGGCATTGCCGATTTCGATACATTCGATGTTGTGCTCGACGGCCTGCCGGCGCGTGGCGGCATCCGTGTGGCTGAGCGAACCGTATTTGTAGGAATGGCTCTGGCCGGGCGCATCCGAAAACGTGTTGGAATTCATGGCGTCGAAGCCGAGACCCAGCGCATCGGCATGGGCTTTCAATCGCTTCGGGTCTTCCTTGTCCCACGGAATATGCAGGGAAACGTTGGGCGTCGCCCGTGTCAGCTGGTTGATGACGGCGCAATCATCCAGCTTGTCGAAAATGCCGCGCGGCTCGCCCGTGCCGGGAAAACGGGCAAAACGGGTGCCGCCGGTGCCCACGCCCCAGGAGGGCACGGCCACAAAAAATTCCGCGACCTTGGCCGTAACGGCCTCGATATCGATATTGCGGCGCGCAAGCTGGTTGCCCAGCGCCTGATAATCGTCCTTCAGCGCGTGAGCACGCTTGTCGTTTTCCGCCGCGATCACATCGGCAGCGATTTTCGTCTCGGTCATCTCTTCCTCCCAGGCAATGAACACAACAGGTGCTTCGGCCCGCGACGCCACCACCCCGTCATTCCGGCCTTGAGCCGGAATCCAGCCAGCCCAAGTCTTTGGGCTGAGAAGACTCTCTCGCCGCGCAGACGCGCGGCTGCTGGATTCCGGCTCAAGGCCGGAATGACGAAGGTGGGACTTTCGCCACTTCTCAAAGCATCGTGTCTTTTTATATGTCGATATCCACCGACACCCTACCGCGTAAAACTCTGCGCATTACCGGCATCGACATTGATGATGTTGCCGGTGGACTTGGCGGAGGCGTCGGACGCCAGGAAGTAGATCGCCTCGGCGATATCTTCCGGGAAGACATTGAGCTTCAGCATGGAACGCTTGCGGTAATGTTCCTCCAGATCGGTCACTTCGATCTTCGAGGAAGCCGCGCGCTGCTCGCGCCACTCGCCGCTCCAGATTTTAGAACCGCGCAGCACGGCATCGGGATTGACGGTGTTAACGCGAATGCCGGCTTCCGCTCCTTCGAGGGCGAGGCAACGGGCCAGATGAATTTCCGCAGCCTTGGCCGTGCAATAGGCGGAGGCATTGGGCGAGGAAGCGAGACCGTTTTTCGAGGCGACGAACACCACGTTGCCGCCGAGATTCTGACGCCGCAGCAGCCGGAACGCTTCCCGCGAAACGAGGAAATAGCCGGTGGCGAGAATGTCGATATTCTTGTTCCACATGGCAAGCGTCGTGTCTTCCACCGGCGCGGAGGAAGCTATGCCAGCATTGGAGACGAGAATATCCACGCCGCCGAATTCCACGCTCGCTTCCGCGAAGGCTGCGATGACGGCATCCTCTTTCGTCACATCAAGCTTGACGGTACGCACCGAGTCAGTGCTGTAGCGCTTGACGAAATCGGCCTTGGCGGCTTCCAGCGCCGCTTCGTCAATATCCGCCAGAACCACGCAGGCGCCCTCCCCCGCCAGCCTTTCCGCCGTCGCCCGGCCGATACCGCCAGCACCGCCGGTGACGAAGGCCACCCGGCCGGCAAGGCTCTTCGGCTTCGGCATGCGCTGAAGTTTTGCCTCTTCCAGCAGCCAATATTCGATATCGAAAGCCTCCTGCTCCGGCAGGCCCTGATATTCGGACACGGTGGAAGCACCACGCATGACGTTGATGGCGTTGACGTAAAATTCGCCGGCGATGCGGGCAGTGGCCTTGTCCTTGGCGAAGGACAACATGCCAACGCCGGGGATCAGGAAAATCACCGGATTCGGATCGCGCATCTTCGGCGAATTGTCGTGGCGGCAGGCCTCGTAGTAGCGGGTATAATCGGCGCGGTAAGCTTCAAGCGCCTTGTCGAGACCCGCCGTCAGCGCGTCCACATCCGGCTTCGCCGTATCGAGATCGAGGATCAGTGGGCGGATTTTGGTGCGCAGGAAGTGATCCGGGCAGGATGTGCCGAGTGCGCCGAGCGGCTTCAGGTCCTTCGAGTTGACGAATTCGAGAACCGCCTCCTGATCGTCGAAATGGCCGAGCTTGCGTTCCTCACGGCCGATGCGGCCACGGATTTCCGGCATCAGCCGGGCGGCGATGGCGCGGCGTTCGGCAACGGGCAGGCTCTTCGCCACCGCGCCGCCAAAAATCGTCTTGCCTTCGGTCTTGGCCGCAAACCATTCGATCGCCTTGTTGATGATGGCAAGCGTCAGTTCGTAACACGCCTTGGCGTCATTATCCCATGTGAAGAGACCATGGCTTTCCAGCACGACACCCTTGGCCTTCGGGTTGGCCTTGACGAAAGCTTCGAGATCGAGACCGAGCTGGAAACCCGGGCGACGCCAGGGCAGCCAGCCGATATCGTCACCGAAAATCTGCTGCGTCAATTCTTTCGAATTCTTCGAGGCGGCGATGGCAATGATCGCGTCCGGATGCATATGGTCGACATGATCGTAAGGCACGAAACCGTGCAGCGGCGTATCGATGGAAGCCGCGCGCGGATTGAGGTTGAAGGTGCAATGCGGCAGGAAGCCGACCATGCGGTCCTCATCCTCGACACCCTTGTAAATGCCCTTCAGCGCTTCCAGCTTGTCGAGATAAAGCGTCGCAAAACCATCGAGCTTGATGGTGCCGACATCGCCGCCGGAGCCCTTCACCCACATGACGCGGACCTTCTCGCCCGTCAGCGGATCGGTCTCAAGCACCTTTGCGGATGTGTTGCCACCGCCATAATTGGTGATGCGCTTGTCGGCACCGAGCAGATTGGAGCGATAAAGCAGCTTGCCCGGCTCATCGAGCGTTTTGGCATAGGCATCGTCCCAACGGCTTTCGAGAAGGCGGGATTTTCCCGTCATGTCTTCCTCCCAATATCTGTCTGCATTCGCGGAGCCGATACCGGCCCGCCTCCTTTGATGGCAGATATCGCGCATCGAAAAGCATAATGTCAATCAAAAACGATCATAAATTTTCATGTTGCAGCGCGATATTGATTAATTTGATCGTTCTTGATTGACAACGTAAAGAGATTGCGAATAATCACGATCAGGAGGACCCCATGCACGAACGCGAACGCCATCGCATCATCTTGAGCGCCACACAGGAAAAAGCTGTCGTGACGGTGCAGGATATTGCCGAACTGACGGATGCGTCGGAAGCGACGATCCGCCGGGATATCGCCTCGCTGCATGTTCAGGGCAAGTTGCGCCGCGTGCGCGGCGGGGCGGAAGCCGTGCATCCGCCGCAGCTCGGCAATCTGGCCGCGCGGCCGTTCCGGGTGTCCGAATCGGTCAACATCGACAAGAAACGCGCAATTGCGCGCAAGGCCGTCGATCTGTGCCACGATGGCGATGCGATCATCCTAAATGGCGGCACGACGACATTCCAGATGGTGCACTACATGGCGGCGCGCCGCCTGCAAGTCATGACCAATTCTTTCGCCATCGCGGAGCATCTGGTCAAACATTCCAAATGCAGTGTCAGCGTGCCGGGCGGCGCGATCTATCGCGACCAGAGCCTTATCCTGTCGCCTTTCGAGAATGATGCGATCCGCAATTTTTATGCGCGGCGGATTTTTCTCGGTGCGCAGGGCGTGGGAGCGCTTGGCATCATGGAATCCGATGCGCTGGTTATCCAGAGCGAGCAGAAGCTGATGCGACAGGCGGAAGAGCTTATCGTGATGGTCGATTCTTCGAAATTTAGAAAACGTTCCAGCCTCATTTTATGCCCGCTCGAAAATGTCTCGACCATCATTACCGATGACGGGATTTCCGACGAGGCGGCGAGGATGGTGGAAGATGCCGGCGTCGAATTGTTGATCGTCGGCGCGGTGAGGGATGGCAAGACAGCCACCCCACCGGATGAAGAGGATTCTTCTTCGGTCGCCTGAGGAGCACCGGAGGGAGGAAAAAGGTTCAAAACGGGAGGAAAAGGGACATGAAACTTACACGCAGAACATTGACGAGCGCTCTTGCGCTTGGCGCGGCGCTCTCCGTCGCAGGGCTGGGCAGCGTTGCCCAGGCCGCCGATGTGAAGATCGCACTGGTGGTCAAATCGCTCGGCAACGGCTTTTTCGAAGCCGCCAACAAGGGCGCGCAGGAGGCCGCAAAGGACCTCGGCGGCGTCGAGATCATCTATACCGGCCCGACCAGCACCACGGCCGAAGGCCAGATCGAAGTCATCAATTCGCTGATCGCGCAGGGCGTCGATGCCATCGCCATTTCCGCCAATGACCCGGATGCCGTGGTTCCGGCGCTGAAAAAGGCGGCCCAGCGCGGCATCAAGGTCATCTCCTGGGATTCCGGTGTTGCGCCGGAAGGCCGCATACTCCAGCTCAACCCTTCGTCCAACGCGCTGATCGGCAAGATGTGCCTGCAGCTCGCCGCATCGCATCTGGAAGGCGGCAAGGGCGATTTCGCCATTCTTTCGGCCACCACCACCTCCACGAACCAGAATATCTGGATCGACGAGATGAAAAAGCAGCTGAAGGATTTCCCCGGCCTCAACCTTGTCACCACGGTTTACGGTGACGATCTGGCCGACAAGAGCTACCGCGAAGCGCAGGGCCTGCTTTCCTCGCAGCCGAATGTGAAGGTTATCGTCGCGCCGACAACGGTTGGCGTTCTCGCCGCCTCGCAGGCGGTGAAGGATGCGGGCAAGATCGGTCAGGTCTATGTGACCGGCCTTGGCCTGCCGTCTGAAATGGCCGGCGCCATCAAGTCGGGCGCCACCAAGGAATTCGCCATCTGGAACCCGATCGACCTCGGTTACTCCGCCACCCAGATCGCCTATCGCCTGGTGAAGGGCGAAACCGATGGCAAGCCGGGTTCGGAAATCGAAGCCGGTCGTATGGGTAAGATCAAGGTTGGCGAAAACAGCGAAGCGGCGATGGCTGATCCGTTCATCTATGACGCGAAGAATATCGACCAGTTCTCGAAAATTTTCTGATCTAGAGAAGTGACGGCAGTGTGCGGAGGGCACCCCCCTCTGCCCTGCCGGGCATCTCCCCCTCAAGGGGGGAGATCAGCCAGATTATAACACTCGCTCACTCTCAACTTTAGTGATGGCCTCAACGGTGCCGCATATCGATCTCCCCCCTTGAGGGGGAGATGCCCGGCAGGGCAGAGGGGGGTGCCCTTCACCGCTTCAATCAAACTGACCGGTAAGACGGATGATGCGTATCGAAACGAAAATTTTAGATGTCGTCGAGGCTTCAAATTCAACGCCCATTCTGGAAATGCGCGGCATCAGCCAGATATTCCCCGGCGTCAAAGCGCTGGATGGCGTCGATATCGCGCTTTATCCCGGCAAGGTCACCGCGCTGATCGGCGAGAACGGTGCTGGTAAATCCACGCTCGTCAAAATCCTCACGGGCATCTATCGCCCCAACGAAGGCGAAATCCTTCTCGATGGTCAGCCCGTCCATTTTTACAGCGCACAGGAAGCCATCGATGCCGGCGTCACCGCCATTCATCAGGAAACCGTGCTGTTCGACGAGCTTTCCGTCGGCGAAAACATCTTCCTCGGCCATGCGCCGAAAGGTCGTTTCGGTCTGATCGACTGGAAGACCATCAACACGCGCGCCAGAACCCTGCTGGAACAGCTCGAAAGCACCATCGATCCGACGATCCGGCTGAAGGACCTGTCCATCGCCCAGCGCCATCTCGTCGCCATCGCCCGCGCGCTTTCGGTCGAGGCGCGCATCGTCATCATGGACGAACCGACGGCCGCCCTTTCTCGCAAGGAAATCGATGATCTCTTTCGCATCGTCGAAAACCTCAAGCGGCAGGGCAAGGCGATCCTCTTCATCAGCCACAAGTTCGACGAGGTCTATGAGATCGCCGAGAATTATGCCGTGTTCCGGGATGGCAGGATGGTTGGAGCGGGCAATCTCGCCGCCACGCCGCAGGACGAGATCGTGCGGCTGATGGTCGGCCGTGACGTGACGAACGCCTTTCCCAAGCAGGCCGTCACCCTTGGGCCGACGGTTCTTTCGGTGCGCGATTATTCGCATCAGACGGAATTCCGCGATATTTCGCTCGAACTGCGCAAGGGCGAGATTCTCGGCCTCTACGGGCTGATCGGCGCCGGCCGCTCCGAGCTTTGCCAGTCGTTGTTCGGCATTACCCGGCCGGCTTCAGGGCAGGTATCGCTGGAAGGCCAGCCGCTTTCCATCCGCTCGCCGGAAGACGCGATCCGCGCCGGCATCGTTTATGTGCCGGAGGAGCGCGGCCGCCACGGGCTGGCGCTGGATATGCCGATCTACCAGAACATGTCGCTGCCATCGCTCACGCGCACGTCGCGCAAGGGCTTTCTGGCCGCCGCCAATGAATTCGCGCTGGCGCGCAAATATGCCTCACGGCTCGATCTGCGCGCGGCCGCCCTTTCGGTGCCGGTCGGCACGCTTTCAGGCGGCAACCAGCAGAAGGTGGTGATCGGCAAGTGGCTCGCCACCCAGCCGAAGGTCATCATTCTCGATGAACCCACCAAGGGTATCGATATCGGCTCCAAGGCCGCCGTGCACGGTTTCATCAGCGAGCTTGCGGCGGAAGGGCTTTCCATCATCATGATTTCATCCGAACTTCCCGAAATCCTCGGCATGTCCGACCGCGCCATCGTCATGCGCGAAGGCCTGATGGCGGGCCAGTTCGAACGCGCCGATTTTTCTCCGGAAAAGCTGGTGCGCGCCGCCACCGGCAATGCCTGAGAGGGGCAAAACCATGCAACGTCTACTTAAAAATCGCGAATGGCTGCTGGCGGGCATCATCGTCATCATGATCGCCGGTTTTGCGCTGCGCGCGCCCGGTTTCAGCCGGCCCGGCAATCTCGTCAATATCTTCAACGATACCTCCATCCTCATCATTCTGGCGCTTGGCCAGATGGCGGTCATTCTCACCAAATCCATCGATCTTTCGGTTGCCGCCAATCTCGCCTTCACCGGCATGGCGGTGGCGATGACCAATGCCGCCTTTCCGGGAATTCCCCTGCCGCTTCTCATCGCCATGGCGGTCGGCATCGGCGCATTTCTCGGCTCGCTCAACGGCGTGCTGGTCTGGTGGCTAGGCATTCCGCCCATCGTCGTCACGCTCGGCACGCTTACCATTTATCGCGGCATGGCCTTCGTTCTGTCCGGCGGCGGTTGGGTGAATGCGCACCAGCTTTCGCCGACCTTCCTCAATGTGCCGCGCACCATGATCCTCGGCATGCCGGTGCTTTCATGGGTGGCGATCCTCATCATCGCCGGCGCCTGGCTGGTGCTCAGCCGCACCTCCTTCGGCCGTTCCGCCTATGCGTCGGGCGGTAATCCGAGTGCCGCCGTCTATGCGGGCATCGATGTCGGCCGGACGCGCTTCTTCGCCTTCGTGCTCTCGGGCGCGCTCGCCGGTCTCGCCAGCTATCTCTGGGTGTCGCGTTATGCGGTTGCCTATGTCGACATCGCCGCCGGCTTCGAACTGGACAGCGTGGCGGCAAATGTGATCGGCGGCATCTCGATTGCCGGCGGCATCGGATCGGTGGCGGGTGCGGTGCTCGGCGCGCTGTTCCTCGGCGTCATCAAGAACGCCCTGCCCGTCATCGGCATTTCGCCCTTCGCGCAGATGGCGATTTCCGGCGTTGTCATCGTGCTCGCCGTCGTCTTCAACGCCCGCGCCGAAGCGCGAAAAGGCCGTATCATCCTGCGTGACCGCGCAGCAAGCGATCAGGCCAGGGAGGCCGCAGCATGAGCACCATGCCTCAACCAGCGCAGAATCCGCGCATCATTCCAGACAAGCTCGGCACGCCGATACGCCGCATCATGGCCAGTTGGGAAGTGCTGCTGCTTGGTGTTGCGATCCTCATCTTCATCGCCAATTCGCTGGCCTCACCCTATTTCCTCAATGCCTGGAACCTGTCGGACGCGACCTTCAACTTCACGGAAAAGGCGATCATCGCCTTCGCCATGGCGCTGCTGATCATCGCCGGTGAAATCGATCTTTCCGTCGCCGCCATCATCGCGCTCGCCTCCACCGCCATGGGTGCGGCAGTGCAAATGGGGATCGGCACGCCCGGCCTCGTCGCCATCGGCATCGGCACCGGGCTTTTGTGCGGGGCCTTCAACGGTTTTCTGGTCGCAGGGCTGAAACTGCCGTCCATCGTCGTCACCATCGGCACGATGAGCCTGTTTCGCGGCATTTCCTATATGGTGCTGGGCGATCAGGCCTATGGCAAATATCCCGCCGATTTTGCCTATTTCGGTCAGGGTTACGTTTTCTGGGTGATTTCTTTCGAATTCGTGCTGTTCATCGCCATGGCCATCCTCTTCGCCATTTTGCTGCATGCCACCAATTTCGGCCGGCAGGTCTATGTGATCGGCAACAACCCCTTCGCCGCCCGTTTCTCCGGCATACCCGTCGAGCGGGTGAAGTTCATCCTGTTCCTGCTCACCGGCCTGATGAGCGGCATCGCCGCCGTCTGCCTCACATCGCGGCTCGGCTCCACCCGCCCGTCCATCGCTCAAGGGTGGGAGCTTGAGGTGGTGACCATGGTGGTGCTGGGCGGCGTCTCCATTCTCGGCGGCTCCGGCACCATCGCAGGCGTCGTCATTGCCGCTTTCGTCATGGGCCTCGTCACCTTCGGGCTCGGTCTTGTGAATGTGCCGGGCATCGTCATGTCGATCTTTGTCGGTCTGCTGCTCATCGTAACCATCGCCATCCCCATCGTTGTCCGTCGCCTTCGGGCCATGAGAAGTTAAGCCATGCCGGAACTTGAAAAACACGCCTTCAAGATGAAACTCTTTGCCGGAAAAGAGGCCGAATATAAAAAGCGCCATGACGAGATATGGCCGGAACTGGTGACGCTGCTACGCGAGGCGGGTGTGAGCGATTACTCCATTCATCTCGACCCGGAAACCAACATCCTGTTCGGCGTGCTGACGCGCCCGAAGAACCACGGCATGGCGGCCTTGCCCGAACATCCCGTGATGAAGAAGTGGTGGGCGCATATGGCCGATATCATGGAGAGCAATCCCGATCATTCGCCGGTCGCAAAAGATCTGGTGACGGTGTTCCATCTGCCATGAGCGAGAGCATCAGACCGGGCCGCGTCGCGGTCATCGATATCGGCAAGACCAATGCCAAGGTCGTCGTCATCGATACCGGCAGCGGCGAGGAGATTGCCGCGGAGAAACAGGCGAACCCCGTCCTTCGCGATGGAATTTATCCGCATTACGATGTGGAGATGCTTTGGCGCTTCGTTCTCTCCGCGCTTCAGCGTTTCGGCCAGAAGCCCGGTTTCGATGCGATTTCGATCACCACCCATGGCGCTTCTGCAGCGCTTCTAGATGCGAACGGCGATCTCGCCATGCCGGTGCTCGATTATGAACACGGCTATCCCGCCGCCATCGAAGAAGCCTATCGCGGCATCAGGCCCGATTTTGCCGAGACCGGCTCACCGCAGCTTCCCGTCGGGTTGAACCTCGGCGCGCAAATCCATTTCCAGAAAACGGCCTTTCCGGACGATTTCTCCAGAGTGCGCAGCATCGTCACCTATGCGCAATATTGGGCGGGACGGCTGACGGGCATTCAGGCCACGGAAACGACCTCGCTTGGCTGCCATACGGATCTCTGGAACCCGCGGCGGAAGAGTTTCTCCTCGCTCGTCGCGCGTCTCGGTATCGAACATTTGATGGCGCCGATCCGCTCCGCTTTCGATGTGCTGGGAACAATCCGCCCGTCGATTGCGCTGGAAACCGGTCTTTCGCCGCATATGCCGGTCTATTGTGGCATCCACGATTCCAACGCATCCCTCCTGCCGCATCTTCTTCGCCGGGACGGAGATTTTTCGGTCGTCTCCACCGGCACCTGGGTGGTGAATTTCGCCATCGGCGGCGCGGCGGGTTCGCTCGATCCCACCCGTGATACACTCCTGAATGTCGATGCTTTCGGCCGTCCCGTTCCCTCGTCACGCTTCATGGGCGGCAGGGAATATGAAATGCTGGCGCAGCAATTCGGGGCCGTGAAAGACGAAGCGATAGACGCGGCTCTCGGCGGCGTGGTTGCCAGGGGCATGATGCTGCTGCCGAGCGTCGTCAGCGGCTCCGGCCCCTTTCCCGACAGGGCAGCGCGCTGGATTGGCGATGAAAATGCTACGGCCGCGGAACGGCACGCAGCGGCGTCGCTTTATCTCGCCCTGATGACGGAATGCAGCCTCTCGCTCATCGGGCGGAAAGGTCCGATCCTTGTGGAAGGCCCCTTCGCCAGCAACACCCTTTATCTGAAGGCGCTGGCCGGCTTTGCAGAGACCGAAGTAACCGCGGTCGAAGGGTCGACGGGCACCAGCGCCGGTGCGGCCCTGCTCACCGGCATCAAGCCGCTTGCCGGTCGCGAGCGCCATTTCACGCCGCACGATATTCCCGGCCTCGCCTCTTATCGCAATGCCTGGCGAGGCCACATGGCCTGATGCGAAACGCAAAATGCGGCCGAACGCTCGGCCGCATTGCGATTTTGCAGAAGAATCAGCCCTTTATGAAGGCCAGAAGATCGGCGTTCAGCACATCGGCATTGACGGTGAGCATACCGTGCGAGAAGCCGGGATAGGTCTTCAGCGTGCCGTTTTTCAACAGCTTCACCGATTTCAGCGCAGAGTCGGCAATCGGCACGATCTGGTCGTCTTCGCCATGCAGCACCAGCGTCGGAACGCTGATATTCTTCAGGTCTTCGGTCTGGTCGGTTTCCGAGAAGGCCTTGATACCGTCATAATGGGCCTTTGCGCCGCCCATCATGCCCTGACGCCACCAGTTCTGGATAACGCCTTCATGAACGGTCGCGCCATCGCGGTTGAAGCCATAGAACGGGCCGGCCGGCACATCGCGGAAGAACTGTGCGCGGTTTGCGGCGAGCGACGAGCGGAAGCCGTCAAAAACCTCCATCGGCAGGCCTTCCGGATTGGCCTCGGTCTTGAGCATCAGCGGCGGCACGGCGGAAACGAGAACCGCCTTGGCGACACGGCCGGCGGGTTCGCCATGTTTTGCGACATAACGGGCGACTTCGCCGCCACCGGTGGAGTGGCCGATATGGACGGCGTTCTTCAGATCGAGGGCCTCAACGACGGCAAAGGCGTCGGCGGCGTAGTGATCCATGTCATGACCGTCGGCGACCTGGGCGGAACGGCCGTGGCCACGGCGGTCATGGGCGACGACGCGAAAACCCTTGGAAACGAAGAACAGCATCTGCGCATCCCAGTCATCGGACGAGAGCGGCCAGCCATGGTGGAACATGATCGGCTGGGCATCCTTCGGGCCCCAGTCCTTGTAGAAGATTTCGGTTCCGTCTGTCGTCTTAACAAAGCCCATGATCGTTACTCCTTCGGTTGCGTTGGCATCTCCAGCACAGCCTGTTGTGCGCCGGTTTGATGGAGGGATGATGACGCAGGATAACGGTTGCAACAATTGCAACAATAATTGGCAATGAATTGCTGTTTATGAAATTATCTTCTCGACCCGCATACCATTCCGGCACACGTGTTGACCCGCTCCGCGCCCTCATACAAGTGTGAGAACGGGGATCACCGGCGGAGGGTTCCGTGAATTCGACGCGGCCTCAGTCTACCTCGGGATCGTATTCCCTCGGGCTCTCGTCCTTCGAGAACAGGACACAGGGCCCGCGTGAACCGCGAGGATCATAGGCATATCCCTTGGCGGTCAGCGCCTGCATGATATCGCGAACCCCGGCGAGACCGTAAAGATGGTCATGCAGCTCCACGAATATCCGCTCCACCCCGGTCAGATCGGCCCTGCCGAGCAGATCGCGTTCCGCACCCTCGATATCCATCACGAGCGCGGTGATGCCCCGGCTGGCGATAAATTCATCGATATTGGCGGAAGAAATTTCGATGCGTTTTTCATAGGGGCCCTGATTTTCGTCCATGGACGACATCCAGAGATCCCTGCGGACGTAAAAAGGATAGGAGCTCGGCTCATCGGCGGTGAGAAGCCCCTGCGAAAACACGACATTGCCGCGGCAATTGGCCTTGATCACCCGCTCTGCCAGCGCCGCGGTGGAGGGGTTGGCCTCGAAAGCCCAGACGGAAACATCCTCGATGCCGGCGATGATCGAGGTGATGATCCCGATACCGGAGCCCAGCTCCAGTACGCGATCGCCGGGCTTGATGGCTTTCAGGACGCTGCGGGCCTCTTTCGCCTCATAGCTGCCGTCGGTCAGCGCCTGCCAGATGACCGGCGACACCTCATCGGAAGAGAGGGGAAGGGCAACTCCATGCACGTCCAGTATTTCCATGTCTCAAGCCTTTTCGCAAAACCCGGCCGCTTTGTCGCAATGATCCCATATCGACCGGGAATGCTCTACAGCATCGTTGCGGCAACCGGTATCGGTTTTCGCAAGCAACGCTATGACGTGGTAAAAAATTCAAGATACGGTCGGCGCCAAAACAGGCGCGTCTCAGACGGAACTCCAGGCCACAAGCTCCTTGGCCGGCAACGGTCTGCTGATCAGATATCCCTGAACCTGATCGCAGCCCAGACGCCTGACGCATTCATATTGCTCTTCCGTCTCGATACCTTCCGCAATCGTCGTCATCCGCAGACTGCGGCCGACACCAACCACGAATTCCACGATCGCCAGCGCGTCGCGGTCGCTGGTGATATCGCGCAGGAACGAGCGGTCGATCTTGATCTTGTCGAAGGGCACGCCGCGCAAATTGGCGAGCGATGAGTAACCTGTCCCGAAATCATCCATGGCGATCTGAATGCCGACGGCCTTCAGGCGCGACAGCGTGTTGATCGTCTGGTCGCTCTTGTTGAGCAGGATCGATTCGGTGATTTCAAGCTCGAGCCGGCTCGGTTCCAGCCCGCTTTTCTCAAGCGCGCCCATGACGTTCTGGATGAGGTTGGTACTGTGGAACTGAACCGGCGACAGATTGACCGCCACCTTCATGTCCTCGTCCCAACCCATCGCCTCGCGGCAGGCGGTCTCCATCACCCATTTTCCGAGCGAATGGATGAGACCGGTTCTTTCCGCAACGGGAATAAACACGCTGGGCGGCACATCGCCCCGTACGGGATGTTTCCAGCGCAGCAACGCCTCGAAGCCGCAAAGCTTGCGTGTCTGGGTCGCCACCTGCGGCTGGTAATAGACTTCCATCTCGTCGTTCTGCAACGCGGTCTGCAGATCGGCCTCGAAGGACTTTTTCTCGGTCAGCTGCTTTTGCATGCGGACCTTGAAAACGCTCGCCCGGCCGGGGCCGATGGCTTTCGCCTCATAAAGCGCCAGATCCGCGCGCTTGAACAATTCATCCGCGTCGACGGCGCCGTGCGATATGGCGATGCCGATGCAGGTGCCGATTTTGACCTCCTGCTCGCCCAGCTGGTAGGTGCGGCTGATCTGGTCGATGAGCTTGGTGGCAAGACGGCGGGCGGCATCCTCGTTCAGATCGTCGGAGACGACGGCAAATTCGTCGCCGCCCAGACGGCAGACCATGTCATAATCGCCGCCGATGCCCGAGAGACGCTGCGCCACGGCCTGAAGCAGCGCATCGCCGGCATCGTGGCCGAGCGTGTCGTTGACGTCCTTGAACCCGTCGAGATCAAGCAGGAGGATGGCTGTCGTTCCCGTCCCGCCGAAGGATCGGCGCAACCTTTCGATCAGTTCCTGCCGGAACAGTGCGCGGTTCGGCAGTCCCGTCAGCGCGTCGTGATAGGCGTCGTGTTCGAGCCGAACATTTTTAGCCTGCAATTCCAGCGTCGCGGCGCGCAGATCGTCCGTCAGGCCGCGCATGCTTTTCTGCGCGCGGTTCAGGAGATCATTCTGGCGAAGCAGCAATATGACAAGCGCGATACCGCACAGGATCAGGCCGCCCGCCAGCGCGGTATAGACGATATGCAGCTTGCGCACATCCTCATGGGCCGTATCGATCAGATTGACGTCATAAGCGACGGAAGACGAGGCAAGCGTCGTCATCGGCGCGTCGAGCGCGCTCATCGTCGCCAGCAGATCCGGAACCTCGGCCGGATCGAGGGTGTTCACCCGCTGCTCGAGACGGGCCAGAACGGCATCGAGGCGGGTTACGAGATCCCGCCACTGCTGTTTTTCATTGATGAAGGCCCCGAGATTGCCCTGCTTCAAAAGCTCAAGGCGGCTCAGCATGATGTCCAGGCGCAGTTGCAGCTCATCCCTGTCGATCCTGCCGGGATTGAGCGCGAACACGGCCAACTTGTTCTGGAGGCGCAGATATTCGGCTACGGTCTGGCTGACGGCCCAGGAATCATTGTAGCGGGCGAATTTCTGCAGAGCGGTCTGCCGCTCGGCAATGACGAAAGCGATATAGCCCGTTGCCAGGACGAAGCAACAGATGATCACCGCCACAAGTTTTCGCAAACGGCACCTTTATTCCACTATCAGTTTGGCAACTTGCCATGCGGACCGCGAATAATACGTCTGCTTCTGCAGCTCCGGATCGCTGTCATAGGGATAGATGACGAACAACGGGCCCTTTTCGCGAACTGTCATGTAATTGCCATCCAGCTTGATCGCCAGGATAACGTTAAATTTCTTAAAATCTTCAATCGGTATCGTGCTGACATAATCGTTGAGAGCGACTGCCGTGACGCTGGTGCCCTTTGCGCCGACGACATCCATCAATTTTGCCAGTGAAACACCATCGAAACGGACGCGGCCATCATGCCAGGGCGTCGTCGTCTCCACCGTCACCATGCCGAGCGCTTCCAGCATGTCACGGTCAAATACCGCGGCACCCTCGCCATTCGTATTGGCGATGTTTCCGGATATGGTTAATATCGGTTTTCCTTGCGGTTTGGCAATTTCGCCGGCTTCGGCACAGGAAAGCCACGCGAGCGACAAGAACGCACTGAGAAGTACCCGGGCGAAACTCATACTTTTTCTCCATCGATAACGTTCAGGTCGAGGGTTTTCACCAACCTTTGAAGGTCAAGGGAACCGACGCTAGCAATATATATCAGGAATGGATGTTATATCCTTAGTGAGATTTTATCCGTATTTTCTCTAGGTTTTGAGTAAACCCTTTGGATAAGTTTTCCGTCTCATTGTATTTTTTCAGGCCACGCGTCCCATTATGACACAAGCGGCAAGCTGCGGAGACCCCTCCCGATAATTCGTCAGGTGCGACAAAGGCCGAATTGTGGCGAGAGCCTTTCCGTCGTCGCGCAGCTGCATCTGATTCGCCTGCGGCAGCCGGATAAGCGACGCCCCGTCCGCGTGCCGGATTGAAATGACGAATGGCAAATTCCACGTCACGGAAAAATCATGGCGATTGCCGGAGCACACGGTTGAAACGTACCGCCCGGACCTTAATATAAAGGCTGTCGTTTCCGTTTCCGACAATTCCAGAAGCCCCCGTCGGAAATATCCAGACACATGTTCCGCGCAGCGAAAGCCGCGATGCCGGATATCGTCCGGCCAGGAAAATTCTGTTCACGTCTCAGGGCCGGACGGCATTTCGCCGAATTGGCCGCATCATGAAGGTAGCCCCTATGCACACCTATCCCGACATCAAACTTCTCATTGATGGCGAATGGCGAGACGCCGTTTCCGGCAAGACGATCGCCGTGTCCGATCCGGCAACCGACGAGATCATCGGCGCGATTGCGCATGCCGAGAAGGAAGACCTCGATCTGGCGCTTGCCGCCGCCGAGCGCGGTTTCAGGGTGTGGCGCGACACCTCGCCTTTCGAGCGCTCGAAGATCATGCGCAGGGCGGCCGATCTCCTGCGCGAGCGCAAGGACAAGATCGCCTACATCATGACCCGCGAACAGGGCAAGCCGCTGGCGCAATCCGGTACTGAAATCATGGGCGCTGCCGATACCATCGACTGGTTCGCCGAAGAAGCCCGCCGCACCTATGGGCAGGTCATTCCGGCGCGCGCAACCGGCGTTTCGCAGCTTGCCATCAAGCTGCCGGTCGGTCCCGTCGCGGCGTTTACGCCGTGGAACTTCCCGATCAACCAGATCGTCCGCAAGCTTTCCGCAGCGCTTGCCACCGGCTGCTCCATCATCGTCAAGGCCCCGGAAGAAACACCGGCGTCACCGGCTGAACTGATCCGCGCTTTCGTGGATGCCGGCGTACCGGCGGGCGTCATCGGCCTCGTTTACGGCGTTCCATCCGAGATTTCGGAATATCTGATCCCGCATCCGGTCATCCGCAAGATTTCCTTCACCGGCTCCACGCCGATTGGCAAACATCTGGCGGCCTTGGCCGGCAAGCACATGAAGCGCGCCACGATGGAATTGGGCGGCCACGCGCCTGTCATGATCTTTGACGATGCCGATATCGAAAAGGCCATCCAGGTGACCTCGCTTGCCAAGTTCCGCAATGCAGGCCAGGTCTGCGTCGCCCCCACCCGCTTCCTGGTGCAGGACGGCGTGGCGGATCGCTTCCTTGAAGGTTTCGTGGAAGCGACCAAGGCCATCAAGGTCGGCAATGGCCTGGAAGACGATGTCGTAATGGGTCCCCTTGCCAATGAGCGCCGCATTCCCGCACTGGAAGGCCTCATCAACGACGCTGTTTCCCATGGTGCAGACCTGAAAACCGGCGGACGCCGCATCGGCAACAAGGGCAATTTCTTCGAGCCGACGGTTCTCGCCAATGTGCCGACCACCGCCAAAATCATGAATGACGAACCCTTCGGCCCGGTCGCCATCATCAATCGCTTCTCGAGCTTCGATGACGCCATCACCGAGGCGAACCGCCTGCCCTTCGGCCTTGCATCCTATGCCTTCACCGGCTCGGTCAAGACCGCGCATGCACTCGGCCAGCAGGTCGAGGCCGGCATGCTGACCATCAACCACAACGGCCTTGCGCTTCCGGAAGTCCCCTTCGGCGGCATCAAGGATTCCGGTTATGGCACGGAAGGCGGCTCGGAAGCGGTTCAGGCCTATCTGGAGACCAAATTCGTCAGCCAGATGAGCTGACGCTTTTTTGGCGAACCCGGAGCATCCGCACCTTCGTCACCCCGGCCTCGAGCCGGGGTCCAGCCAGCACAAGTCCCTGGGCTGAAAAGACTCTATTCGCCGCGCAGACGCGCGTCGGCTGGATGCCGGATCTAGTCCGGCATGACGGAAGAGAGGCCTTATTGATCTGAGAACAGGCAAAATCAGCCACAGCGTTTTTTCGCTGCTCCGGTCCTGCTTGCTTTCGTCTGCATCATCCCCTAAAAGAACAAAAAGTGAACCTTGAGGGGCGATATGAGCGACGCGGCGGCACCGGCACTGAAGGAAATCTTCAACCGCGAGAAACTGCGGCATATCGCCGATGAGACGAAGGCCGTTCATCCGCCATTTGACGTTTCCGCCTTCATGGCGCTCGCCACCGAAAACCTTGAAGTGCTGGGCATCATGCAGCGCATGCGACAGGTGGCGACGAGCCTGCATGCGACACTTCCCGGCGACTATGCCCGCAATATCGAAATCCTGACCGCCGCAGCGCCGGGCATCGGCAACGGTTTCGCCTCCATTTCGCTGCCGGAATATGTGGCGCTCTACGGCTTCGACGATTTCGATCTTTCCATGGAAGCGCTGCATTATTTCACCCGCTTCGGCTCCTCTGAATTTGCCATCCGTCATTTTCTGCAAAAGGACTTAGGCGCCACCCTCGGCGTGATGGAAACGTGGTCGCGGCACGCGAATGAACATGTGCGGCGGCTGGCGAGCGAAGGCTGCCGGCCGCGTCTGCCATGGTCGTTCCAGCTCAAACCCCTGATCGACGATCCCTCGCCGGTCACCGCAATCCTCGACGCCATGAAAGCCGACGAGGCGCTTTATGTGCGCAAATCCGTCGCCAATCATCTGAACGACATCACCAAGGACAATCCAGCTTTCGTGCTGGCGCTGATCGATACATGGCCAAAGGACAATCCGCATACACGCTGGATCACGCGGCAGGCCCTGCGCACATTGATCAAGAAGGGCGATGCGGCGGCGCTTGCCCATCTCGGCGCACATGAGGAAGCGGAAATTTCCCTTACGGCATTTCAGGTTACGCCGGACAAGGTTGCGCTCGGCAATCCGGTGCGGATTGCAACCTCTTTCACCTCGACGGCGAAACGGCCGCAGAAACTGGTGATCGACTACGCCGTGCACTACGTGAAGAAGAGCGGCGACGCCTCTGCGAAAGTCTTCAAGTGGAAAGAGATCGAACTTCAGCCCGGCGAGACATGCGCGCTGTCGATCAGCCGCGCCATACGTGATTTCACCACCCGCAAACACTATCCCGGCCTTCACAGGGTCGACCTGACGATCAACGGCAAGCTTGTGGCTGAAAGCGCCTTCGAGCTTCTGGGCTGATAGCGCCTCACGCCGCCGGGAAAATCTTCGCCCGGCGGATGATGACGGAACCGCGGTCTCCGGCGGCGACATCGTTTTCCGGCGGCACGTCGAATTCCAGAAGGTCGCCGCCATCGGTGCTGGCAATCACCCGGCGCTCGCCCGCACGGTCGAGAACCCGCGCCACAGAAGCCGGAATGCCCTCATGCAGATCTTCCCACTCCAGATCGCCGGGGCGGGCATAGATGTCCACCGCGCCATCGCCTTGAGCATAGGAAAAAGGCAGCTCGTTATCGCCGACATAGACCTTGCCGCCGCGCGCCACGCCGGACACCCGGTTGGCATCGCCCAGAAAGCGCATGACGAAGGCGCTGTTCGGCTGGCGGCAGACCTCCTTCGGCGTGCCCTGCTGTACGATCTCGCCCTGATTGAGAATAACCACACGGTCAGCAAGATCGAGCGCCTCTTCCTGGTCATGCGTCACGAAAATCGTGGTGATGCCGAGCGAATCGTGAATCTCGCGCAGCCAGCGGCGCAGGTCGCGGCGCACATTGGCGTCCAGCGCCCCAAAGGGCTCATCGAGCAGAAGCACCTTAGGATCGACCGAAAGCGCACGCGCCAGCGCCACGCGCTGCCGCTGGCCGCCGGAAATCTGCGCCGGGAAACGGTCGCCCAGGCCATCGAGCTTCACCAGCCGCAGAAGCTCTTCGACGCGGGCATCGATTGCCGCCTTGTCCCGCTTCACCTTCGAGACCTTCATGCCGAAAGCGATGTTTTGATGCAGGGTCATATGCGGAAAGAGCGCGTAGTGCTGGAATACGAAACCGACGCCACGATCCCGCACCGGAATATTGGTGGCGTCCTCGTCGCCGAAAAAGATCCGGCCGCCATCGCTATATTCGAGGCCGGCGACCATGCGCAAAATTGTGGTCTTGCCGGAACCTGAGGGACCGAGCAGCGCCAGAAGCTCGCCGCTTTCGATATCCAGCGAAACATCGCGCACGGCGCGGAAGGTATCGAAGGTCTTCACCACATTTTCGAGGCGGATTTTCATGGGAATCAGGTCTCCGTGGCGATGGCGGCATCGCCGTTGGTCTTCTTGGCCCCGCGCCCGGCGCCGCGTCGTTCCAGCGCCACCTTGGCGATGATGGTGACGACGGCGAGGGTGGCGAGGATCGAGGCCGAGGCAAAAGCGCCGGCCGTCTGGTAGTCGTGGTAAAGCAGCTCGATATGCAGCGGCAGCGTATTGGTCTGGCCGCGAATATTGCCCGATACGACCGATACCGCGCCGAATTCACCCATCACGCGGGCGTTGCACAGCACGACGCCATAAAGCAGCGCCCATTTGATATTCGGCAAGGTGACAGAAAAGAAGGTGCGCCAGCCGGAGGCGCCAAGCGAGGTCGCCGCCTCTTCCAGATCGCGGCCCTGCGCCTGCATCAGCGGGATAAGTTCCCGCGCCACGAAAGGTGCGGTGACGAACATCGAGGCGATGACGATGCCGGGCAGCGCAAAAAGTATCTTGATGTCATGTGCATCGAGGAACGGGCCGAAAAGCCCCTGCAGCCCGTAAACGAAGAGATAGGCGACACCGGCGACGATCGGCGAGATGGAAAAGGGTATCTCGATCAGCACCAGCAGGAAGCGTCGACCGGGGAAATCGAACTTGGTGATCGCCCATGCGGCCGCAACACCGAAGGCCGTATTGACCGGCACGGCGATCAGCGCCGTCAGCACCGTCAGCATGATGGCGTGGCGGGTATCGGGATGGGTGATGGTGGCCGTATAGGCCTTCCAGCCCTGCGAAAACGCCTCGACGCCGATGATGATAAGCGGCGCCAGGACCAACAGGGCGCCTATGACCAGCACAAAAGAAATCAGGCTGCGGCGAACGAGAGGCGAGTCGCCGACGCGCGGCGGTTTGCGATGTGAAGAAACGGCGCTCATCTCTCAGCCCCTCACCGTATAACGAAGCGCACGCGCCTGCAGATAATTGGTCACCGCCAGCATCACGAAGGCGGTGATGAGCAGCACGGAGGCGATGGCGGCGGCGGCCTGATAATCATATTCCTCCAGCCGGATGAAGATCAGCAGCGCCGTGATTTCCGTCGAAAACGGCTGATTGCCGGCGATGAAGATGATCGCCCCGAATTCGCCGAGGCTGCGGGCGAAGGACAGCGACAGACCGGCGAGCAACGCTGGCGTCAACAGCGGCAGGATGATCTTGCGGAAAATTTCGAGATCGGAACCGCCGAGCGACTGCGCCGCTTCCTCAAGCGCCGGATCGAGGTCTTCCAGCACCGGTTGCACGGTACGCACAATGAAGGGCAGGCTGGTAAAGGCCATCGCCACCATGATGCCGAGCGGCGTATAGGCCACCTTGATGCCGAATTGCGAAAGCACCGAGCCGAACCAGCCATTGCCTGCGAACAGTGTCGTCAGCGCAATGCCGGCAACGGCGGTCGGAAGCGCAAAAGGCAGATCGACGATGGCGTCGACGATGCGCCAGCCGGGAAAGCGGTAACGCGTCAGCACCCAGGCGAGCGCCAGCCCGAAGATGACGTTGAACAGCGTGGCAGCCAGCGCGCAGAGCACGGTAACACGATAACTGGCCACAGCGCGCGGCGAGGAGATGATCGACCAATATTCGGCAGGGCCAAGGCTTGCCGCCTTGAACACCAGCGCCGAGAGCGGCAGAAGCACGATGATGGCAACGTAAGTCAGGGTAACGCCAAGGGACAATTTCAGCCCCGGCAGAACATTCCGCTTCAAACCCCGCCCCCCATTCATCAAAAAGCGACCCGGCGGTTTCCCGCCGGGTCTTTTACCTGTTGCGTATCGCTGTGATTAACGGCTGCCGTAAAGCGTATCAAGCGTCGCGCCGGATGCAAAATGCTCTTTCTGGATTTTATCCCAGCCGCCGAAGACCTCCTCGACGTTGACGAGGCGAATGGCCGGGAACTTGTCCTTGAATTCGCCGACGACCTTTTCATTGTGGACGCGGTGGCCGAATTCGGCGGCGATGCGCTGGCCTTCCTCGGTATAGAGGAAGTCGAGATAGCTCTTCGCCAGATCGCGCGAGCCACGCTTGTCGACGACCTTGTCCACCACGGCGACCGGGAATTCGGCCAGCAGGCTGACGGAGGGCACGACGCCTTCCACCTTGTCTGCGCCATATTGCTTGGCGATGCCGCGCGTCTCGGCTTCGAAGGTGATCAGCACGTCGCCGATTTCACGCTCAACGAAGGTGGTGGTGGCGGCGCGGCCTCCCGTGTCGAACACCGGCGTATTGTCGAAGATTTTCTTGACGAATGCCTGAACCTTCGCGTCGTCGCCGTTGAATTTCTCCTTGGCGTAAGCCGTGGCGGCGAGATAGGTGTAACGGGCGTTACCCGAGGTCTTCGGATTGGGGAAAACAATCTTCACATCGTCGCGGGCAAGATCGTCCCAGTCTTTGATACCCTTGGGATTGCCGGCGCGCACGAGGAATGACGGGAAGGAATAGAAGGGCGATGCGTCGTTCGCAAAATCCTTCTTCCAGTCGGCGGAAACGAAGCCCTGCTTCACCAGAAAATCGACATCGGTGACCTGATTGAAGGTGACGACATCGGCTTCCAGACCCTCGACGATGGCGCGCGCCTGCTTGGAGGTGCCGGCATGCGACTGGTCGACGGCGATGCCCGGATGCAGCTTGATGAACGCCTCGTTCTCGGCCGCGAAAACTTCGCGGGCGACATCGTAGGATGCGTTGAGAATGGTGGTCGGAGACTGCGCCTGCGCCGCACCTGCAAAAAGAGCGGCAATGGCAGTACCGATAATGAGAAGACGTTTCATGAATACCCCCGGCAATTCGAATGGTGCTCAACATAGCGGGCGGCGGCAACGCCCGCGAGAAACAGTGATGCTTTCCGGGCGCGCGGATTGGAAATTTCACCCAAAGAATATCGACTCCAAAGGCGATGATTTCATATACGGCAAGAAGCCGGATTTCTTTTGCGCCGACCTAAAGACGATGATCGGGAAACAGATTGCCGGAGTGCGCGGCAAAATAAGGCGCAATGTCCTCCTCCCTCACCTCCTCCAGCCGTGCCGGTTGCCAGCGGGGATTGCGGTCCTTGTCGACCAGCGCAGCACGCACACCTTCGTAAAAATCATGCTGGCGCAATATTTCCATGCCGGCGGCAAATTCCCGCTCCAGGCATTCGATGAGGCTCGCGCTTTCCCGGCCGAGACGCAGCAGCTTCAGGGTCAGTTTCAGACTGGTGGGGGAGCGTTTTTGCAGGACCTCAAGGGTCTCGCGCGAAAACGCATCCTGGCGCGCCGAAAGTGCGGCGACAATCTCCTCGACCGTGTCGAAACGGAATGTCGCGTCGATGATCTCCCGATTTATGGATAAAACGCCTTCACCAGCCTCGACTGCGTGCGCCGCAATTGCCGTCTCGATGCTGTCCGTATCCGCCGCTTGCGACAGATCTTGGACCAACCCGTCGAGACGGTCCGAAGGAACAAGATAATCGGCAAAACCGGCATAGATGGCATCGGCAGCGGTCACGGCATTGCCCGTCAACCCCAGCCAGGTGCCGCATTCGCCCGGCGCCCGTGGCAAAAGCCAGGAGCCGCCGACATCCGGGAAGTAACCGATACCGGTTTCCGGCATGGCGAGTTTTGTGCGTTCCGTGACGATGCGGTGGCTGCCATGGGCTGAAATGCCGACACCGCCGCCCATGACGATGCCGTCCATCAGCGCGATATAGGGTTTGCCGAAGCGGGCGATGCGATAATTGAGCGGAAATTCTTCCCGCCAGAAATCAAGCACCTGCGGATCGCCCGCCTTGCCGAGATCGTGAATGATGCGGACATCGCCCCCGGCGCAAAGCCCCCTGTCGCCTTCCCCTGTAAGGACCACACAGGAAATATCGGCATCCTCTTCGAAACGCTGAAGCGCCTGAAACAGGTCGCGCACCATGGGCAAGGTCAGGCTGTTGATGGCCTTCGGGCGGTTGAGGCGAATGATGCCTGCCGCTCCCCGTTTTTCGACGATGACCTGCGCATCCGCTTTCGTTCTCTGTTCCAAGACTGCCTCCTCCGCTGCCCATTCACCCGGCCATCTTGGCGGGCCGGGCGCGATCACGCAACGTTGATCTTGTTCTGCGGGAACGTCTTTCGCTCAAACCGCTTTAACGGGCAGAAAATGCCGGAAATCCGTTTTCGCAATGCAGCATGTTTGCTTGACGCCCGGAAAATCATGGCATGTAATGGGTTCTGGAAATGCCGGCATTGATTCCTGTCGAGCGTGTGCCGGACCAAAGCGGAATGTCGCCTTCTCATAGGCGCTGTAAACAGCAACGGGAGACGAGCATGCAGGTTTCGGAACACGAATGGATCAGTAAACGGGCATATACACTCTGGGAAAAGGAAGGCCACCCCCATGGGCGCGACGCGCACCATTGGGAACAGGCCAAGCACGAATTTTCGCTGCTGAAGACATCGGAAGCGACGAAACCCGCAACGCGCAAGAAGGCCGCTCCCAAGGCCGCCGCTGTGGAAGCCGCACCGGATGCGCAAGCCCCGGCAAAACCCAAGGCCCGTGCCCGCAAGGCTGCCGCCGCGAAATAACGGCTCGTAAAGCTCAACTGAAGCCATAAAAGAAAAAGCCCGACGATCATGCCGGGCTTTGTCTGTTTAGAGCGGGTCACAACCCGGATCGCCGATCCGGCAGCCATTGCGGAAATTTTCCCCGGCAGGCGCACGGCGCGTGTCATCCCACTGGCGACGCTCTGGGCGACGCTGGCCTTCATCCTGGTTCTGCTGGCCATTGCGGTCGCGGTTTTCATCTTCCCAGCGGCGGCGGTCGTCGTCGCGACGCGGCCTGTCCTGATTTCTATCACCCTGGTTCCAGTCGCCGTAGCGACGTTCCCAGCGTCCGTCATTCGGGCCGCCCTGACGGGGATCACGCCACTCGTCGCGGCGACCATCACGCCAGTCGTCCCGGCGTCCGTCACGCCACTCGTCACGCGGACGCGGACGATCCCATCCGGCGCTCGGAGGCGGGGCGTTCCAGTACCCGCCGGACGGCGGCGGACGGCGCCAGCGGTCGCGCTCGCGGTAGAAGTCGCGGTCACGATAATAGCGGTCCCAATAACGGCCGACTTCGAAGGTGATCACCGGCACGCCGAGATCGCGGTAATAACGCGGTTCCACATAGACCCGGTTCTGCCGGTAGGTCGTGGCGATATAACGCCCGGCTACCCAGCCCCGACCGCCCACGAAAGAAACATCGCACCACGGCGTATCGGAAAGGCAGCCGTGCACGGTGAGCGGCGCACCATTCGGGATAACCACGACGGCCGGATAAGCCGTGCTCGGGCCGGAGCGCATATTCACATTCGCGGTGGCGAAACCCCGCGTCGCAGCTTCGGCAAGTGCCGGCGCGGCGAGCATGGCCACCAGCGCAATTGCGCCAAATAGTTTTTTCTTCACTTCTTTCTCCTCAAGCAAAGGACCGCTTTGCCCTTGTCGGCATCCACCCTGTTCGATGGACCAGTATGCGTTCCACATACTGCCACGACCGGAAAATACGCGGTTCTGCATGAACGCAGCATGAAACAAATGAGGGATCCAATCAGTTCCACCTGCGGCAATCAGCGCCCGATAAATCGCCGCCGGAGTGGACCGCCGGTCTTGACTTCGGGGGGCAATCATCCGACTTCAATGCAACAGCAATATGGAGCAGAACCATGAGCGAAACCGCACAGACGACCGTCGACCAGAGCGAAGTGGATCGCTTCTCCGCGATGGCTGCGGAGTGGTGGAGCCCGACCGGCAAGTTCCGCCCGCTGCACAAGTTCAATCCGGTGCGGCTCGAATATATCCGCAACCGCATCTGCGATAATTTCGGCCGCGACCCAAAGGCGCACCGCCCGCTGGAAGGGCTGCGCATACTGGATATCGGCTGCGGCGGTGGCCTTCTCTCCGAACCCGTTGCACGCATGGGCGCAGATGTGGTGGGCGCCGATCCCTCGGAAAAGAATATCGGCATCGCCTCCACCCATGCCCGCGAAAGCGGGGTCAGCGTCGATTACCGCGCCGTGACTGCCGAACAGTTGCAGGAAGCCGGCGAAACCTTCGACGTCATCCTCAACATGGAGGTGGTCGAGCATGTGGCCAATGTCGATCTCTTCGTCACCACCTGCGCGAAAATGGTGCGCCCCGGCGGCCTGATGTTCGCCGCCACCATCAACCGCACGCTCAAAGCCCGGGCACTGGCGATCTTTGCCGCCGAAAATGTGCTGCGCTGGCTGCCGCGCGGCACCCACCAGTATGAAAAGCTCGTTCGCCCGGAAGAGCTCGAGCGGCCGCTGGTGGCGAGCGGCATGGATATCGTCCACCGCACCGGCGTCTTCTACAACGTGCTGCAGGATCGCTGGAATCTTTCGCCGGATATGGATGTCAACTACATGATGCTGGCGAAGCGGCCGGCGCAGGGGTAAACCCGGACGCTATTTGCGTGAGGTCGTCCTAAAGAAATTCAGTTGACGTCGTCGGGCAGCACCGGCAGCGGCGCGATCTCGATACCCTCGTCCAGCAGGGCCTTGGCGTCCTGCGCCGAGGCATTGCCGATGATGCCGCGCTCATCCGCTTCGCCATAGTGGATCTTGCGGGCTTCTTCCGGAAATTTATCGCCGACATCTTCCGCATTGGCGCGGATATTGGCAACGGCCTCGCGGATTTTCGCAAGCGCCTCTTTTCGGGCGGTATCCATCGCCAGCGTCTGGCGTTCGTCTTTCTTGCGGGCGGTGGAAACCGAAGGCGCCATCAAAAGCTTGGAGACCTGCACGGAATTGCAGACCGGACAGGACAGGAAACCGCGCTGCAACTGATCGTCGAAATCGTCGCTGCCGGCAAACCAGCCTTCGAACTCATGGCCCTTTTCACAGGCCAGCGCATAACGGATCACGCCGCTTCACCTCCGGCAGGTTTCAGGGGAATAACCGTATCCAGACCGAACTCGCGGGCATTGCGGAGATTGGGAATTTTCCCGCGCGCGGCAGCCACCAGCGACGTATCGATCTCGGCGAAGATGATCTCTTCGCCAGCGCCGCCGGCAACGGCCAGAACCTTGCCCCATGGGTCGATGATGATGGAATGGCCGAAGGTCTCCCGCCCGTCCTCATGCACGCCGGCCTGCGCGGCGGCGATGACGAAAGCGCCGTTTTCGATGGCGCGGGCACGCAGCAGGATTTCCCAATGCGCCTCCCCCGTCTGTCGGGTGAAAGCCGCCGGAACAGTCAGAACCTCCGCACCTGCCAGCGCTTCCGCGCGGAACAGCTGCGGGAAACGGACGTCATAGCAGATTGCGAAGCCGAATTTCCCCAGCGGAAGTTCGGCGATACGCGCCACTTCGCCGGGTTGATAGGCAGCGCTTTCACGCCAGCTTTCACCATTGTCGAGATCGACATCGAACATATGGATCTTGTCATAGCTGCAGATGCGCGAACCATCCGGCGCGAAGAGAAAACCGCGATTGGCGATCTTGCCATCCGGGCGGGCAATGGCCGTGGAGCCGACATGGACATGAATGCCGAGTTCGCGGGCTAGACGGGCCGCCGTCGCAACGATGATATCGCCATCGTCATCACGCAGTTGCGCACGCAGCGCCTGCCGGTCCTTCTGGATTGCGCCCGTCATTTCCGGGGTCTGCACATAAACGGCGCCCTCGGCCGCAGCCGCACGCACCAGCCGTTCCATATCGGCGGCGTTTCTTGCCGGATCGACGCCGGAGCGCATCTGAATGGCGGCAGCCTTGAAAACCATCACATCCTCCATACCCGCAAGGTCGCGGCCGATCAGGCGGCCAGCAGCGCGTCCAGTTTACCGGCGCGCTCCAGCGCGTGCAGATCGTCGCAACCGCCCACGTGCTGGCCGTTGATGAAGATTTGCGGGAACGTCGTTCCGCCGGATTTCTCGATCATTTCCTGCCGGTATTCCGGCGTCGTCGTGGCGTTATATTCGGCATAATCCACGCCCTTGCTGTCCAGCAGCGCCTTGGCGCGCGCGCAATAACCACAAAAATCCCGCGTATAGATCGTCACCGGTGCCATGTTTTCAAAGCCCTCGCAAACGTGCGGTCAAACGCACGATAAAGTCATGTCATTCAGGTTTCATATAGGCCCGGAAATGGCCATTGCAAAGGTCAAAACCGTCACATCCGCGGCACCGGCCCTGCGCAGGGCGCGGCTTGCCGCACCCACCGTCGCACCAGTGGTATAGACGTCGTCCACCAGCACCACGCGCCTGCCATGAACATCTGTTTCCCGGCCGGGTGCGAGCGCGAAAGCGCCGCGCACATTATCCCGCCGGGCGAGTGCGGAAAGCCCCACCTGCCGCTCTGTCGGCTTCACGCGCAGCAGCGTGCCGGCAAGCAAGGGCTTGCCGGAGGCCCTGGCCAGATGCCGCGCCAGCTCGGCGGATTGATTGAAGCGGCGGCGCAGGAAACGGTTGCGATGCAATGGAACGGGCACGATGCAATCACAGGCATCCACCGTTCCGTTACTTGCCCTCAGCATCCACAGCGCCATCAGGCGGGCGAGATCGGTCCGGTCCTGATATTTCAGCCGGTGCACCAGCTTGCGGGCGGTTCCCTCATGGCTTGCAACGGCGCGCAGCCGGTCAAAAGGCGGCGGTTCGGCAATCGCCTGTGCGCTCACGAAACCATCTCCGTGATCCCGCGCGAAGGGAATGCCCAGAACCTCGCAAAACGGGCGATCGATAAAGGCCACATCCCGCCAGCAATCCGCACATAAGGCGCCCTCGCCGCCGGTCATGCGGGTGCAGCCCGCGCAGGTTGGCGGGTAGACCATACGAAAGACCGCGCGCCACATGTCTCCCGCCGCCGCCGGCACGGCCGCAGACTTCGACAGCAAACCCGAAAACAGACTTTCACCAGCACCCATGAGGTTGACTTTACCGCCGAACGGGTGCCTTTGCGAGAGCGATAGTTCCTTCCCGACACCGGGAAAACGATGCCGCAGGCGGCATGAGACCAACGATACGGCCCGCCAATCCCGAAGGCGTTTGAGGCCGAGCAGGCAAGACGATGGATATTCTCTTTGACCAGGCCCTGATCGAACAAAACCGTCGCCGGGCGTGGAACCGGCGCGACGACAAGGCCCTGTTTCTTCTCGATATGGCGGCCGAAGAGCTGGCCGACAGGCTTGCCATCGTCGAGCGCCAGTTCGAGACCGCAATCGAACTTCACGGCGGCACCGGCGTCACCGCCCGGCGGCTGGCGGAGACCGGCAAGGTGGATACCATTCGCCGTATCGAAACCGAGAGCTGTTTTGCGACAGATGCGAATATTCCCGACGCCGCTTCCATGGAGCATCTGCCGCTCGAGGAGGCCTCCGCCAACCTCATCGTTTCACCGCTTGCCCTGCATCTGACCAACGATACGCCCGGCGCGCTGATCCAGATCCGGCGGGCATTGAAACCGGACGGCCTGTTCCTCGGCGCCATTCCCGGCAGCGGCACCCTGCAGGAACTGCGCGACGTGCTGCTGACCGCCGAGGCGGAACTGACCGGAGGCGCCAGCCCGCGCGTCATTCCCTTCGCCGATGTCCGCGATGTCGGCGCGCTTTTGCAGCGCGCCGGCTTTGCGCTCCCCGTGACCGATGCGGAAAGCTACACCGTGCGTTACGATTCGATTTTCCCGCTGATGCGCGATCTGCGCGCCATGGGCATGGCCAATCCGCTGGCAAGCCGCAGCAGAAAGCCGCTCAACCGCGCCTTTTTCCTGCGCGCGGCGGAGCTTTACGCCGAACGATATTCCGATCCTGACGGGCGGATAAGGGCGACATTTTCCATCATCTATGTATCGGGCTGGGCGCCGCACGAAAGCCAGCACAAACCGCTGAAACCCGGCTCCGCCAAGGTGCGGCTCGCCGATGCCTTAAAGACAACCGAGGTGAAGCTGTCCTGAGCGGTCAGCCGAAAGGCTTCAACTCGCCAATGTGTCTACGATGAACTGAAACACGGCATTGATATTGCTGCTTATGCTGCCTGCGCCAGCGATGAGGGCGGCGGAAATCAGCCCGGCGATCAAGCCGTATTCAACCGCTGTCGCACCGTCTTCGCTTTTGCAAAAATTGATAAAAAAATGCAGCACAGGATATTCCCCATCCGCCATCCGGTGCGTTGCGACAACCGGCATCTGCCCTGTTGAAATCAACTCTATCGTAGGTCGGCGATGTGAGGAATCCGTTACCTTTGATGGTAAACGATCAGCAACCGCTCTCGTTGCTATAACCCCTGACCACGCAGGGCATTTCCGGCATTGGCTGGGTGATGCTGCGACGGATGGAATAGGTCTTGCCCACATCGGTCTTCTTGATGGAGCCCGTGCTGATCATGTCGTAATTATCGGGAAACTGCGCCACCCGCGTGGAGGATTTTCCGGCAAGCATGGGAGTGACGATGAGTGAGAGCGCGATAACCGCCGTGCCGAAAAGCAGCGCCACATTGAGTACGCCGGTGCGACGGGATTTGTGGGAATACAAGTGACGACCTTCCACCGTCTTCCAGAAATCCTCGTTCATGAGCAACCTCGTCTCGCGCAGTTTACCGCTTCTTTAGCTTAACAATCTGCCAGAGGGTGCTGAACGATCTCTTAACACAGCCCCGTTTTGGCACGGCAAAGCGCTGCAAACGGGGCATTTTCACGAAGCTGTGACGGGATAATACGCGAGGACCTCGGGGGCTTCCCGATTTTATAGCAAATCCTGCAGGAAGGGGATGAGCGGCTCATCGGCCGGCGGCATGGGGTAATCGCGCAGTGCCTGCGGCTTCACCCATTTAATCGCCTGCCCTTCCCGGCCGTGTGCAATGCCCTCATAACGGCGGCACACATAAAGCGGCATCAGGAGGTGAAAGGTCTCATAGGTGTGGCTGGCAAATGTCAGCGGTGCGAGGCAAGCGACCTTGGTTTTGATACCCAGCTCCTCGTCCAGTTCACGAACAAGGGTTTCCTCCGGCGTCTCGCCATGCTCCACCTTGCCGCCCGGAAATTCCCACAGGCCCGCAAGCGACTTGCCTTCCGGACGCTGCGCCAGAAGAATGCGGCCATCCTGATCGAGAAGGGCGCAGGCGGCGACCAGCAGGATTTTTTTGCCTGCCTCGCTCATTCGCCGGCTCCCTTGCGCCAGTAACGATAACGATAGGCCTCGGAGAACCCGAATTTTTGATAAAGGGCGATCGCCGGCGCATTGGTGGAAACCACCTGCAGCCAGGCGGTTTTTGCGCCGCTGATTCTTGCCCAGCGCAGTGCCGACGACAAAACCTGCGTGCCGAGGCCCTTTTTACGCTGCGACTTTTCGACATCGAGGGAGATGATGCCGGCAAGGTCATTATCCTGCACGCAGATCACGGTCGCGAGCGGATTGCCTTCCACTTCCTCATTGATAAAGAGGCCGAGCGCCGGCTTGATGGAGCTGACGATTTCCGCAATCGCCGGACGGAGCGCCGGATCGCTATCGCTGACCTTGATGCTCGCCTCGACAAAACGGCCGATATCGTGGCTCGGCAGGCTGACCAGCGTTTCGGGCAGCTCCATGCCGGAGAGATCGGCCGTCATGACCGTGACCTCTTCGAACACGGACCAGCCGTCATTCGAGAGAAATTCTCTCAGCTGCGGCGGCATCAGTGTCGTTTCGCGCACCACCAGCGGTCGGCCGAAATCTTCAAAACGCTTGCGCGCCTTTTCCAGCCGCACCGCGCTGTTTCCGTAATCGGACGGGTCGAGCGGCACCACGCAGTTGATGCGCTTGGAGGGGTGCGAGCCCGTCAGGCGGATTTGCCAGCTACCGTCATAAATCACCGACGAGGCAGGCCATGCCCGGAAGCTGACGGCTTCCAGACGGCGAACCAGCGGCAGATTGACGGCCTTATTGTCCTGCATTCTCTTCGGCTCCAACGGTCAGCTCCGATAGTCGCCGTTGATCGCAACATATTCTTTCGTCAGGTCACAGGTCCAGACGGTGGCAGTGCCCTGACCGAGACCTATATCCACCTTCACCGGAATGTCTTCGAGACGCATCACCGCGCTGGTTTCCGCCTCCGAATAATCCGGGTCGCGCTCGCCGTTGACAGCCACGCGCACGCCGCCGAACCAGATGGCGAGGCGGTCACGGTCGGCCATTTCGCCGGACTTGCCGACGGCCATGACGACGCGGCCCCAATTGGCGTCTTCGCCGGCAACCGCGGTCTTCACCAGCGGCGAATTGGCGATGGAAAGGGCAATCTTCTTGGCGGCGGCATCGTTTTCCGCACCCGTTACGGTGACTTCCACCATCTTGCGCGCGCCTTCACCATCGCGAACCACCTGCAAGGCAAGGTCCTTCAGAAGATCGTTCAGCGCGGCGCGGAAGCCGGCAAGGCGCTCGTCGTCGGCGCTCGTTACCTTCACCTGGCCGTCTTCAGCGGCAGCACCTGTCGCAAACAGCATCAACGTATCGGAGGTGGAAGTGTCGCTATCGACCGTCACGGAATTGAATGTCGGGCCAACACCGGCAGACAGCAGCGACTGCAGGGCGGCGGGCTCGATATCGGCATCCGTCACCACGAAAGAGAGCATCGTCGCCATATCCGGCGCAATCATGCCAGCACCCTTGGAAATGCCGTTGATCGTCACGATCACGCCGCCGATCTCGGCGGTGCGGGTCGAAACCTTGGGATAGGTGTCGGTCGTCATGATCGCCTTGGCGGCTTCCTGCCAGAAATCGGCTTCCGCCCTGACATTCATGTCGCCGAGAACGCCGGCAAATTTCGAAGCATCCAGCGGCTCACCGATCACGCCCGTCGATGCCAGGAAGACCTCGCCCTCGGAGCAACCAACGGCAGCGGCGGCGGATTTCGCCGTCAATTCGGTCGCGGCCTTGCCCTTGACGCCGGTAAAGGCATTGGCATTGCCGGAATTGACCACCACGGCGCGCGCCACGCCGCCGCCGAGATTGGCGCGGCAGAAATCGACCGGGGCGGAAGGGCATTTTGATTTGGTGAAGACGCCGGCGACGCTTGCCGGTTTGTCGAACACCATCAGCAGAACGTCGGTGCGGTTCTTGTACTTGATGCCGGCGGCGGCCGTCGCCATGCGAACGCCGCGCAGCGCAGGCATGTCGGGATAGGATTTCGGAGCGAGCGGAGAAACGGCAACGGACATGGGAAGCGCCTGAAATTCTGGAAAAGGGGTCTGGAATGCCTGAGATGAAACGGGGCGGCCCATAGCCGCCCCGTAACATTTGTTTTTACTGCTGCGGCTGAGCCTGCTGTTCCTTCGTGGCTTCGTCGTAGCCCTTCTTCAGCGTCTCATCCATGATTTCGATCTTCTGGTCGGCCTTTGCCTTCTCGATGAGGGCAACGTACTTGTCACGCATGACAAGCTGACGAACCTGCGGCTCGACCTGCTCGAAAGCCGGCGGCGGTGCGATGCGCTTGTCTTCCAGCTTGATGACGTGGAAGCCGAACTGGGTCTTCACCGGAGCCTTGGTGAAGGCGCCCTTTTCGAGACCGAAAGCGGCTTCTTCGAATTCCGGCACCATGCGGCCCTTGCCGAACCAGCCGAGATCGCCGCCGTCATCCTTGTTGGAATCGGTCGACTTTTCCTTGGCGAGCGCGGCGAAATCCTTGCCCGAATCAAGCTGCTTAATGATGTCCTTGGCTTCGTCCTCGCTGGCGACGAGAATGTGCGCGGCCTTGATTTCCTCCTCCTGCGGCAGAGCTGCGACTTCCTTGTCGTAGCGAGCCTTTACTTCGTCAGCGGTAACGGCATCGACCACGTGCTTGCGGAAATAGGCGTTGTGCAGCTCACGGTCCTGGATGAATTCCATGCGCTTCTTGAAATCTTCAGTCTTTTCCAGACCTTCGGCGCTGGCGTTCTTCACCAGAAGCTTGACGTCGATCGCGCCGGAAAGGGCTGCAACCTTCTTCTGCTCATCGGGAAGCTGCGCGAGCTGCGGGTCGAGGTTGCTCATGGCGAGGTCGAGTTCGGACTGGTGGATTTCCAGATCGCCGACCTTGGCGACAACCTTGTCTTCCTGTGCGAAAGCCGGAAGCTGGAGGCCGAGCGTGGCCACAATCACCGCAGCCGCAATTTTATTATAGCGCAACATTTTGAACCTTTCGGGGACAATGCCGGCTCCAGACATGGTTTCCGGCTCTGAAAAAACTTCCAAACACCGGATTGTGGCCATTCTGTAACGGGCAGAACCGTTGACATCATTTGCCCCCCCTCTTATCTGTCACGCAACCTCGCGTCCAGATACGTTGAAGGGCGAAGTCCGTCATTTATGCTGAAATCGGCGTGACGGAGAAAAGCGCCCGGCAAAACGGAATTTCAGAAAGGGCCAGTAAGATGGTCAGTCTCGGCGGAATAGCCCGCAAGTTGTTCGGTTCGGCAAATGACCGCCGCGTCCGCTCCTATAAAAGCAAGATCGCAGCCATCAATGCGCTGGAAGAGGCCACCAAGGCGCTCTCCGACGAAGCGCTGGCGGCCAAGACCGCTGAGTTCCGCCAGCAGCTTGCCGACGGCAAGACGCTGGACGACCTGCTGATCCCGGCTTTCGCCGTCGCCCGCGAAGCGTCGCGCCGCGTTCTGCATATGCGGCCCTTCGACGTGCAGCTGACCGGCGGCATGATTCTGCATGGAGGCGCCATCGCCGAAATGAAGACCGGTGAAGGTAAGACGCTGGTGGCGACCCTTGCGGTCTACCTCAACGCCCTTGCCGGCAAGGGCGTGCATGTCGTCACCGTCAACGACTATCTCGCCAAGCGTGACGCGGCCACGATGAGCAGGCTCTACGGCTTCCTCGGCCTGACGACCGGCGTGATCGTCCACGGGCTGGACGACGACCAGCGCCGCGAGGCCTATGCGTGCGACATCACCTACGCGACGAACAACGAACTCGGCTTCGACTATCTTCGCGACAACATGAAATATGACCGCGCCCAGATGGTTCAGCGCGGCCACAACTACGCGATCGTCGACGAAGTCGACTCGATCCTGGTCGACGAGGCGCGCACGCCGCTGATCATTTCCGGCCCGCTGGACGACCGTTCCGACCTTTACAACACCATCGACGCCTTCATTCCGCTGCTGACGCCGGAAGATTACGAAATCGATGAAAAGCAGCGCTCGGCCAACTTCTCCGAAGACGGCACCGAGAAGCTCGAGAACCTGCTGCGGCAGGCGGGACTGCTGAAGGGCGAATCGCTTTACGACGTCGAAAACGTCGCCATCGTTCACCACATCAACAATGCGCTGAAGGCCCACAAGCTCTTTACCCGCGACAAGGACTATATCGTCCGCAACGACGAAATCGTCATCATCGACGAGTTCACCGGCCGCATGATGCCGGGCCGCCGTTATTCCGAAGGTCAGCATCAGGCTCTCGAAGCCAAGGAAAAGGTGCAGATCCAGCCGGAAAACCAGACGCTTTCCTCCGTCACCTTCCAGAATTATTTCCGCATGTACGAAAAGCTGGCCGGCATGACCGGCACGGCCGCGACGGAAGCGGAAGAATTCGGCAACATTTACGGCCTCGACGTCATCGAAGTGCCGACCAACCTGCCGATCCAGCGTATCGACGAGGACGACGAGGTTTACCGCACTGGCGAGGAGAAGTTCCAGGCGATCATCACCGAGATCAAGGCGGCGCATGAACGCGGCCAGCCGGTTCTGGTGGGCACGACCTCCATCGAAAAATCCGAGCTTCTGGCGCATCTCCTGCGTCAGTCTGGCTTCTCCAATTTCCAGGTCCTGAACGCCCGTTACCACGAGCAGGAAGCCTATATCGTTTCGCAGGCCGGCGTTCCGGGTGCGGTCACCATCGCCACCAACATGGCCGGCCGCGGCACCGACATCCAGCTCGGCGGTAACGTCGACATGCGGCTTGAGCGCGAGCTCGAAGGCATGGAGCCGGGTCCGGAACACGACGCCAAGGAACAGGCGATCCGCGCCGAGATCAAAGTTCTGAAGGAAAAGGCGCTCGCCGCCGGCGGTCTTTACGTCATCGCCACCGAACGCCACGAAAGCCGACGCATCGACAACCAGCTGCGCGGCCGTTCCGGCCGTCAGGGCGACCCGGGCCGTTCAAAATTCTACCTGTCGCTTCAGGATGACCTGATGCGCATCTTCGGTTCCGAGCGAATGGACTCGATGCTTCAGAAGCTCGGCCTGAAGGAAGGCGAGGCAATCGTCCATCCGTGGATCAACAAGGCGCTGGAACGCGCCCAGAAGAAGGTCGAAGCCCGCAACTTCGAGACCCGCAAGAACCTTCTGAAATATGACGACGTGCTGAACGACCAGCGCAAGGTCATCTTCGAACAGCGCCTCGAGCTGATGGAAGCCGACAATATCGGCGAAACCGCAGCCGATATGCGCCATGAAGTGATCGAAACGCTCGTCACCAAGCATATTCCGGAAAATGCCTATGCGGAACAGTGGGATATTGCAGGCCTGAAGGCCGGCATCGCCCAGTTCCTCAACCTCGACCTGCCGGTGGAGGAATGGGCTAAGGAAGAAGGCATCGCCGAGGACGATATTCTCCAGCGTGTTACCGAGGCCGCCGACAAATACGCCGCCGAGCGCGCGGAACGTTTCGGCCCCGAGATCATGACCTATGTGGAACGCTCGGTCATTCTCCAGACGATCGACCATCTGTGGCGCGAACATATCGTCAACCTCGACCATCTCCGCTCGGTCGTCGGTTTCCGCGGTTATGCCCAGCGCGACCCGCTGCAGGAATACAAGGCGGAAGCCTTCGAACTGTTCCAGGCGCTGCTCGCCAATCTGCGCGAGGCCGTGACCGCCCAGCTGATGCGCGTGGAACTGGTGCAGCAGGAACCGCAGCAGCCGGAACTGCCGGAAATGACGGCGCATCATCTCGACCCCAATACGGGCGAAGACGAAATGGCGCTGGGCCAACAGGCCGCGCCCGCCGCCTTCGTGCCGGCCGAGGATCGCGATCCGGAAAACCCGGCCACCTGGGGTCGCATCGGCCGCAACGAAATGTGCCCCTGCGGCTCCGGCAAGAAATACAAGCACTGCCACGGCGTTTACGAACAAGCCTGAGGCAGTTGCTGACAGACAAATGAAATCGCCCGCACCTTCGGTTGCGGGCGATTTTCGTTGCACCCCTCGATCGCTGTTGACGGATATCGGCAATTTCCAATATGGGAGCCTGATCGTCTTCCGGAAAAAGCTTTCATGGCCCGTCGCGACTTTGCCGCTTATGTTTTTCTCGCACTCGCGTGGGGAATGTCCTTCCTGCTGCTTTTGCATGTCGTCGAGGCCTTCGGCTGGATCGGCGCGGTCACGCTCCGTTCGCTGGTCACCGCCGTCACCCTGTTTCTGATCGCGATTGCGGCGCGTCGAAAGCTCGCATTTTCCGCGAGCTGGCGCGCCTTCGCCGTCGTCGGCGCAACAACGGTCGCGGGACAGTTGATCGGCCTCTCCTATGCGACGCCGCTGGTCGGCACCGCCATGGCGGCCATTCTGGTGGCCACCATCCCGCTTTTTTCCATGCTCATCTCACAGGTCTGGGGACTTGAACGCCTGACGAAACAGGGCTTTGCCGGACTCATCATCGGCTTTAGCGGCATCTTGCTGCTTGTCGGCTTCCCCGCCGTGCCCGTCACGACCGGCTTCATCATCGGCTGTGCCGCCGCCCTCGCCGCCTGCATCTGCGCCGCCTATGGCAGCAACTATGCCAGCCGCTATCTCAAGGGCGTGGGTTCGTGGGAAATCACCATCGGCTCCTTTCTCACGGGCGGGCTGATGACATTGCCGCTTCTTCTGGCCGTGCCCCTGCCCGGAGCACCGCGCCTCATCGATTACGGTTATCTTCTCGTACAGGCGGTGGTCATGAGCGGCCTCACCTACATCACCTATTTCAAGCTTGTCTCCTCGATCGGCGCAACCAGGGCGATCAGCGTGGAATTCGCCGTGACCGTCGTTGCGGTCCTCGTCGGCGCGCTGGTGCTGGATGAGCCGCTTTCGCTTCCCCAGCTTTTCGGCGCCGGCATCATCATTCTGGGCTGTGCGCTGGTCCTCGATCTCATGCCAAGGAAAAAGGCTCCGCCCACACCCTCCGGGGCGTGAAGGGTTTATTAGCGTTTTCCACCAATAGTCGTGCTGGTCATTGCTGATCACACGGGATCGCGCCTGCGGCGCGAGGGAAAAATGCAACCGGGCAAATCAGACTACGAGCACTACTGGGACCCGCTAAGGGCGCTCCTCATGCTGCTTGGCATTCCCTATCACGCCTCCCTCCTCTACAGCTATGCCCTGCCATGGGACATCAAGGATTCCGACACCAGCCCGCTTCTGAGCGCGCTGGGCTCCGCACTCGTCACCTTCCGCATGCCGGCATTCTTTCTGGTGGCCGGCTATTTTTCCACCATGGTCATCGGCAGGAAGGGCAAGATGCGCTGGCTGAGACAGCGTTTCCTGCGCCTCGGCGTGCCCTTTATCATCGCGGTCCTTCTGCTCGGGCCATCACAGCTTTTCCTGCTGCAACTGGCCCGCGTCGCCAAAGGCGATATCCCGGCCGACCGGCTGCTTGAGAGCCTGCCCGGCCTGCTGCGCCCGAGCGAACAGTGGATCATGCATCTATGGTTCCTGCCGGCCCTTATCTTCTATTCGATCCTGCTTGCCGGCCTGCTGTTTCTCTTGGAACGTCCGCCAGTAGCCTATGTGAGAGATTGGTTCGGCAGCCTGCGGCAGGGGCATACCTCCCTGTTTTTCGCAATCCTCTGCCTCGTACCTGTTGTGTGGGAATTGACGATCTACGGATCCGGCCAGCTTGCAGCAAAAAGCGGAAGCGGCCTCTTTTTTTTCTATGAACGTGCTTCCGATCCCTATGCGCGTTACCTGCCATTCTTCCTCATCGGCGCGCTGCTGCACCGTGACCGCGCCCTCTTTCACCGCTTTCGCCAGACGGGCCTTCTCACCGGCGTCATCGCGGCGGGCACCATCGCGACGGCGGTGACCCTGCGCCTGCAATATCCCTTTTCGAATTCGGCCCTGCTGGTGCTGGTGTCGGCAATTGCGGCGGTGGCGGCGAGCCGTCTGTTGATAGACCTCGCCTGCCGTTATTTCGACAGGCCGAACCGCCTTGCCAGACGCATGACGGATGCGTCCTTCACCATCTACCTGTTCCACCATCCGCTGATCTACGCGTTCGGGACGCTGTTCATCCTCATTGCGCTGCCGCCCATCCTGGAATTCACCATCATCGTCGCGGCCACCACGACGGCGGCCTATATGCTGCATCAGGCGATACGCCTCAGCCCGCTCGCCCTTTTCCTGTTCAACGGCATCCGCAAGCCACGCGTGGCGGACGATATTGGCACACAGGCCGGCGCGTCCCAAACCCTTCGTTAAGGATGAAGCGCGTATGATCGGCCTGCCTATTCAACTGGAAATGATGGCGTGTGGATCATGGCTATCCTCAACACGGCGGAAAAAGCCTTACCCGCAGGCCTGCGCGCGAAGCTTTCGCCGCTGGTAGCGAAAGTCACCGTTGTTCTTTCCGGCGGGGATGAGGTCTCCCGCGCGCAGCGCATGGCGCTGGTTGCGTTTGCGGTGCGTATCGTCAGCGCCGGTATAGCCTTCATTTCCCAGATCATTCTTGCCCGCCTGATGGGCGAATTCGAATATGGCCTGTTCGCCTTCGTCTGGGTTCTGGTGATCCTGTTCGGCAATCTTTCCTGTCTCGGTTTTCACACCACGGTCATCCGCTTTTTACCCGGCTATCGTCTGGAGGATGCCCATGACAAGATCATGGGGCTGACCTCGACGGCGCGGGTCTTCGCCATGCTTTCGGCCAGCGCGCTTGCGATTTTCGGTTTCGTTTTCCTGTATTTCTTCGGCGAGCGCATCGCCTCCTATTATCTCATTCCCGTGTCGCTGGCGCTTTTCACCCTGCCGATGGTGGCGCTGGGCGATGTGCTGAACGGCACCGCGCGCGCCAATGGCTGGGCGGTCTCCGCACTCAGCCCTACCTATATCGTTCGCCCGGTGCTGATCCTGCTGTTCATGCTGGTGGCAATCGGTCTCGGCGCGGAAAAAACTGCAACGACGGCCATGCTGACGGCCCTTCTTGCCACCTATGTCACCACGCTTTTCCATTTCGCCTTCATGAACCGCAGGCTCAACCGGCATTTCCGCAGCACGGTCCGCAGGGTGCATTTCCGCCACTGGATAAGGTTCGCCTTCCCGATGTTCCTGATCGACGGCATTGGTTTTTTGATGACCAATTCCGATGTGGTGATCGTCGGGCTTTATCTGCCGCCGGATCAGGTTGGCATCTATTTTGCCGCTGCAAAGACCATCGTGCTGATGCAATTCGTGTTTTTCTCGGTGCAGGCGGCCGCCGCCCCGCGCCTGGCCGCCCTCATGTCGGCCGATGACCGGCAGGGGCTCGCCGGTTTCGCCAGCCAGGCCGCGCGCTGGGCCTTCTGGCCATCGCTCGGCGTCGGCAGCGTGGTGCTTCTGGCCGGCCCGTTCCTGCTGTCGCTGTTCGGTCCCGGCTTCGTTCAGGGTTATGAGCTGATGTTCTTCCTTTTCGCCGGTTTCCTCGCCAAGGCGCTGATCGGCCCGGGGGAAACATTGCTGAACATGGCCGGCAAACAAAAATTGTGCGTCGTGCTTTATATTATCATCTTCGGTTGCAACATTGCACTCAACATGGCGCTCATTCCGGTCTATGGTCTGGCAGGGGCAGCGGCAGCGGTGGCGATAGCCATGTGCATAGAAGCTGTGCTATTGCATATTGCCATTCGCCGCACACTCGGGATCGTCCTTTTTGCCTTCAACGATCCCCGGGCGGGTCAAAACACTGGGAAGGCGGTGTAACGATAAGCATGTCCAGCGATCCAAAGAATCCGGATTTTCAGGACCCGCGCATCGCGGCACTGATGGCGTCCGCGGAGCGTGACCGCCCCGTGGCCGACAGCAGCCGACGCGTGGGCCGCGATGGCCGGGAATTCTGCATCTATCCGGGTCAGCTCGGTTATGACATGCAGGAAGAACTCGACTTTCTGTCCAACCGCGTCATGGAGGCGAATGTCTTCTTCACCGGAAGGCTTCTCGCGCCCGCCATGCCGCGCATCGAGGACAAGTCCGTGCGCTTCGCCCTCATTCGCGATGAGAACGGCGCCAGAAGCCGCATGCGCTTCCTGATGCCCTTTACCGTGGAAAAGCCGGGCTTTTCCATTGGTCCCTCCATCATTCGCGTCTGGGCCAATCCATTCGGGCCGCTCGGCACGCCGCTGGTCGACACCGAAGGCGCCGCCGAAACCCTCGACAATCTTTTCGATGCGCTTTCCGACAGCAACATGCGTCTGCCGAATGTTCTGGTTCTGCCGGACATTCGGCTGGAAGGGCCGTTTGCCCGCATGTTCAAAGCCATCGCGCTCAGCCGCAACCTGCCGGTGACGACGACGGGCAATTATTACCGGCCGATGCTGGAGAGCCTTCTCGATGGCAGAGCCTATCTGCGAAACGCCCTTGCGCCGCACCATTTGCGCGAAATGAACAGGCAGTGGCGGCAACTCGAAAAACTTGGGGCCCTCTCCTATACCGTTACCCGGCAGCCAGCGGACGTGCGTTACCGTATGGAGGAGTTTCTGGCGCTGGAGGCGAGCGGCTGGAAAGGCCGTAAACGCACCGCGCTGGTCAACGACCGTTATCGCGCCGCCTTCGCCCGCGAGGCGATCACCAATCTGGCCGAAGCGGATGCGGTGCGTATCCACACCATCGATCTCAATGGCAGCGCCATCGCCTCCATGGTGGTGTTCATCACGGCGGGCGAGGCCTATACGTGGAAGACCGCTTTCGACGAGAGCTATGCGCAATTTTCTCCCGGCAAGCTGCTGGTGCAGAAACTGACCGACTGGCATCTGGACGATGCCAATATTCTGCGCAGCGACAGCTGCGCCGTGCCCGATCATCCGATCATGAGCCGCTTCTGGCAGGAGCGTCAGGAAATGGGCACGCTGGTCGTCGGGCTTGCCCAGAACAGCGACCGGGATGTGCGTCAGGTTTCCACGCAGGTGGACATGTACCGCAACACCCGCAACCTCGCCCGCAGCCTGCGGCAGAAAATCCTGTCCTTTGGACGCAAGGGCAATTGATCCGAAGGGCGCCAGTGGCGCCCTTCGAAGTTTTCTGACACGGGCAAAGCCTGCTTCAGCGCGAGGCCGTCCGGATCATCTTGCACAGTTTCGTCAGCGCCGCATCGTATCCGCCGCCCAGAATATCGACACAACGGCGGGCGAGCTTGATCTGCTCGGTCCGCGACATATCGTTATAGGCTTGCAGGGCATTGCGCATCGCGCCCGGAGACACTGTGCCCGAGCCGCCGGGACTGGTGGTGCTGCCGCCGGGATTTCCGGGCGTGCCGGTCGAACCGGAGCCGCCAATACCGACGCCGACGCCGAGACCGACACCGCTCGAGCCGCCCACATTGGCGCCGACATTGGCATTGATGCCGTCCGAGCCGCCAACGGAAGCGTTCACACCGGCATTGACGCCACTGGAACCGCCGACGGATGCATTGACATCCGCATTGACCCCACTGCTGCCGCCGACCGATGCGTTGACATCCGCACCCAGCCCGCCGCCGCTCCTGCCGCCGACATCCGCACTGGCGTTAACGCCACTGCTGCCGCCAACGGAGGCATCGACCCCAAGCCCGCCGCTGCCATTATCGCCAACACTGGCGTTAACCCCATTCTCGCCACCGATCCCGATATCCAGCGCATGGGCGTTGATCGGCAGGATCAGGCAGGCGGACAGTAATAAATTGCGAGAAAAAGCCCTCATAATTTCCTCCCTATGAGTTTGGCCATTCCCGCCCCGCGTGGAAACTCCACCCTGACATCATAATTCAATTAGTAATTGCGTATATTCTAATTTATTAGAGGTACCTAATATTACCCTAATGCCGCAACTGCAGGTGTCGCGATCCGGCACAGCCACCCTTCGCAATATTTTGATCGGCGGCCCGGCAAAGACGGAAAACCGCACGCGCAAACACGCGCAATTCAAAAAGGATAAGTCAGCTTTGGGGTTGCACGCATGGCCTTGAGCATGATAGACGCCGTGGCATTACCACCGTTGCCCCAATGGCGGAATTGGTAGACGCGCCGCACTCAAAATGCGGTTCCGAAAGGAGTGCTGGTTCGATCCCGGCTTGGGGTACCATTTCCTAAAAGCGCATTGATTTCTCTAAGCTTTGACCAGCTGGTGCGGCCCCTAACGAATTTCCCTGGAGCGGGTCTTAGGGGGCGGATGCCCCGTAACAACTTTCCCCGGCCGTATTCGTGGCTTGAAACCGCAAAATCCTCTAAATCCGAAAGCCAACTGGTTCAGAACCCCATTCGGGTTCCGACAGGTCCTGAATCGGTCCGATGTTTCTGCCGACAAACTGCACGGCAGGAAAGCCGTTTTCCAACAGATACCGTTCAGCGTTTTCATCGCCCTTCAACGCCCTCCGCACCTGCTTGTCCGGAGCGCCGGTGAAGAAGCCCAATTCCAGGTCACGCCCTTCAAGGCCGAGGTAGATCATCGATCTGACGACAAGATCATAGGCCACGCGATAGACGTTCAACGGGGCGGTTAAAATCTGGCTCTCTTCCACCAGCCCGTTTTGCGCCATGCTGGCAAAGCTCTGTTGGACGCTGTCGGTATGCTTGATCTCGAACCGGACAAAGTCCGAATTCCGCTTTAGCGTCCGACCGATTGCACGGTCAAAGGCCAGCGCACCGAATTCGGGATCGCTGAATACGAGCGCTATCTGGAAGGTGCTGCCTTCGTCGTCACCGTTCTCATCGTCAACTTGTGTGACATAAGCGCCTTCAAAATAGAGGTCCTGGGTCTGATCGACGACGAGCGCCTCTTGGCGGCCAAGATGGATGTAGACGGTTTCATCACCAGGCAGCACCAAGTTCCGGAGGTTAAAGGCCGAGACGTCGTTCTTGGGCAACTTCGGGATCAAAGCGGAGACGTCGAAGATCGAGCACTCGTCGCTTTTGAGCACAGATTCCGCAATCTTCTCAAAAATTTTGGCGCGAGCCTCCATGTCCGCGACTTGCTCATCAGTTGCGCCCGACTGTTCCGAAGCGTCGACCCACCTTGCTATAACTCGGCGTTGGCAGTCCAAACTGGGATCGGTAACGGCGATGTTCATCTCGATGGCTGCTTTCGCTTGAGCTGAGCGTTCGTATTGGGTCGCTTCGATAAACAAAGTGCGAGCCGGGTGAGGAAGGTAGTCCATTTGGGCGCTCCTTTAGGGAAGCCCAATTTTGTATTTGCGAATGCAAGGAACAACGAAGCCGCAGCCTCGACCACACGAGTCAAGGGTTCGTCGTTAACGACAACCTCAAGCGCCTTCTCAGAGAGTAGTTGTTGGTCGTTAACTTTTCCATCAGACGCCGTCTCGGAGCAGTGTCCAACGGGAGCTACTAGGAGTGATGGTGCGACGCCTTCATGCAAAAGGGCGGGAATGTCATTCTTCCCGCTGAGAAGAACCAGTACCTTCAACGGCTTCCACAGCTATACGACATCAGCTTGAGAATGCTTGCGATGGAAAACACCAATTCCTTAATGCGCGTTGCGGTAAGCCCACCGGCACACCCTACAAGCGAGAGTTCTATGGTCGATCCCGATGCCTCAGAAAATTCATGATCGCTGAAACCCGCCCCAGTGCATGATACTGATGGATTGAAGAGGGAAATTGTTGCGCCCGACAAGAACATAGTGGCCGATTTCGTGGGACGCGTTTATTTCGTTGATATGTGCTTGCATTGCCAGGTTCGATTCTCGTGAGGTGCAAGCTAGCTGAAATGTTCTTATCAAAGCACGAGTTCAGTGTGCAGATAGGTCACCGCCGAAAGCTGCGAGTGCGATGCCATAACTACACCCCCTGTTTCTTGGGGGCGGGCGAATGAGATGTCGCCATACAATTGGTGACGGGCCTCATTAGGTCAGCGATGCTGCGAGCCAACGATGCTCAAATACTGAAAGCTTATCTGAACCCTTGTCCACTGCATCTTGGAGTTTCCTCAACAAAGAAGCACGATCATCACCAACCGAATAAAAGCGCTCCGAAATCTGGATCGGTATTCCTTCCTCGTCCAGGTTTTTGAGTTCTTCCGCTCTAAACCAGCGGCTAAGTTCTCGAAGAAAGAGACTGTAGTCGGTTTGCGGCGAGTAGGCTTTGGCGAAAAGCTCAACAAGGGCAAAAACCTGCGGGAGCCCATACTCACACGCTCGTAAAAACTTGAAGACGTTATCGAATTCGGTGTCTTCTCCTCTGAAGTTATCGTTGAACCAAAGTAGGAAGTCTTTCAACTCGCGGTGCTGACGCAGGCGGCTGATGAAAAGCGTAAGCTGTGAAGCCGATACCGCGCCAAATTCACGAGGTCGCTTTGTGGTGCAGGCAATCTCGACAAGTGCGAGTATTGACTTATAATCAGGATAACCAGACCACGCCAGACGGGTCGATCTTCTTCGAAACTCGGATGCGATCTCCCGTCGGAGGGCATGCGCTACATCCAGACCAACGCTCGCTGCCAACCTCAAGCCTTCACTGTCGAGGCCAAGGTCGTCGCGCAGATTTGCTACTCGTTCTTCCACCTCCTCGTTCGTATCATCTTCGTCCAAGTATACGACATAGCTATCCGGAGCTTCGTCATCCTCTCCAAAAAGGGTCGGTGATACTTCCATCTCCTCCCGAACAGGAGGCGAGTTGAACAAGAAAACTTGCCCGACATGATGTTGGCCCAGTCGCCCGGCTCGACCACGGATATTGGAGAATGTAAAGAAGTCATAGCTCGTCCTGTTGATCTTTTTATCGTAAATCAGGACTGTTTTCGCGGCAGTGTTCACGCCCTCAATCAGGGTAGATGTGCAGAACAAGACTGGGAGACTGCCCTCGTTGAACATCCGAACCATTTGCGATGCAATAGCTCGCGGAATTCGCCCGTGATGAACGCCGAATCCAAAACGCACGGTTTTCACCAGCGACCAATTAGACCCGACGTTGTCGTTGAGCCAGTCCGCAAAATCCGAACTATCATCTGAAACCGCAATTTCATCGCTGGCCTCCTTTGCGATCCGGTTCGCTTTATCCGGAGCTGACACGAAGACGAGTGCGGGCCAATTTCGGTCTTCGCCGATCTCCTCAAACAGGCGTTCCTGTTTGTTATCAATCCGCGTTAGATCAAAGGTATCGACTGCAACCGTGGAAAATCTGGTTCTTATAAACTCAAACTTCCATTTGCTGTCGTTACTGACCCTTACATTGTCGATGTTTGGCCCTAGAAAGAAGAACTGTTTAGACTTGCTGAGCAGTCGATAGACGGCCGCATTCAATGTAACACTCCGGTCATCCTGTCGCGCGGGATCGAGCTTGTAGAACTCATCAACGACGGTCAAATCAAGCGAGCCGAGGTCTGTGCGGCTGATAAGGCGTTCTTGGGTCCCAAGAAAGATCGCGGGTTGATCTTTTGGAACAACATCGCCGGGATGCATGATTATTGAAAATCTGTCTTGAAACCGCCGCCGCAAACGCCGTCGGAATTCGTCAAGCAAAGCGATTGTCGGCAGAATAATCGCCACGCGACGATATCGACCGGTCGCCAGCAAAGCGTCGATCAAGAGGCTTTTCCCGAAGCTCGTCGGAGCACTCAGGATAACGTTTTTTCCGGCAAGAACGTCATTCAGGATGCCAACCTGTTCTCGGTGCAAGGTTATGTCGCCCAACTCGGGAACAGTGACACTTTCCGCCAGCAGCGCGTCTGACGTATCGGCCTTATCTCGGTCAATGTAGTTCCAAAGACCGGTGCTGCGAGCCAAGGAGCTAAAGGGTTCCTTAAAAGTTTCCAATTCTGGGCGGTCGTTAATGACATCAGCCAAACGCGGCACGAATTCTAGAAGTGTTGGCTCGTCCACTTCCGAAATCTGAATTGCCAGCGACGCGCTTTGAAGGAGGTCGAACACTTTCCTTTGAAGTTCCGTCCCGCCGAGAGAGCTTAGCATTTGCCAATCAGGTCGCGGCAGAGTCATGGGGACAGCCCCTTCAAGCGTTTATCGAACGCCTCGGCTAGCGAGTCCTTTGATGCCAAGGGAACATAGATAAGCTGGATGGTGATTTTTTGGTTCAGGCCGGAGTCGACAACTTTGGATGCAAGGATGTCTATCTCCTTGACGACCGCTGCCGAATACGACTCACAATGCGTCTCGTGACCACCGACAGCGTAGCTGTCGCAGGCGATACAAATCGGAAACACCGCCGACTTGAATAACTCGTCCAGCGATGTTCTTGAGGATAGTAGCTTCCGAATTTCCGCCCAATACGGAACATCTTTTGAAACTTGCGGACCTAAAATCAGCTTTTCGTTGTTGAGAAATCCTTGATCGATATGAGCTTCTACCGAGGAAATAGCGGCACGTATCGCATCATCGGAATCCTTATAAAACTTCGCCTCGCCGAGCCATATCTCGAAGCTCGACGTGTCGAGGGGACGGACGTGGACCAAATCGAAAGACTTCACGACTTCGTTAGAAGAAGTAAGATAGAAAACTCGGGGAGCAAGCGGAATTGTAGAGAAAAAATCACGACATACCGCATGTAAGAGTATCTCCCCGATTTCTCCTCGCTTTCCGTAATTCTCGGTTGAGTATATTCTTGCGGCGGCTTGCTTGAGCCGTACATACATATTGCCGTGCGACCCAGAAAGCTCTTCCTCCTTTAACGCGTAGTCCGCGATCCAATCGATCAAGTGATCCGCAAGTGCGTTGCATCGCCACGCTTTTAGCTCAAAACCCGCGCAATAGCTGCTCTTCGACATAATCGCCGAATCTGTACTGATCTGAGTGAGGAGGCGTTCCGGTTTATCTGCATAGACAGTCATCAAATTGCAACACACTTTTGGCGACTATAGCGCGAGTCGAAGGATCACGACTCAACCTTATACTAATATCGCTTAATTAGAAGATTATCGGAATCGTACATCTCGTCATGCGGTTATGAGCCGCAAGAGATCAGCGAAGGCGGGAACACTACAGTGCTCGTATTAGCTCGGATTCCAGCCTACGGCGGATTGCAGCCCGCAGTTTGCCAATTTGGCGTGCGATTGGCATTCCCAGTGCTCCCATCGTCTTCGACGCGCGCTTGGCGTATGTAGTAAAGGTCCAGGAGCGATAATCGGCGGCTTTGAGGTGGAAGTCTTCGACCGATCCGAAGGCCTGGATCACCTTTTCAACATTGGTCAAAGCCATAATGTCGTTGATTGGCTTGCCTCGATATCGCTTCACCTGTCGAATTGCCGTTGCTCTGCACACCGACGCGATTTTGCGATGGAGATTGCTCATCGTTTTGTCGCGGATATACGCACACCTCCCATCATATCGGAAGCCAAGATATTCAAAGGGTTTGTTCTGCATCTGCTTGCCGTCTTTGTCGGTGGCCTTAATCGTGCGAACTGCCTGGCCGTCGCCCTGAACATCGAACCGATGGATCGCCGATTTTTCCTCCTTGATCAGGAGCCCTTTGCCATAGGTGGCTATGGCCCCTCGAATTTCCTTCTCTAGCTGAACTGCGTCAGTTTCGGAAATCGGCGCAATGACCAGAATGTCGTCGGAATAGCGGAAGAAGCAGCCGCCAAGCTCGTCACAAGTGTCTCGAAGGTATTTATCGAATTCCAGAAGGTAGGCATTTGCCAGAAGATCGGACAACGGTGCGCCCTGCGGGACCCCCATCCCGAGCTTGTTGACCTCTATGATCGATGTTTGGGTAGCGGACCGAGCGATCTTTTCCCGAAAGGTCCTCCCGTCACATAATTGAACAGGGATATCCTTACGAGCTTTCAGATAGCCCGGTTTAACTTTGCCGTTGCGATCCGATTTATCGCCATAGTATCCGAGGCGTGTGTAAGCTTTAACGACGTCCACGAAAGCATAACGCGTTATCGCTCGATATACCGTGAAGTGATCAGCTGGAAGTTTCGACACTTCCAGCAAGTCAGCCCATACGCTCTGAAGACGATTGTGGTCGAGGGTTTCGAAAAAGCTGCTGATATCGAGCGCTATGGTGCAGCAATTGCCTTGGGTCTGGATTGCCTGGACAGCGGAAAGCGCAAAATCGATATTGCTCTGCCCGCCACTGCCGCTGGACTTTGGTATCCGACGATATGCAATGACGGAACTCGACAATCTTTCGGCCTGAAGTATTGCTTCATAAGGCGCAGATAGAAGGTATCGGTAATAGGAAAATATGCAGCTATCGAGCCGGGCCGCAAACCTTATAGGACGATCTTTCCGCTTCCCGTGCTTGCCCTTCTCGGCGAATTGCGTCCAACCCTCATCGTACTTTAAGAATGGGTAGAACGTGTGGGTCACGACCCGGGCCGGGTCCGTAGCAATCGCCTCAGCTTCTGCAGCATCTATGACCGGGTCGAAGTGCGGATAGCGTCTGACGGAAGCAGTCCATGCCTTCACGATGGCCCTCAAAGGCGAGAGGGGGCAAAAGAACCGATGTGCTTTCGGTTATCCTCTCGCCCCCGACTGTTTAGAGCGGGTATTGAATACCCTTTCGGCACAAGTAGTCGAGATAATGGACTATATTAGCTGCATGTACGATTGCTCGTCATGTACCTTGAGCGTCCAGCTATACCTGGAGGTCCGGATGGACATCATGGCATACCTGCTGGCGGCCTTCGGGCTTGACAGCTTCAAGTAACTCTCCGCCCCCCAAGGTTACCCCTCGTGACCGGATAGATCGAATATTGCAAACGCATTCGCCGATTTCAAGAACAAGAATCGAGATATCTTATTTATACACAAGTAAAACTTCGGTGAGACATGTGCGCTGAACTCCGCAAAAACTAACCAAGAGAGGCCGCGCCATCCAGGATGAGCATATATGGCAAGTTTAATCCGTGGGAACAGGGCCTCCCCGGGTCAAAAACGCTCGCGCTTTATCGGAAACCTGAGACGGAGAAATATGGACTGAGAAACGGTCCTTTCCATCCGTCACAGTTACTTTTCCTCCACTGCGGAGGATTTCGAAAAAGCGCCTCAGATCACCTTCTGCTGGAATAATAATCTCTTCCCCGGTTATGTTTCCGCTGGAGCCTTCCGATGGTGAGGGATGCTCGTCTTCAGTCATTACGGCCTCCTAAATGAACGAATATGGCCGGGCGATTTCCGATAAAGCGAGGTTAACTCCGCTTTAACTATAAATGTGGAGCGTGCTCATATTTTCACGTGAGCGTATTTCCATGGCTGCAGGATACATTCTCGACACATGCGTCCTAAGCGAAACAAGCAGGGCCAGACCTCACCCAGGTGTCGTCCGTTTCATTGAAACGGCCTCAAATTTGTTTATTCCAGCTGCCGCAATCATGGAGTTCCAACAGGGCATTACGCAGCTTTGTTCCCGCGATCCGGTGAAAGCGGTGCAATTGACGCGGTGGTACCAGAATCTAATGACGTTGGGCATGCCTATCCTGGAAACAGGGAAAGAGGTGGCCGAAGCTTGGGGAACATTAGCTGCCGATCCGAAGCTACGCAATCTCATCGTTTCTCATCCCGGTGCAAAACGTCTCAGACATGGGCAGGACCTTCATGTTGCCGCAGCAGCTCTGGTACATAGAACACCTATTGCAACTTTCAATACGCGAGACTTCCTTCTTATCCACAGCTGCTACCCACTCCCGGGAATCTATAATCCCCAGACCGACACGTGGCATACCACCAACCCACATGAAGCTTCCCTCGAAAAAATTGGGACCAACTAACGGTACCGCTGGATTCAAACTATTTGAGATTCCGAAGGAATTGAAACGGCGATGTTTTTCTCCAGGTCGATAACGCGTTCAGGGGAGAGAAAGCCGTTCGCGTCTAGTTCCGTCGCCAGCATCTCAAGCAGGGCTCGCTTTCTTTTCAGGATGTCCTTCGCTCTCTCAAATTGGTCCGCCAGGGTCTTTTCCACTCGGACTCGCAGACCGGCATCGTGCAGCCTGATCCTTTCGAGTTCCTCATCGCTCTCAGCCTTGCTGTGAAGGAACGTTGCCCCCATCCCAAGCTTGGCTTCAGCATAGGTTGCAATGCGCGTGGCGACGGCGAGGTCGCAGTTTTCTCCTCCGCCCGCCCCGTCGCTTAGGTCTCCCAGGCATAGTTGTTCTGCCGCCAGGCCCGCCAGCATCACTGCAACACAATTTAGATAGAATTGTTGGTTGCGACGAGCCACGGGGGGAATATCGAAATGAGCAGCGCCGCCCATCTGATGCTTCAGGTCAGGGCGCACGAAATCCGAAATATCAGTACCCAGGTAGGTGCCGTATTTCAGTTGAGTACCAACAACTGTGTGCCCGGCTTCATGAACTGCGATAGCCCAACGGTGGTCACCAGAAATTTTGACCGTTTCCGGAAGTCCTGCCTTCAGGTCTTCCAGCGTGAGCTGCCGCTTATCCCGCCTTGCCAGCCTCCGCCCATCGCGAACAGCTTTTGCCAAATCGGCACCTGTCATACCTTTGGTGAGCGGTCCTAGAGATGCTAGTTCAGAAATCGGGATGCAGTGGTCCGTCAATTGGGAAAGGATCGCAATCCTGTCTGGAACTGATGGCAGTGGAATCTGAACATGTCGGTCAAGTCGACCTGCGCGAATGATTGCCGGGTCAATGCGATCAATATTGTTCGTCGCACCCACCACGACAACACCTTCTCTTCCATCCAATCCATCCAAGCATTCAAGCAGCGCGTTCACAACTTGAATGCTGTAATTAGCATTGTCGTGGTCGAAACTGTCCCGTGACCCGAAGGAATCAATTTCATCGATGAACATAATAGACGGCGCATTGCTACGGGCGCGGTCGAAGTCCGCTCGCATCGCCTTAAGTAGGTCGCCCAGATGCCCCCTGCTTTGCCACCGTCCAAGTGATGATGCGACCAAGAGAACATCGCATTGTTTTGCAAGCGCGTTGGCGAAAATGCTTTTGCCAACGCCAGGAGGACCGCTAAGCACGATGCCTTTATCCACATCGCCCCAGTCGATCTTTCCAGCCTGCCAATCGGCTAGATCAGTCGCAAGCTGCATGCCCCATTCTTTTGCCGAACCATAGCCGTACATATCCGCAAGCATCGGCGTTTCAGAGGCTGGCCGCATCTTATTTTCGTTCACCTCATTGCTTGGCGCGGCAAACGGAGTTTCCCTCAAGCGTCGCATTGATTCGCTGATCGAACGTCTCGGACGAAAAGCTGCCCAGAGGTGCTCACGTGGATAGCTGAGTGCAATGATGGCTTGCTCGTCCGTCATAGGGAGACGCAACACAGCCCTCGATGCAGCTTTTAGATCGTCGGGCGTGATGGGGGGAATGTCGATCACCATGTCTGCGGAGAGCCGGATTACCGAAGGCAACTCAACACCTTTCTCGATCACAGCGATGACGCGTTCCCTTTTATAGCACTGGTAGTAGTCGTCTTCGAACTTCGATGATTTATCTTTCAGATTGATGAGAATGCAGCCTACATCATCGCTTCTGTAGAACCGGTCCTCTTGGGTAAGGTGTTCGAAAACAGACGCTCTATATTCAGACGGGGGATATCCTTCAGGTGTCACAAGGACCAAAAAGCCAGGCCCCCCTGCTGCAAACAGGGGATGCTCCCTGATAGCGCGGGTGATGATGCTGTCGAATACGTATTGGCGCATCGATTGAGGCGCACGGCTATGCTTTTTGCTGCGTGACATGGTGATCCCTTGGCGATCTAATATTAGAATACGTGATTTATCGGGAGAACTTGCGGACGCTGGTGTCAGGCCCTAGAAGCGCGGTATCGAGATCGATCTCGATAAACCGGGCTAAAATCATATTCGCCAGCGCGCATATCGGCTGGCTCTCCCTCATCATCTGCAAGCACTCTGAAAACGTGAGGGAACCCTCATCTTCAAGCGCGGAAAGCAACCGGATGCGGTCACCGAGACGGACCTCGGTCCCGGCGTAACGAAGCAGGTCTTTGCAATTTTTCAAGCGGATCGGATCAATGTCGCCGCGTGACAAGGTTTGATAAGTATAGTTCTCTGCGCGGACGGCTTCAGAAATCCAAGGCGGAGGACGATGTTGCCCGATAGCATCGATTACCAAGATATCCTGAGATCGTTCGGCAACGAAATCAGGGCGATACGTGTCCACGCCCTGTCGAAACTCCAGGGACCGGCAGTTCCAGCTCGAAACTGCGTCTTCGAATTCCAAAAGGCACGCGACATCACGCGCCAGTTGATCTCTGGCGATGAAGCGTCCTACGCATCGGCTGAATTTGGGCTGGGAGAAGATGGCTGACGACTTACGTGACGTCCTGCCAGAAGGCAACGGCTGGATACTCATCTACACACTCGAATACTCGCGATTAATCGAAGCCTCTGACGAGGCAGCGGATTAACGGGATATTCGTATGATGTGCAGAGGTGCGTTTTTCATGATTAGAACGAATAGAGAACAAAAACCGCCGCGTCAATGTTTTTTTTGAGAAGGCATGCGCACCGTAAATTATACCCCGACCGCCTTCACTAGAGCGTCCTTCAGTTCAGCCGTGGTCAGACTTTTCACGTGCTCTCTGCTGTAGTAGAGCACGTCACCATCCACTTTCAACGCGGTCCTGATGTCGCCGCTTGGCTGCAGCGCCAGCCGTTCTAGCCTGGCACCGGTCGCTGGGTCGGAAAAACAGATATTAACTATCGCCCCCTGAATTGCCCTCACGATTGGATCGATCATTTGTGTTTGTCCGGAATGCGCAGCTTGCAGCTTCCTACTAAATGGCCATTGATGGCCCCCGCGAAATGCCTGTTGAGGCTTCAGCAAAATACCCATTCTTTCCCCTTCCACGATAGGAAAAAACGCTTTTGCTCAGGTGTGTCCTAAGGGTTAAATCAACGCTCAAATGTCGCTACCCACTCCCCAGATGGCGATCTGGAAAAACCGAGCTTATTATGAAATGGCTTGGAGTTTGGAACATTCGTCTTGATGGAGGCTATGCAAATCACGCCTGGTCCAGAAGAGCTTTTTGCGCACTCACCAAGGTTTACGATATAGTCCCCCTCCTTTTTCTTTTCCCAGACCATTCCCATCGAATTCGTCGCTTTGACGTATGCTCGCGCTGCTTCTTGCGGAGTTGGTAAATCTGCCGTCTGCGCTATAGCTGCGGCGCTCCAGGCGATACCGATAATTACTCCAAGAGCAGATGTTCTCATGTTCATTAACACCCCTTGCGCAGTGCTGTTTAAGCTGGTCTACCCAATACTAATATCGTGGCCTGCGATAGCGTCCTCGGTTTGAGATCGTCTATGATGTTTAATGACACGCTAATGGAGCGAAGTCTGATTTTGGCCTAATGCGGTTGTCCGGAGCGGGTCTCCCTATAAAGATATCAGTGCAACGATACCGGTCTCGGGAGGCAATATGCATATTGGCTTCAAAACGGGTTCTTCAGTCGATCCTCTCCGACGAAACTGGGATGGAACTGCTCCTCGTCCTTTAGTCTGGACGGCATGGTACCCTGCACATGAAGGATCAACTGCTCATATCCCCGGGAAAAGTCGTGGTTTCGGAGAGAGCCCGTCGCCGTCGATGCACCTATAGTTCGCTCAAACGAACTATTGCCGCTGGTCCTCCTGTCGCACGGAAGCCGAGCCATACCGCGCGCCCTCAGGGATCGGCACGGCCGACCCATCTCGTCCTACAAGAAAACTTATCCGGTTGCGAATGAAGTAAAGGCTGGTTTCCTGTCGGGCGGCATGGGGCCCATCCTTTCTCAGATCGCCTCGGGTAGCAATGCTTCGGTTGCCATTTCCTGAGCAAGAAGAGTAGACCGCCGCTTTGCGAGTGTCTCGCGATAGTCCTGCGCCTCGACGTCCTTAAAGAACGGGGCATCTGGAGCCAAGCGCTTAACGGCCGTCTCGACCTCGTCCAGCGTCGCCTTGAAGAATTCCTTCCGGTAATTCTGGGCATTCACTCGCACGGGCTCAAATTCGGCATGCAGAGCACGCTCCAGTCCCGGAGCGTTGTCGCTGTAGATGATGGCATGAGTATCGAAAACAAATGGAACGCTGGCGTCCCCAAGCTCGCGGATGCGGTCTGCCGGATCGAGACGGCGCGTCAGACCGATCTTCACGACGTCACTGCCGAACGAACCGACGTTTGAAATGATATAAACATACCCCGAACGGGTCTTCTCAGCCATCGCCTGTGCACGTTCAAACTTTGCATGCGCCTCCGCTAAGTCGCGTTCCAGCATCTCAATCTGGGTATTGAATGCTTCAAGTTTCGGACCGACCGCGCTCTCGGCTTCGGCCTTAGCCTTGTTGAGAAGACGCTGATAACGAGCCTCCTCCTCTTCGGCACGCTCCATGTCGCGGATGAGTTTCTGCTCTTCCTTGGCTGCCCTAGCCAATTCCGCCCGTTCTTCTCGTTCGGCCTTGAGTTTCTCCCGGTACTCGTGTGTCAGGAACAACTCCTGGAACTTTAGTTTCAAATACAGTTCGGTAATCGAAACATGGTTGGACTCGTTCAACTTGTTGATCTGGGTGAAGGCAGTCGCGATGCGTTTTTCCATCGCGTTGACGTTGCTCCATCGACAATTCGCTATTGCGGCCTCGCACTCGTTATTGAAGGCTCGGAGCGTCAACTTGATGTTCCGATTGGTCATCGTTTGGCCTTTTGAGGTACTTCCTTCGACCGTCCACGCGGTGGGGCACACGGCAGCTGTTTTGGCCGTCACCATCGCCTTCTGCGAAGCCCTCACGATTTCAATATTGCGCTTATACTCTTCGCTATCGTTAAATTCGAAATGCGGCTCGTAAACGCCCATCTCCGCAAACGCCAGCTTCTCGTCGAAGACGGCAACTTCCTTTATCAGGCGATCATAGGTGGCCCGCTTCTCTATATAGGAGTTGCGTAGATCATCTATCTTCGCCGTCTCAACCTTCACCTGTGCCTGAAGCTTGGACACCTCTGCATCGACATCGAGGATGCTCTTAAACCGATCTTCCAACCCCGTCACGCGCTCGGCTAAAACGACCTTTTCCTCGTGAGTTTTACGTCCCAGTTCCATGGCTTTCAAGAGTTTCGCGTTCGTGTCGGTCAGTTCACCGCTGAGTTGGGTGGCTTCAGTTGTGGCCTTCCTCGCTTTTCGACGCTGCTTCCACCACAGCACCAAGAAAACCAACATTGCCACCGGAATGACCAGGACGAAAGTAACGCCTATTGCGACTGCATATTCCGGACTCATTGATGCTCCCCAGCCCTTAAAGACTGCAGATTACCGTTCTCGTTGAAAAATTCTAGAGAGTACAATCAGACGGTGGATAAAAGTGCCCCGATATCTGGCTCAGCTAAATTGGAGCTGAAACGACCAAACGGTAATATTAAAGAGATACCAAAGGAGACTGCGAGTCGCTGACGCGCGCGCCGACCGGGCGGCGATTCAAACTGCGGTACGGTCAGCGGTCGTCTATGCCGCTGACCGTAATAGGCTTAGAACAGGTTGCGAGTGTCGCTCCTCGGGTCGGCTATCACCTGATAAGGGCGGTAAAGCTCAGCACGCGCTTTTCGTCGCCACGGTCGGGCCGGATTATCCGGGTCAATTGCAATATCCGCAACGGTGATCGCGACTGCACCGTCTGCCTTGCACAGTGCTTTCCATTGACCGTTCGGTGCAGCGATTCCTGAAGGGGCACGATGCTCTGCGGCGCATGGGCAGCATAGCCGATCCAGTACGCGTTGCTGGCCGAATGCCCCAACACCTCGGCGGCAAAACCTGGTGCAGCGGAAGGCGTGTCGCCAGTGGTTGAGAACAGGACGCAATCTACTTCAAGCCGCTCATACTCGGTGAATATCTCCGGATAATGCGTTTCCATTCCGAGCGCGCAGCCGAAGCGGACGCCGTCAACGTCAAAGGTCAACTATAGTGCTTATGGTTTGCATTTTGACCTCTTGTTAAGCCCTGACTGGGATATCCACCAACAGCAGCCCCGGTTTCCCAAGCGGTAGCTGCTTTACGACGTCTCCTTCTGGATTTAGAACAGCGGTCGGTCCCAGTGATACGCGACCGTCGCGTTCGCCAGAGACATCTGCCGATACAAGCCAAAGGCCAGTCTCTCGACATCGGTCACCACGTACAGAGTTGTGGGCATCTCTGAAGATTTCTGCCCTATCTCTTCGCATCATGTTGTTTGCGGGACAGACGATAAGCGTTGCGCCACAATCAGCAACACGCTGCGCCGCTGCAGGGAAGTTGGTGTCATAACAGATGTTTATTCCGAACTTCAGACCGCCTGCGTTGAAGACTGGTGTGTCCGCACCTGCGGAGAAGGCGCTTTCGCCCGGCAGAAGATGCCGTTTTCGGTAGCAACCGACCGTGGTCGCACCTTCTATGACCACAGCGCTGTTGAACAACTTGCCCATCGACACCTCGATGAAGCCCATGACAATCGTAGGTCCGACTTTGGAGAAGCGTTTCATCAGGTCGTTGAAGTGGCTGGAGGAGACATCCAGCGCAACTCGTCGTGCGGAAGCTTCGTCGGTCAGATACCCTTGGAGGTATCCCTCTGGAAAACAAAGTAGACTTGCACCTTCGGCTTTCGCCTGTTGTGAAAGCTCGACGGCAGAGGACAGAGCGCCCTCAACATCGTCTCTGTACTCGGCAGTCTGAGCGGCTGCGATCCGGACGGCTCTCATGTCAATGCTTTCTGATCTTAACTCTAGCACCACTGATGATCAGCTCAAAAAGAGCGATGTTCAACCAGTATCAGAGTCGACTCCTTCACGCTCTCCTGGTAATGGTCCAGCATGTTTAGATCGATACGAATAGAGCGCTGACCTTCTGCTTCCGTCCCTTGCGACGGAAGGTCCGCCTGTGTCCTGCGTATCGACCGGAAGCCTGAACATGCTCCAGAAGCGAATCCCCATCCTGAGGCCCAACTCCTACGACCCCTTCTCTGCTGGAGAACGGAGGTTCGAAATACGACAGATGTGCCTGGCCTGACCCGAAGGAAGGCTTCGGACAGCATGCTTTCGGAAATTGACGATCTGAGCGGACCATCAACGAAGGCATCGAAAGCGACCTTCGTTAAAGATTTGGATTCATGTCTTCTATGAGCGCTGCGCGCTATGACGAATTCTGAGGCTTGCGGTCGTCACTTCGTTGCACCGTTAGCGGTGAGGACCTCGATAAACGATCCATCACCCGTTTCCTTTGCGAAGGAAAGAGCGGTTTCGCCATCGTGCCCTTCTGCATTCGGGTCAGCGCCGTGCGCAAGAAGAGCGGCGACGACATCCGGACCATTCTGCTGGTTGTTTGCCTGCATGATCAGAGGGGTCCATCCTCTTTTGTCGCGAGCTTCGACATTTGCGCCTCGTCCCACAAGGAGCGGAACGGCATCCGGATCGGTGACAATGTGCAGAATGGTGACGCCCTCATCGTTCACAGCATTGATGTTTGCTCCATTTGCAAACAGGAGATCGAGCACTTCCTTATCCAGATACATGTCGAGGAGGTGTACGGGCTGGAAACCATATTGGTCCCTGGAAACGGCAAGTCCAGGATTGGCCGTGAGCATCGTTCGAACCGTTTCCACTTTGCCCATATGAACGGCATCGTGGAAAACTCGCACCGCGTCGCCATCCGCCGCGATAGCTGAACCGATGCCAACTCCCAGAAATGTCAGAAGTCGATGAGCCCAGCGAAACACAGTTACCTCCTTGGATATTCTCTTAATTGCACGCGGGAATTTGACCTCCGGGGAATCCGAACCGCCAGTTCTCAGGTGGAACGCCCGAGACCGTAGTCGTCACGTATCCATTCGGCGAGGGCCGGAGATGGAAGCAAGCCAGATTTTTATGGCCACCAGCTATTCACACGGCAATTTATCGGCAACGAACCTAAACTTTTCGGCGGTCACACCTGTCAGCGTCGGCATTTCCCAATCGAAGAATCTATGATCATCAATTGCATAATTAATTAGCGGTCGAGTGGGGTACAGCTCTCCGAGGGAGAACTCAATATTAGGAACGACCTCAACTTTATTTGCAACTCGGAAAGATGATTAGACACAGGTTTTCTGCCTTAGGAATATAGTACGTATTACTTCCGCAGGAACTGACCGATAGCAAATCCAGGCGTTCATCAGCCCTCAGGCATAAAGCTCCGGATCGTCGTTGACGCTGAAGCCTATTCTGCCATCCTTTCGAAACTGCGTGAACAGTTCGACCATATGAGGGTGGTTTCGAAATTTTTGCGCGAGAAACTTCAAAACTGCACCGAGCGGATCGTCGGCATGATCGTTTCTGTAGCTTACAATGCCATTGGGTGTGTGGACGTATTCCTCATGCTCTGGGTTCTGAATCAAGATCGCATCCGGATAGATCGGTAACCTCATGTCCTTCTGATAATCATGGGCAAGGCATTCAAAATCCCAATACATCAACGCAGCTTCATAAAAATCGTGGGGTTCGGCATCATAGGGCTCGTCAATGAAGTCTTTGAGCCCGACTAGGCCAGAAATATCCTGTCCTTCATTTTGCTTAGCCATGATGATGTTTGCAAGTTTTCCAAACAGCTGAGTAACCCTACGCTCTCTTTCGAATTGCGAGAGAACGATTTGCAGTAAATACCCTCCGTCACGGTTTTCCCTGAATTCCTGATATCTAACGCGTGCGCGCTCCCACTTTTCGTCTTCACTTACATCATTCGGCATAGGGGTTCTCCTTCCCCCTAGCCATTTCAGATATATATTAACTTTTTAACACCTCGGGGAACCGAAGCGCCAACAGAATAAAGTTAGTATGAATGACTCGGTTCACTGCTAACCAAATACTTGTGTCGGCAGCTAATGGAGGTCCCATGCACAGAAATAAGTCGACGAGACTGAACTCCAGCCTCCCTAGAACAGATGACATCAAAGCAAAATTTTTGCTTGGTTGAGCAGGCAGGCATTCCAAGAAATTTCGCCATTCCTCCTGATCGGCAACCAACTTTTGGGGCAGCGATGCAAACAATGACTTTGCGGACTCATCAGCGTCGCTCAATGTGCCGCCTGTGGCAGCTAAAAATATTCTGGAAATCGAGACGTGGATATGTCGGACGAGCAATGGTTCGTTCGAGACGTCAACAATCAAGCACATTTGGTTCACTAGCGCCTTTAGCGTATTAATAATGCGTTATGATGAGTCGCGTCGCCGTCGGCTTCAATATCAATTTTACACAATTACCCACAGGCGGTAGGCAAATTGGAAGTTCTTAATCAGAACGAAGAGGAAGCGTTAGCAAACATTCTCTCGATTTGACGCCCGGCGGATGTTGAAGCGAGCGTGCGGAACGATGGAACGTTGCCGAGCAGGTTTCCCCAACAAAAGGGTGCCCCATCAAGGGCAATATCTCGGACAATGGACACATCTACCATACTCCATGGTCACCCTGGTACAATCGCACCAAGGTCAATGTGAAAAAGGGTGAGCGGTGGTTTTGTACCGAGGCAGAAGCCATCGAAGCTGGATGGCGAGCACCTTATTGGGGAAAGTAGTTCCGGCAGCCTATCTAAATTCCGAACTCGTACGATAGCTTTCCGCGACCGATGAGGGTCTCGGGACAACGATTAACTGCTACGGTGTTGCAGGGACCTCCTTTCGACGGATACGGATTTCGATCCTTCGTCTGCTTTCCACGTCACCAGCCTGGCCGGTTGTCATGGTATCGCCAGGCAATACAAGTTGAGCACCAGACATTGGAAGGACGGAAGCCCCAGCGAGTTTTGGATCGCGCTTTAAAACATTCGCGACAGCGATGGCACGTGCCATGCCGAGGCCTGCATTGTCAGCCGGTACAATCGCTGTAACCGGCTTCCTGCCATCGACAACGTCGATGACGGACTGGTCGAAGTTGGAACCGGTTCGTGAAATCGGTTGCTCATCGGTGTGTCCTATAACCTCGATGATGTTGACCTGATACCGCTCCAGACTTTCGGCAATCTGATCAGCAATTGAACCACTTAACTTCGCCTCGAACTCAGGGGCAAGCTCAGCGCTGCCAGAGCGAAAGAAATAACCACCGGCTTCGCTCAGATTAATAATCGGGGGCCATTCATGAGGTTTGGAGGTCTCCTGAAACCCTTCAGCAGCCAGAAGCTCATCAAGCCGCTGCTGGAGCGCGGGAGCGTCTTTCGAGGGCAAGTCAGCATTCTCCAAGACCTCGATGATCCGCTTTAAATCTGCGATCTGATTAGGGCTCAGTCCCTGTTCCTTATATCGTCCGAGGGCATCGCGGGCATCTACCAGTTCACGCCACTCCTGCTCAATCTCGGCCGCTTGTGAAGCAGAGCCGGTCAGTGCGGCAATCCGAGCCAGCATCGCTTCGACCTTCTTTTCGAGATCGGACTTTTCTAGGCGCTCAGACGATAGGTCGTCTTTCACAGTTTTCAGTTCAGCTTGGATGATTTCCAGTTTTCGAAGCGCATCGGCTGTCTTTTGGCGTTCAGCGGAGATGATGGCTGCGGTGACCAAGAGAAGGCAAAATACTAGGAGCAACATGGACTCGGCCATGGTCAGCCCCAGAATGAGACCCCGATTATATCCTTTTTGTTCCGACTTGGCGGCGGGTTCGTTCATCACTGCCATCGTAGGAGTCGCCTGATCCCGGAGGGCTCATCTGTAGACGCTTTATCTGAAACGGATGCCGTGGTCGCGGTTGAGGACGGGAATGGTGCTGCACCGTCGCCAGACGCCGTGTGCGCCTCGACATCGACCAAAGCAGCGCTGCCGTTGTATATGGCAGCAGCTGGCTCCGCATTGAGGCCAAGCGAAAGCTGCGGATTTGCAGGTTGCGAATAGGCCGGAAGCTGCCGCTCCGGCTGCGTTGCAGGTGGTTTGGCGAGGTCCGCGATTTTCTTGTTTAGGGCCTCAATCGATCCCTTGATGTCCCTTGCTGCCTCCTGGATCGGCGTCAGGCTCTGCGAAAGTTGTTCAGGAAGCCGCTTCACAGGCTCAAGGGCTGTTGTGAAGAGTTGGGGGAGACCTTCGAGAGCCTTCACGACGTCAGCGATCTGCTTGGCTTGCTCATCACCACGAGTGGCACTGGCTTCGTAAGCTTGTTTTTGTTGCGCACCCATTTCCTGCAAAGCCTCTACAGCAGGCTTCAGCTCCACCTTCAACACTTCGTCCGGAGGCGTGATCTTGCTCATGTTTTCGGCCATGGCCTTGATAGATGATTCGAAACCATCGACCAGGCCCGCGATGCGCTTCGATGTTTCCAACAGATCGTTAGCCGCTCTGTCGGCTGAGGCGTTAAGTGCCGCAGATCGGTCTTCAAATACCTTCAGGTTCTGCTGGCTGATCTCCGCCAGTTTAGCCGATGCTTCTTCAATTGGTTTCACCGAATCCCGTGATAGGGTCTCGATGGCTGATTGGATCGCGGCACCGGTCTTTTCCGCCTGGGTCGCAATCTCTTCGAAACCCTCAAGCAGCATCTGGCTGCTTGTGCGACGATAGCTGGAAAATTCACGGGCAGATGAATCGAGTTCTGAACGAACCCGACGGGTCATTTCGGCCAGTTCATGCCGAACGGATCGCTCGATATCGACAGGGTCGCGGCGCATCTGGTTGAACAGGATACGGAAAGCAATGCCACAGATCGTAGACGAGACGGCGATGCCGAAGTTACGTACGATTTCATCGATAGAAGAAGTACCTGAGAAACGGAATAGGGACACTCCCAAGCTGGAGAGTGTGAATAGGAATCCCATATAATAGAGATTGTCACCGGCTTGCTCGTTGTGAAGCCGCATGCCGTTGAATACCAGCGAGATTGCTAGGTAGATCACCATTATGGTCATTGGCACCGCAGTAACCACATAGACATTCCAATCCAGCAGCTTTGCAGACCATATGAATAAGATGCCCGTGATAGTCAGCACGCTGAACAAAGCCATTGGGCCATGCTGCGCCAGCCACACTGAAGTCTTTTCTGCCTTCTTCATTGTTCGACCCCTTGCAGCTGTATGAAGCGTGTAGAACTTGCGCCATTGGCTTTCAGCCACTTTGCCCAGAATTCGGAGAGATCGGTTGCTGAGAACGAGACCCCAGGCCGGACGAACTCCCAGACTTCCACAGCGACGTTGTCGAGTGGTGTCCGGAACGTTTGAGGCGCAGACGTGGCTTCGAACTTGTCATACGCGATGCCAGTTCGATACATCGAGAAGATCGACGTATGCTCGATTATATCGGACGCAACGATCAGGCGTTTTGGCAGCTTGGCATAGTCATGATTTCCGAAGGCTTCCAGGTTAATAGTCTGGATTCCCGCAAGGATCGGAGACTGATCGCTAGAGTTCCCGGTACCGATGCCTTCAGAAATCTTTTTTAGAGGAGCGTCAAAGCCATCTTCCCACCGTTTCTGGACGAAACGGGGATTGCTTATCAATTCGTCGGCCTCGTCCCCGCTGCCCGGATTGCATCGGATAAATACCTGGTTCAGTTTTCCGGCCTCATCCGTAAGCTCATAAATGACGATCTGCCCGCCGACAGGTATGCTGTCCTTCAACTCTCCAAACCGATTTCGCAGGTCTTTCTCAGTGACCGGCGAAATGGGGTCGCTAACATCAATGAGCACGGCTGTGATCGACGTTGGGCTCGTTATCGGGCAAAGTGTCGTTTCATCGAGCGCGACTTGGTTGCTGGCTTTGAAATAAAGAAATCCGAAACCACCTGCTATTGCTGCCGTCAGCAGCAATAGCAGGGTGCCAAGCAGGATGGCACCGATAGACCCGTTAGTCTTGCGTCGTTTGCGTCGAGCCATGTCACGCCTCCGGGAAAAGGCTATCGAGCTGACGATAACGATTTGCAGCAGTAGAGAACTCCTCGCCAATCTTCTCCATCTGCTTGGTAAGTTCTTCTTGAGCCTGCGCAATGCGCTCTGCTAGGTCCTTGTCGTTCCACTCCGCCACAACCTCGGTTGGCTTCAACCGGTCCATTTTGTAAGACGTTGAAAAATATTTCGGCTCCGGTTCTGATCGCGTGGCCCGGTTGGCGTCTCGATAGATCGTCAGAAGGGTGTTTGCTGAACGCTCAAGCTGGTTTTGATGCTCACGAAACAAGTCTGCATTGCGAGCCCGATGCGCGATGATCGCCTGATGTTCTGCCCGGCGCTGACTGAGATCACGAATTATCAGATCGACCTTCTCATTGTATTCATCCCGCACATCCTTCAGGCCGTCGATCAACTCTTGCTTCCGCTCGATATAGTGCTGGCGGGCTAGGCGAACCCTCTTCTGCGTTGACGAAAAACCGGGATAGGGGTCTGTCATATAGTAACCGTCCGCCAATGCTCCGACCGAAAACAGTAGTCCCACGCCGAACAGCGTCCAGGATTTCACGTCTTCGAGACCGAACGGCTGGGTTTTAAGGCGGGTTATGACCTCTCGACCGACATCCGAAAATGCAACTTCCGACAACTCTCGGTAATGAGCCAAAGCCAGATTGATGGCGACAGCTCCCACGACATAGACACCTACGCCAACAAGCCCTGCAAGTTTGGGAGGCCACGACCGCTTGACTATGTTCCGAACCACAAAAATCGCAAGCAATACTGCGATGCCAACGTTCAGGAAAGCGAAGGCAAAAGCTTCCACAATGCCTCCCACCAGTCCCTGTTGGCTGCCCTTCGCGAGGAAAACCCCATTCACGATGGTTTCGAACAGGAGGATGAAGATCAGAAAGCTCACTTTGAGGAACATGTAAGATGACGCGGTCTCCTTGGCCGCGCGCTTGAGGCCGTGTACCTCTTTAAAGTGGGCCAACTCATCTTCTGCCGTCTTCAAATCGCGGCGAAGTCCATGGAGTTCATCCTCCCCCATCGTGACTTCCGCCTTGAAATCGGAAAGGCTTGTGATGTTCGCCTGCCGAATTAGGCCGAACTGCCCCTCAAAATCCAAGTTGCGCAGACGGTCCGCAAAGGTGTGGAATTGATCTTCCAGCACCTGATAAGATGCCTTCTTCTCTTCTTCCACTTTCGCGACGATCCGCTGCTCGATCTCATCGAGCGCACGAGCCGATTTTGCGGGCCGGTTTTGAGCCCCGTTCGCCTGGCCGTTCCCGGCAAGGTCAAGGCTATCGCTCACCTTCCGAATATCGAAAACGGGGAATATATTCGTCGAAGCCCGAAAATCATGGTTCGACGCTCGAACCGATCCCCACAGCCGATTCAACGCCTCAAAACGTGCTGCCATTGCAATGCCCTACGCCCCCAGAATTACAATTTGCAACTAGTAATGGACGCTGGGATCAGCCACCAGATAAAAATGCGCTTAAACGTATGTAATCGGCACGATTATTCCAAGGCGAGTTACTCACCCGAGAAACCTCGGGGCTTCCTCGGGTGACGCGCCTGGAACTGCCTAGGTATCCAGATAACTTCTATTGTCGGCGAAACGCATCGATCATTGCCTTGGACACGTCCTGTGGATAGCATATTGGTGCGTACCCACCCGGCTTGGAATAGGCACTCCTTTTCCCACATCGTCGCCCCCCACGGTCAGTATTATACGGGCAGGCGCACGAGCTGGGATAGTTCGCAAGAGATTCAGCGATGATGCGCTGGATGATTGTGGAATCGGGCACAGAGGGTACTGGCTTCTCTCGCGCCGTTTCCTGCGCTTCCTTTTTCGAGGGTTTTTCATCACCCGGCTTTGGTCTGTTAGCGAGAAACCGAGAAGCTATCCAACCGTCCCGTTGGGTGAGTTGGTCTTTGATGTGGGACCATTCGCCGGACTCTTTGATCAATAGAACCTGTCGCCCATTGTCGAATCGATCAATGATTGCGTCGCCGGTGGAAGGACCCGAGCGAAACGCGACACGGTTAGCCGCAACAAATCGTGCCGGATAGTTTTGAGCTGGCTCCAGTTTCTCGATTTTCTGTCCATCCGCAGGGTTGGGTTCGGACGCTGTCGTCGTAGGAGCCAAGTTTGAAGTTTCGGTACTGATCGTCTGGGACTGTTTTCGCTGCTCAGCGATAGGCGACACATTTGCCCCGCCGCCTTCGTTCCCACCCGGGTCGTTACCCAGCATTCGGCCCAAGGCAAACAGAACAAACGCCCCTATGATCCAATACCGCTTCCGCATATCTCAGCCCCCGAAAAGACTTTGACGTAGAAGATAATTTCCGACAAGCTTAACGTGCAAATAGAAGACACATCACGTTCATGTCGAATTGGGTCGATTGCCTCCAGTCTACAGAAGGAGCCACAATGGTAAGTGGATGGGACAAGTCACCAGGACCGGACAACGATTATGCCAGCGTCGGTCCGACGAGGATTCAGACCCTACGGTTTATTGCTCTGGTACTGGTGCTTGTAGGTGGTGCCGCTCTGCTGACCATGCGGTAGCATTCGAGCTGGTGTTGAAACCCCGTCAACGGATATCTAGCACGTCACACTGTTGTGAAATTTCGCGAGTGGCTTTCCAGTGCTCGATCCGTTTAATGTCGAATGTTGCGAAATAGCCGAGATATCGTTGGGGCCGCGTAAGCGGTACCAAATCTTCTTCACTGCATCCCCGGGCTCTCGCCTCCTCGTTGCGGGCTTGTAGGTCTACTAGCCGCCGGATGCCGGGCTCGTCGCCTTCGATTTTCAGAAGTTCTGAGCGCGCCCATCGCAAATTCGCATTGTTGGCATCACGTAGTACGACCTCGGCAGCAAGATTCGTGTATCGTTTACGCAAGTCATTGTGCTCTCTGGCCTTTTTCTCGAAGCTGAATAGAAGGTCGAGAATGCTTGCTACGCCGACAAGTGCGGTCAAAAATGTGGCGATGAAAGGCTGAGAAGCAAGCAACAGAAAAAATGCGCTCGTTGCAGACACTGCCGTGGCGAGGACTGCCGTGTTGTGCATCCAATCATAAAATGCCCTGAATTTTTCGTGATACCGACCCGACTTATGAATTTGAAAGTCGACGTCGTAGTATTCACCGTCCTGCCAGGTATCCAGTGCGTCAGTCCTTCTTCGGGCGAGGCGGCTTATCCCAGTTGGTCGTCTTTTGGACACGACCGTTTTCCTCATTTATCTGCCGCTGCCGTTCTTCACGCTCGCGACGTTCTTCCCTCTGCCGTTGTTCCCGCTCCTGCTGCTCACGGCGTTCCTGATCCCGATCTGCCAAACTTCTCTCCTGTCGTAAGATTTGTGGAACACTATCACTTAACCTGAAATTGTGAATAGGCACCCGCTATGGTGTCAATGTCGCGGGTCTCAACCAAAAGGGAATAATTGACGTTAGAGGATGAGTGATGCGCGACTCTGGGAATTTAGGTCAAGCCGGACATACCGGTGAATTATGGGATCACAAATTGCGGCTTCATTGTCCAAAACAGCAGAAGAAGATTCCAAGATTGCAGAGAAAGTCGCCGATACAAGAGGCAACGTTAGTGGCTCCGGCATGTCAATGTGAATTATGAGATTTCAGACTTGGAGCACCCAGCCACGCCTAGTATGGCTAAGAGAGAGGCAACAGGAAAACGACGATGCCCGCTGTTTATGATGGAATCCAGTTTAAGACACCCCTCGAAGCTCGCTGGGCTGCGTTCTTCGATCTCGCGGGCTGGGATTGGAAAGTTAACCATGTCCCAGTCTTCAACTGGTCACCGGATTTCCGAGTGACTTTTCCGTGCCGCCACTCGGAATGCAACGGGTCGCACACGTTGCTCGTTTCGGTACTGCCGATAACTGGGATCGAAGATGCACAGTCTCATCCCGCATTATCACATCGCTATGGGATAGAAGGTCCTGACAGTGAGGTGCATCCTGAAGTTGACGCGGGCGCAGTATTCGGCATGTCGCCTAATATCACGAGATGGGAATTCTCTCACGGTGCCGGTGGTGGATTGTTTGATGTAAACTTCTTTGTAGAAGATGCTAATGCACTTTGGGTTCGCGCCGCCACTTTAGTTTCCTGACACCGGAGTGCGGTATTTGTTTTTTGTCCTGAAGGATCAACCGTAGCCATTGTAGATGTATGGCTCGTTCACTAGGTGTCGCTATCGGGCACCTGAGTGTGCCCATAAGCGGAAGCGAAATACAGCTATGAGTTGCTCAAACAGCAGCGAGCGCGACCCAAAGTATCAATTCATGTGAAGGCGAACCGATGACTGATAACATCACCGCGAGAATCTTCTTTTCGTGGCAGAAAGACTTGGATCAAACAATCACCACCAAGGCAATTCGCCGCGCATTGCGCGACGCAGCGTCAGTGATCGAAGAAAGCCGGGACCTGACAATAGAAGTCGTAGAGGCGACGAGCAATTCCCCAGGCTCGCCTTATATTCCCTACGAGATCACAGACAAAATCAAATCGGCCGACATCTTTATCGGCGACATCACGCCCGTCAGCGTGATGGACAGTGGGAAAAAATGCCCGAACCCAAACGTGACGTTCGAGCTTGGCACCGCCGCTAGCCTGCTAGGCTGGGGCCGCGTAGTCATGCTGCTCAACACTGCGTTGTCTGATTTGAAAGAGCTGCCTTTCGACTTTGACAGGCACCGTATATCTCCATTTCTCGTTCGATCCGATGCAAACAAGAGCGCAGATATTGCCGACCTTCGCGGGCTACTGGTCGATGCCATCACGCTCATCATCGATAGCGACCCTAAGACCCCGCGAGAACTCGAAGGGATGTCGGAAGGGGAAACGAAGCGGGCGCGGGATTTGGAGAATATCCGCTGGTTCCTGAACAACATGAACTCAGCATACCTTGACTCCCATATAGAGAATATGCCTGACATATTGGATGCTGAGGCCATCTGGGTGGCAGACGGACTAACACCAATCACGAGAAGCTCGGATTTCAGGCTTTACGACGCGGATATCGAACTTGCGATGCGTGGAATCCAAGAGAGCCTCTCCCGGACTCTCGCTTTTGATCAATTCTACAGGGAAACAGCGAGCTGGCGGCGACAAGCGTTTGGCAGGCGGCCGCATGATTTCCGGGATAGTGAGGAGGAGACCGAGGCGTACGGGGCGATCAAGACCGCGCGAAACGAGCTTTTCCAGCATCTACGGCAGTTCGTGCAATTACTGCATGAGCGATATATCGAAATCGATATCAACGAGACCAATCGTGAATGCGCGCGTCGCTTTTTGGCTGCTCACAAAGAGCTTTTCGACAGTGAGCGATAGGACGCTGTAGGTGAGTCTTGTTGCGCGCTCCTGCTGCTTCGGCACTCCGATGAGGTGCTGGCCCGCTAATCTTTCACATTTCGTTCCGTCGTCTCATTGAGACGACGGACTCTACCAAATTTGGAGTAAATCCGAGGTTTGGATCATCGTCATTTATATGGTGCAAGCGGTGTTTTTCATGACCGGGACATTTGGTGAACACTTGCAATGTCGTTGAGCGGAATTTTGGTCAAGTTGTTTGTCTGTCCGCGCGTCTGATGAGAATGAAACAAGCACGCAACGAAGGTTTGACTCATGTCAGCGGCGTTAGGCTCGAACTGATCAGACAGTTTTTATTAACCATATTTCCAACGCGCAAACTTCCCCCGCTAGACTCGCGGTACCACCCCTGGCTATCTTCTGTCCCAGTTTCAAACACGGAGCCCCACGATGATACGCATCGTCATTCTAGGAAAGACCTTCCTCAGCTCCATCTGACGTAAAGACATCGCGTCCTTTACCTCCGGATGGGCTGCCACCCATGTGCGCCCAGGAGGTATCTATGCGCCCATCAAAAAATGTGTTGCACCATGTGTTGGTGCGTCGTGCCATTCTGAACGAATTGCGCTCCGGTGCCGGAGAGGACATTCGCTCCCGATTTGAGGTGTTCCAGGACACCGGATCGGACGCGGATAAGCAGGCAATCGTCGGGATGCGTACGTCGCGATGGTAAGCAATCCCCATTCCCCCACTCTGATTGACGGCGAACCGATGCTGTGGGTTGAGCCGCTGCGCCACGAGGGTGTGCGTAACGTTACTCCTAAGCACCTGTTGAACACCAACGGTTCGAGCGTTTTCAATAATCGCGAGGTGCAGCACGAAAGCGGCACCGAAAAAAAGGTCGCTTCGGTCCTTAAGGCACGGCCTGGCGTCGTCGAGGTGCGCTCGCAGTGGAAGACTGTCGAGTATCGCGACCAAGACGGTGTGCTTCACAAACACACCATCGACTATTGCGTCCGTGATACAAGCGGCCGTTGGGAGGCCGTTGCCGTCAAACAGGAGAAGAAGAGGGCAGAAGTCGAGGCCGTCTTCAAGGGTATGCTGCCCGAGTATCGTGATCGTTTTCATAAACTGACGATCATGACCGAGCAGGATGTTCCTTGGTGGGTCGTGCGCAACGCCGATAGCATCCTGTTTTATCGAGAGTTGCACGACGACCATCACGTTCAAACCCTGCTGGATGAGCTTCAGCAGCGAGCCAAGACCAAGGTGTGCTTCTACCAGATGTACACGCCTGGCATGGACCGCCCGTCTCGCACCGCAGCGATATGGCGGCTGATCGATCTCGGGTACCTAAAGCCCGACCCGGGTCTCATCAACGAGCTGACCTGGTTCACGGTCGAAATCTAATCGCCCCTTAGCCAACAACCCATTCCATCCCAGCCACTTCGAGCCGCTTTCGGAGCACGGCGAAGCTATGTCCAAGGAGGACAACATGACTGACAACTCTGACGCCAACGGCAAGCTTGAACTGCGTCCCGTTCCGGAAAGCACACCTTCAATCCCCCTCATGACGCCGAGCGACCGTTTCGTTTATGAGGGCACATCCCTCATTGCGATTTCGTACCGCGCGACGGATACATTGTTCTTTCACGAGAACGATCCGATGACGTACAGGCGCATCAAACATACCGAAATCGAACTCGCAATCGATGAGGGTCGTGCGCAGTTTTACCCTGGGTTTCATACCAAGGTGGGTTCGAAGGCTTACGAGCGTTTCGGGAACAAAAGCGTCGATGACTTCAAACCTGACGCTGTCGCTATTGCTCGCTACCACGAATTCCTCATCTTGGAGCACCGTGCCTGGTGCGCCGAGGTAGGGGAGTATGTGCCCCGCAGTCTGAAACCAGCAGCGGAAATGCCTGGCGGGCGTTCATTGGAAGAGCTGTTGCTGAAGTGGACCGTCGAATATCAGCTGCTTCAGAAGGAAGAAAACGAAGAGACCGGGAAAGTACGAAAGAAACGTGCCGGTAAGAAGACCAACGGCTTTGAAGTGCCAACAGTTCGCAGCTTCAACTCTTACGTTAGCAAATATGAAAGCTGTGGAGACGATGTGCGTGCACTCATTCCCCAGCAGAAGGGGCCGAAACGCCGTCACCTGCAGGTCGAATGCGCCGAAAGCTATGCGATCTGGCGGCAGGCTGCTGCCGAATTTGCTTCGAAACGCAAAGTACCTATGTCCAAGGCGCGGAAAATCGCGAACGCCCGCATCCACGAAGCCAACAAGGCGCGAACTGAAGACCAATCCAAACTGATCTTTGTCGAGCGTAAGCGCTTTGAGAATATGATTAAACAGCTGAGGGCCTTCGACATTCTCGCTGCTCACGAAGGCGAGCCTTACGCTCATGCAGTCTACAAGCCGAAAGTGGATTCTTATGACGTAGTGCGCCCTGGTGAGCGGGTCGAATTCGACGACTGGAATGTCGATTGCATTACCCTGATGAAGGAAACCGGCGTCTGGTTGCGTCTTCCTGCCAAATTTCAGACCGTCCTGGAAAAAGCCGCAGCAGACAAACCCCAGCGCATTTGGTTCGTGGGCGCAATTGACGCCGCGACCGGCATGCCTTTGGCGCTGAAGGCAACCCGAAAGCCTTGTGCTTCCGCCGTAGTTGAGGCCCTCGAAATGGTGATGTCGGACAAGACGCACATTTCGAACCTGGTGGGTGCAAAGACGCCTTGGGCCGCAAAAGTGCGACCGGAGAACGTATTCACCGACAACGGGACGCCTTACATCGCTGACATCACACGCGATGCCTTCCTCATGAGCAGCGTATGTCTGACCCGACCACCAGCGGGGCAAGCATGGAAACGACCATTCATCGAATCGCTGTTCAAGACATTTGCGAAAGACTTGATGTCGTATTTCGATGGTCGCACGTTTTCCAACGTTGTCGAACGACGCGACTACGATTCCGTCGCCAATGCAACCCTCATCGTCGACGAGTTCATGGTGATCGTTTATCGCTGGCTTTGCGATGTGTTCGTAAACACGCCCAGCGCCCGCCTGAACGGATTGACGCCCTATGAGGCGTGGGAATTGAAGAAGCGCACCTATCCGATGCGACCAGTTCCTGGTCGACACGAAAAACGTCACATCTTCGGAGTGAAGATGGACAAGACCATCGGCAGCGGAGGCATCGTCCTTCACGGCATTCCATACAACTCCGATGAACTCCAGTCGTACCGCCGTAAGCACGGTTCGAAGAAGCTCTTCCCAGTCCGCTACCATCCTCGCGACCTGGAATCGATTTCCGTCCACACTGAGGACGGATGGTTGACCGTCGGAAATTGCATTGGAGTACCTCTCTATATTTGCCTTGAAGAATGGTACTTGGCCAAAAAGGAACTTGAGCGGCTAAATGAAGAGCGATCAGCGCGCTCCGCGCCCACCATGTATGACGGCATCAACTGGGTACACAGCGTCGTAGATGCTGCTGCTGTACGTAGCGGTATTTCCCCCCATATGCGCAGTCCCGAAGACATGTCTCGCGCCACTGCGAGGCTCTTCGAAGGCCGCGCCATCACGAAGGCAGAAGCTGGTGAACTGGCACTTCTGGCAACGCCTGCTCCTCAGGCGACTCCTTTGCTTCAGGGGCGTGTTGAAGAGCTTCCTGCTGAAATCCTGGCCACGAAGACCCCGAAAAAGAAGGCTGTCGAGCCCGAGGTCCCCATCATCCCTGAGGTAGATGAGGCTGTTGCCGACATTGATGAGGACGACGAAGATTCCCAGCTCGGAGATTACAAGTAATGAGCAATTTCAGCGACATGTCCATTGAGGACCGCAAGCTCCATATGGAGCTGCAATACTATCTTCAGCTCAAAGACAGGGAGCTTGAGGACATGGTAACCGATCTCGTCAATAACGCGAAGCGCTGCGAGAGGGGAGGCGGATCGAAAGATCGTATTCTCTTCGTAATCGGGCACTCTGACACTGGCAAAAGTACCGCCCTCGCACGCCTGTTCAAACGAATGGAAGCGTTTCAGCCATACGAGGATGAGTTCGGAAAGCGCGTGGTTCCGTTGCTGAGTATAAGGTGTCCGCCCGACTGCTCACCCAAAAGCTTGGCCGACACCGTTTTGAACAAATGGAATCTGTACGCTAAAGCCAACCAGAATGCGGTTTCGCGGTGGGCTATGATTGCCCGGCAACTGCAGTTTAGAGGGATCAGGTATCTGCACTTCGATGAAATGCAACACGTGAATACAGGTGGGACTGAAGGCGCGATACTGCAGGTGCAAGATTTTGTGAAGGGCTTAACGGAGATCGACGATTGGCCGCTTCACTTGATCCTTTCCGGTACGCCCAAGATGAAACGCTTTATGGAGAGCGATGAGGTTGCCAATCGAGCGAAGGTCCAACGCTTCCATCTCGTGAAATCCACAAAGAAAAACGCGGAAGCTATCGGCAAGGTCGTGCGCCAAATCGTGGAAGACGACGCAGGGCTACAGATTGGGTGGACTGAGGAAGACGAGCTGATTGCCCGGCTGATCGTGGCGTCTAAGGGTGCATTTGGGACCATGATCAAGATTACCCAGAAAGCGTGTTTTCGCGTCCTGGATAGCGCCGGGACAAACGTGACCGTTGGGGACTTTGCCGCCGCCTACAAATCCCGTCGCGGGAACCTCGCAGCTGACAACCCATTCACGACTAGCGATTGGAGGAGCATCAATCCTTCGCACTCCCTGTCTGATATGGATTAGGCGGAAGGAGACTAAAAATGAGCAATTCTGGTCGACTTCCATATGTCGTGTTGCCCTTTGACGACGAGACGGCGGAGAGCTTTGTAGCGCGGTTGGTGTGGGCGAATGGCTTTCATTCTCTGGGAGAGTTTTGCGACTTTACCGGTACCCGCCAGGCCGGAATCATTGCAATGGATCGCGATGAACTCGCTGCGATAACTCGGTGGAGCGGCGTGTCGGAAGCACGCCTGCAGGCGTTTGCCATCAGGCGAGATGGCATCGTTGCTTTTGGTTCTGCGCAAGTGAAGCGTACACAGTTGAGGGCAACCCACCGCAGGTACTGTCCGCACTGCTTTTCGGACGACATTCGAAACGGGACAGGTCATCCTAGAACCCGCATTTACATGCGGGCAACTTGGCGTTTAAGCGTGATCTCTAGGTGCTCGCGACACGGAGTTCCGCTTGTCGATCTTCCCGAAGATTTTGACACTCTTGATCTGAAAGCCCTTACAGATATCAACGTGAAGGATGCAGTGGCATCTGGCGCATCGCCGCATGATCGGTACTTTTCAGAGCGACTGTTAGAACCACCTGCCACTTCTTATCTCGACACGCTGCCACTCTACGTTGCCGCTGAACTTTGCGCGGTTCTCGGAGGGCTTCATCACTTCGCGGCCGAAGGAAAGATTTCTGATCGCGTGCCGGGAGGCATGGCGAACCCCGAGTGTCTGGCGTCTGGATATGCAATCGCTGCTGACGGGCGAGAGGCCGTCTGGGATTTCCTGACGTCGTACGTCGTGAAGATGGTTGGTAAAGCTTCGAAATATTCGATGGTCTATTCGCTGCCATTGCGATGGCTGCGAGACGAAGCTCCCGACGGTGATTACGGCCCGATCAGGGAACTGTTTCAGGATCACGCCGAGAAACATCTTCCACTTGATAAGGGCGAGACGTTCTTGACCGTGACCAGCCGCAGACGGGTTCACACCGTGTATTCTGCAGCAAAGGAATACGGATTACCTGAAGATCGGGTTCGTGATGTCGTTATCAACCAGGGCGGTGAAAAAGCTGTCATCGCGACGTTCGGAAGCCGGAGCGTCGTTTTCCGCAAAGACGAGACCCACTCGTTGCTGATTGCTGCCGCTTCACAGCTGACAACAACGCAAGCCGCCGAACGTTTGGGATGCGCGATGACGCAAATGGAAGCGTTATTGCACGGGGGACATTTACAATTCTCAACGAATGGCGAGGGAACGGGGCGAGTATACCGATGGGTATCGGTTGACGAGATTCAGAGATTTCGTGACTGCATCGAGGCTCGTATTTCGCCCACCCCAACAGAAGGCGATCTCGTCCCCATACTGGTCACTACCAAAATTTGCCATCGAACGTTCGTTGAAATCGTCGCGCTCATTCTGGATGGCAAGCTGTCCTGTGTTAGAATGTCGGGACCAGTTTTTCGACTCGATAAGATCATGGTCGACCCGGTTGAGATTGACGAGCTTGCCGCTTCACGGTGCGGAGCAGAATTCCTTGATCGCGCAAGCGCCGCAGCTGCGTTGGGAACCCGTCGCGAAACCATCAATGATCTCTTCGATTTGGGCATTGTACCAACGACTGCGGTTCCGCACAGAAAGATCAGGAGCCACATTGTTGTGGTGCGTTCCGACGACTTGGAGGTTTTCTCGCGAGAGCACGTTTTGCTCGATGTGCTTGCGCGAGCACGCGGTGAAGCGGCGGTCTCTTTGCGGAAGAAACTTGAGAAATTGGGCATTTATCCCGCGTATGAAGGAAGTCCAAAGGCAAGTAAAATCTACCGTCGAAGTGACATCGAGCGTGCAGGACTTTGAAACGCCGCTTCCGCTGCATGTTATCACCCTCCGGGGCACTCCTTACCGGGAGCGCCCGAGATCGCAGTAAGCATTTCGCAACGGGTCACCTGTTCGGAGAGGCCCTCATGCAAATTGAGTCTAACTTCCAATTCCTAAAATGTAGGGCGTTAAGAGTTCTGGTAGCGCCAAAAATGGCAGCTATTGCTGTGCACGAAAACTCAATCGTCTCAACACGTGTCGGAGATGCTTTCTCTGTCCGACAATGTCCCCACCAAATCCGGAATATCGCTATAACGGGCAGCACGCTTGATTGCTTTACAAACGCTGCTGAGAACAGGATTGGCGCGTTGCGCTCGCCGGAAAGCTTCCAATGTTCGTTTGTCTACAAGGGTTACGTCGGCATACGCGGAAAGACAGGCAAGATGTATGTCAATCAAATCGCTACCTTTTCGCTCAGGCAGTGGCGGGGCGTATTGTCTGAGCGACGATGAGATCACCCACGAGGGAACTCTCTCTTGGGACACCAAACGCTTTAGGTCGGTAAACGAGACATCCGCAGTGGCGGTTACGATCTTCATTTGCTGTAAAAAAAGACCTAGATCAAGAGCTTGGCCTACTGTCATATCCGTCGCGATGTCACTTTTTTCAACGCCCATCGCGGCCAAGCTTTGCATAACCAAATCGGCGGCATTGTCGGGTAGTCTTTGCCTAGTTTCAATGATCTTCCCAACGAAATCTCTGGCAACGGCTCCAGGATTTCTGATGCGTTTATCGCCATGCTTCGCGATATCGAACGCAAAGCTGCCTTCTATCACTTTAAGCTGACGTTCGAGGTCTTCCTGGCTACGCACTCTGCCGTTCAGGAGTTCACTAAGTGGTTTTGAGGAAAGATCAACGACATTACTGTGGGCGACAGCCACCAGGTTCCGAGAGTGCTCGGATCGTCTGATAAATTCTTCTCTGAGTAGCAGCCAATCATCTGGAGAAGGACCAAGAAGTTCCTCACCAGTCCCCACCCGAACGAGAGTACGCGAAGCCAGATCGCGAACCCTACCGATGCTCGCCTTGGGCTCGGAAAAGGCGGCCAAGGCCTCGGCACGCATGATAGAAGTTATGCTCGATGGGCCCGGTGTCACCGTTCCATCGGATATCCACGCCACAAAAGGCAGTGAGTGGAGAAATCGGAGCCGCCATAAAACCGTATTCTCGTCATTGTGGACACAGAGTTCCTCGATGTGATGCATCGATATCAGAATCAACGTGCCGCTGTGCATAAGCCAGTCTGAAAATTTTTTGGCTCTGTTCCGCTCGCTTTCTTTTGTCGATAGCGCTTCTCTGATCCAATGGGTTAAGTGAGATGTATCAAGTGAAATAAAAGAGGGTTTTATCACGGGCATCAACGCTTTCGCTCACTTGAAGATTCGGCACATTAATAGGGGTAATTCGGCCGATTAAAATTTCGATGCAACTGCTACAACAAATTCCCCGCAATTGCTTTTGAATTTCTACTTTTGCCTGTGGATCGAACCATGAACAAGCTTTTCTTATAGACCGTTTTATTTCAGTTTGGTGACGCAGACATGGTAGGGAGCAAGCTTCAGCATGGGTGTCGCCGAGAACTTTCGCGCATTCCGAGATAAATACCTAATTCCAAAAGATACCGTCAGCTCGATTTCTTATCGATACAAACGTATTACGAGGCAGTTGAACAAGGATTTCTGGGACACGGAATCCGAAGCAGCACACAGCTTATATGTCGGCTCTTATGGAAGAGATACCGCCGCGAAGGGCGTTAGTGACCTCGACGTCTCATTTACCCTGCCGAACCACATGTATCATTCATACAACGGTTACAAGGGTAACGGGCAGTCTGCGCTTCTACAGGCGGTGCGCCAATCCATCATGAAAACTTACCGCTCGACGGATGTGGGTGGTGACGGGCAGGTTTGCGTTATCAAATTTGATGACGGCATCACGTTCGAAATCCTTCCTGTATTCGTTAACACCTCAAATACCTTTACTTTTGCGGATTCTAACGGTGGGGGAAGCTGGCGGGCTTGTGACCCACGTTCAGAGATGCAGGTATTTCTCGCGCGCAATCGGGAAACAAATGGTAATCTGAAAGCTGTTGGCAGAATGATGCGAATCTGGAAACGTCATAATGCTGTCCCCATAAGCGGCATGCTGATCGACACGCTCGCCTACAACTTCATTGGCTCTTGGCAATATCGAGACAAATCATACCTTTATCATGATTTTCTTGCGAGAGACTTCTTGCATTATATGTCGACACGCGATGTAAATCAGGAATACTGGTCTGCTCCCGGTAGTGGCTCTCGCGTCTATCGCAACGGTAATTTCCAAAAGCACGCCTTCACAGCATACCAGAACGCACTTAAGGCTATTCAGAATGAAACCGACAATCAGTTCTGGGCAAGAACCCAAGCTTGGCAATCAATCTTCGGCAGCACCTATCCAGGCTAGCATCGCGGATAATCCGGGAGCGTTGGAAAGTCAGATACGGGAGTGCTTTGGCCGCGTAGTTTATGCGCACAAGACACATGAAAAGGACGGCGATCTTTGTGCACATACACTTCGCAGGCTTAAACTGCTTCAGATTATCGTGTCGTCGATCACCGCGTCAGGTACTTTGGCGGTCCTTCTGGCGGACGAACTTTGGATTAAACTGGGCACCGCCCTCGTCTCTTTATTAGGACTCTTCATAACAGGATATATGAAGGGATTTGACCCAGGTGCGGCGGCTCAAAAACACCGCGACACCGCAGCAGACCTTTGGATCATACGCGAAAGTTATCTCTCCTTGCTTACTGACATGGCTTCAGGTGCAACCCCTTTGACCCAGGCGACAGAGAGGCGCGATCAACTGCAATCGGCTCTTGCAGCAATTTACAAGTCTGCCCCGCATACGACTCCCAAGGGTTACCTAAAAGCACAGGAAGCACTTCAGAAGCTTGAAGATTACACATTCAATGACGGCGAAATCGATAAATTTCTGCCACCTAATCTTAAAAAGACCGGTACGTAGCGAGTTTGGGAGGAAAGTTATCGTGTACCCTTCGCACGATCCCTTAGACATTAGAACACAAGAAATTGAATGATAACAACACGCTGCTAGGACAGCGAAATACCCCTCTGCCAAAACAATACGTGTAAAGTGCGCGCCATCCGACGCCGATACACTTTTCTGAATCTCCCGGTGGGCTATCTGCGTCTTCGAGCTAGTCGGAGATTTCCTTGAGCGTGAAGGAATAATTCCATCTTGAGCAACTCGGACTAACCTAGCACTCGTGGTGAGGCTGTTCAGGTTGTCAAATAGAGCAATTTCGGCGTATTTGCGGTGTGAATAAACTATACCTTATTGATGATCGAGGAGGTATCATGTTCTCAAAGAAGACAGTTTTTTTCTTAGGCGCTGGCGCGGGACATGATTACAATATGCCGCTCGGTAAAGGTCTCAAAGACTCAATCGCATCTAAGCTCAAAGCGGACCCAGACGAGCTGTGGCCCACCCTCGTAAACCCTTTGGGCCTTGCGAGCCACGAAAACGCTCATTCGTATCGGGAAATAAAGCAGCTCATTGCTTCCAACATGGACAAAGCGGAGTCCATTGACAATTTCCTACACACGCACTCAGAAAACCCAACTTTGGTGACCGTCGGCAAGGTAGCCATCGCTGCCTGCATTCTTGATGCTGAGCGCTACAGTAACATGATGCCTGTCGTGCCGAGGGAAACTGATGCCTATATTTTCTCGTTCAGGAGCGAAACCGAAAATTGGTTATCACGGTTTTGCACAATGGCATTTACAGGGCTCGTCGCTAGCGATGCCCACACGGCGTTCAACAACGTGACGATTGTTACGTTTAATTATGACCGATGCATCGAGCAATATATCGTAGGGCATATTGAATCCTACCTAGGCATCAGCGAGAGAGCTGCCCAAGACATTGTCAGCTCCCTGAATATTATCCACGTTTATGGAAAGGTCGGGAAGTTGCCATGGCAATCGGGGCCAGAGCCAGACATCCCTTTTGGGAAAAAGCCCGCTCCCGAACAACTGCTCGTGGTTAGTCAGGGAATCCGGACATTTACTGAACGAGTCGAAGAGGACGATACCCAGCTACGAATTGAGGCCAAACTCGCAGAAGCAGAAATTGTGGTTTTCTCTGGCTTTTCGTTCGGTTCATCGAACTGGGAATTTTTGCAGAATTCCACGCCAGGACCACGCAAGATGGCTATTGCGGGAATGATGGGTATCAGCTCTCCTAATCAGGTAAATATTCAAAACCGTCTCACCTCGTACCTCCATCCTGCTGCTGATGTTTATATCGAACCATACGATGGAGGCTGCCTTGAGTTGCTATACGACTACTCCTCCTATTTTGAGTGATTGCCGCTGAAGAGAGGAATGAGAACGTCGGAACAGCTGTTAACGATTTCGGCTCGATATCACTTGGAGCATCAATTTCGAATAAGCTAGTGATTTCAACAAAGCGGCTACGCTAGGGAAAATCGTTAAGGGCCGCACCACCAGCATGCGTCAGTGAACTCTTCGACGGTCTCACGCCGCCGAAAAGCTCACGAAACTTTGCTTCCGCGCCTCCGAGTATTACCGGGCTTTCATTTGCCAGATGCGGCGGACTCGATTAGACGAATCCCGTTACACCCCGTGAAGACCGGCGACTTAATTTCGCCATCACGCCCGCCTTTTTGAAAGCCCGTCCGGGATATCTGCTTCTTCGCGAAGTTTGAGGAAAACAACATGGCCAATGCGACCACCGCCGACAATAGCCGCACGCTCGCCGCTCTCGGCGTCACGGCGGGAATGATCTTCACCGTCGGCTCCGCCCTCGGTTTCCAGCATATTGGCGGTTATACGCCCTGCGCGCTGTGCCTGCTGCAGCGCGATCCCTATTATTACGCGATTCCGCTGGGCATATTGGCCATTGCGACCAGCATCTTCAAATTGCCGGTCCAGATCACCCGGCTGCTGCTTGCCCTTATCGGCGTGGCGATGCTGATCGGCGCCGGGCTCGGCGTTTATCACGCCGGTGTGGAGTGGGGGTTCTGGGAAGGGCCGATCACCTGCGCCACCGGGGCGCCTTCCATCACCACCAATGCCGGCGATCTCTTGGGCAATCTGAACGCCATCAAGGCCCCCTCCTGCAACGACGCGGCCTTGCGGGTGCTCGGCCTTTCCTTCGCGGGCTGGAATGTCATCGCAAGCGTTGCACTTGCGGCAGTCGCCTTTTTTGGCGCGAGCCGTAAAAGCCGGTAAGCGGAAAACCGCGTTGCAGTCCTCGAAAGATCAGGGCTGCAGCTCGGTATCCCAGTAAAGATAGTCCATCCAGCTTTCGTGCAGATAATTGGGCGGGAACAGCCGCCCGTTATTGTGCAGATCCTGAACCGTCGGCTGGAAGGGCTTCTGCGCCGGGAACATGCCCGCCTGCTTGGGAAGCTTGCTGCCTTTTTTAAGGTTGCAGGGAGAGCACGCCGCAACGACATTGTGCCAGGTGGTTTCACCGCCATGCGCGCGGGGAATCACATGGTCGAAGGTCAATTCGTCCCGCGTGCCGCAATACTGGCATTCGAACTTGTCCCGAAGGAAAACGTTGAAGCGGGTGAAGGCGGGGTTGCGGGTGGGCTGCACATAGGTCTTGAGGCTGACGACGCTCGGCAGCCGCATGGAAAAGCTGGGGGACGACACCGCGTGATCATATTCTGCAATGATGTTCACACGGTCTAGAAAGACGGCCTTGATCGCGTCCTGCCAGGACCATAACGACAAGGGATAATAACTCAGTGGCCTGTAGTCTGCGTTCAGAACGAGCGCCGGCAGGGCCTGTGGTGAAACTGCAATCGTCAAGGGCTTCTCCTGAGCGATTCGGCATCTGCACTTGTATATTAGGTCCGTTGTTACAGGATTGTGAAGCCTATAAATGCAGCGGCGAAGAGCTTAATTTTTGAGCCGCAGAATGGCCTTTTTCGCATTCCTGACGATCGAACGGCACGGGACACCTCCTGGCGTTGTGACACCGCTGGCCGATGCGGCAGGAGGGCGATTCGGGCCTTTGCCAGACACAAATCCTTCTCACACCGGATGCACTATCGGTGATATGATTACCCCCAACGGACGACTGGAAAATCAATGCGCGCCGGGCATGGCAAATGTGCGGCGGCGGCATTCATCATTTCTTCGATGGAGGAACGGTCATGAGGTTGGGCAGGCAGCAAGCAGCAGCATTGCGGGGCGGTCTGGCGGCCGGCGTCCTGACCGCCATGATCTTCCTCTCCGTGGGCGCCCATGCCCAGCAATATCAGAATTTCGAAGTGACGCCGGATGGCCGCGGCGGAGCGCAGGGAACGATCGGCGGGCGCAATTTCGAAGTTTACCGAAATTACGACCGGCCGCCGGCAAGCCGCGCCTCCCCCGAGACCCGGCGTGAACTCAGGCGGGCTGTCCCGCAGCAGACCTGTATTGTCGACACCGAGGGCAGGACCCGCTGCAGGTGAGCGCGAACCCGGCTTTCCGGCTGTTTTCAGCGCGCTGTAACAAAATTAGATTTCGTTAAAATGCAATCTATCGACTTAAACGGCCCGCAAGAATGGGTCGCTATGGTGCCAGGCACAAGACAAGACAAAACAATTGTGCAGGGGCAAGGACATGGCGAAGAGAACAATCCGTCTGGCAAAGATTTTTGCCGTCGCTGCCGGCGTGGCGGCAAGTGTTGCGACAACGGCGTCCGCCGTCCAGCTCGGTGGCCTTGCCCAGAAGCCCGGCGCCTCGCGGCCCGGCCAGTTCATGACCACGAGCCGTCCGACCATCGCACCCATTGCCTTTGCGAAATTCTGTGAAAGCGCCGCCGACCAGTGCCTCCGGATTGGCGACCGCGATACAGTGGAACTGAGCAAGCAGAAGCGCACGGAACTCCAGCGCATCAACGCCGAGATCAACACCTCGATAATCTATGCCAGCGAACAGGACGGCGAAGACGACTGGAAACTGAACCCGGCAAGCGGCGACTGCGAAGATTTCGCGGTGACCAAGCGGCAACGCCTCCTGCGCGCCGGCTGGCCTTCAGGCGCCCTGCGCATCGCAACAGCCCGCACGACGGATGGCATAGGACATGCCGTTCTGGTCGTCAGCACCAGCCAGGGCGATCTGGTGCTGGATAACCGCACCAATGTCGTCAAGCCATGGAAAGCGGTGGATCTGAAATGGATCAAGATCCAGTCGCACGAGGACCCGCGTGTCTGGCTGAAACTCTAGAACACGGTTTCAGGCCGAAGCCGCCCTTTCGGACGGCAGGCATTTCGGTTGACGGTTTAAGGCAACGTATCTTTCGACCATCAAAGCGGGTATTCTTTCCCCACAGAATCGGCGCGTCAACGCAGCTTTGGCGGGCGATGCGACAGCCGCCTTCAACGCTCTTGACCTTGTGCGGGAGAGACAGTATCGGCAGCTATGCCCAAGGTGCTCAACTGGATTCGCGGTCGTAAACAACCAGCCTCCCGCGACGACCGGAGGCGGCGCAGAATTGACCTTGGCGATAAGCCGGCCTCCTTCCCGATCTATGCCATTGGCGACGTGCATGGCAGCCTCGACCTGCTATTGCAGGCGGAGCGGAAAATCCTTGCCGATCTGGGGCCCGACCCTTCTCCCGCGCTGGTCGTTCTCCTCGGTGACTATGTCGATCGCGGGCGCGATTCCCGTGGCGTTCTCGAACATTTATTGCAGCCGCCACCCGCGCCGCTGCGCCGCATTGCGCTTTGCGGCAACCATGAGCAGCTCTTCCATGACTTTCTCGAAAATCCGCAGCAGAATATGCACTGGCTGCACTTCGGTGGCCGCCAGACGCTTTTATCCTACGGCGTCGATATCGACTATTTCCTGCAAAAGGGCCGCCTGAGACTGCAGCCATTCAGGGACGCCCTGCTCGGCGCAATTCCGCAACCCCACCGCCAGCTTTTATCCAGCCTGCCGATCTACGCCCGGATAGGACCCTATATTTTCGTGCATGCCGGCTTAAGACCGGGATTGCCGCTGGAGGCGCAGACGGATGAGGACATGCTCTGGATCCGGGAACCTTTCCTGTCGCAGGGGGCCGGGCTGGACCTCGTCGTCATCCACGGCCACACGCCGGTAACCGAACCGGAAACCGGCCCGCAACGGATCGGCATCGACACGGGTGCATTCACCACGGGCAGGCTTACCGTTCTCAGGCTTTCGGATGCGGGCTTGCACCTGATCGGTTGAGATGAACAATCGGCTCATTTCCAGAAAGACGACCCTGATGCGCGCGCGCGACGGATTGCGGAGTTTTCACGCTCTCCTGAACTGCTGTTTCCAGCTTTCGATTGCCTCCACCGGCAACTTTATCGGCGGCACCCCGCTCCCGGAAATCCAGTTCGACATTCTGTCGAAATCCTTACGATCCATGGCCGGCAAACCAGTATCCTTGGAAATTTCCGTGGCCCGGTTGTCGACTTTGACGATTAGGGCACGGCGAAATTTCTGCATCGCACGAATGCCGCCATGCAGGCGCGTTCCCACGAAATCCACATCCTCATTATCAAGAAAGTGGTTATAGGCCGCGAGCGTCGGATCGATGAACTTCAGCCCGGAAATATTCATGGAAGCAAGATAAGCCGCATCTTCGCGCTGCTGCGGCCAGAAATAGACGTTGTCGTAACGATCCTTCAGAATTTCAATCATCTTCTTGTCCTCCTCCTGGCGGTTGAGGTAGAAGGTCAGCGTTGTGACAACGGAAGAGGCCTTGGAAGTAGGGATGGACCTGCAATGGTCCGGATCAAGGCCCCACATGGTCGGGCAAGAGGTGTTCAGAACCTTCTTGCCCAATGACCTAAGTTTTTCGGCGGTGTAATTATCACGCACCGCATGTGTGAATTCATCCGACAGAATTTTTTTCAGAATCCAGCGCGAATAAGCGTTCGGCTGTTTCATGTAATTCATCCAGCCGCAGCCGAGCAGAACAGCCTCCCGGAAGGCGAATGCATCCCACGGCAGCAACTTCCACAAAACGCGGGCTTCCATGTTCGATGCGAGAATATTGGTGCCGGCAACAAAGGCAGCTTCGCTCTTGCGCAGCAGCGATTTCGAGACGTTCGTCATATATTCATGCGTCGCCACATGATAGGGATAAGCTTGAGGAACAACCTCAAGCAGCACCTCCTTGACGGCATCGAGAATGATCTGATCGCCGAGATTGTCCGAGGCTACGGTTGTATCGAGAATGGTAATCGTCTTCATTGGAACCTCGTCCTGAAATTAAGTCGTTCTGCAATTTCATTTTCGTGAAAAAAGCGCCCTGGCCTCTTTGAGCACCCCCCGTATGTCCCCGGGCATGGTGATAAAAAGCAGAGCCGGATAGATCACCGCCCCTGCCGAGACCAGCAGGCATAGTGTTACCGGTTTGGAGAAACGTTCCCCCATCATCCAGTAAAGACCGCTAACCAGAACAGCCATGGTGAAGGCCGCGATGAGCGGTGGCATGCAGGTGCGAAGCGTGCCGCCTATCGAAATGCCGGCGCTGTTTCGGACACTGACCAAAGCGACCGGCCAAGTCAGATAAGCCCGCACGACATGAGCGAGAGTAACCGCCACCAAGCCGAAAGGCGCAGCGGCCAGACCAAGCCCACAGCCGATAACAACCTGCAAAAACGACAGGTACAGGGTTTTTCCGCCCTGCCGGATGGCGGTCAGCAGTGGCCAGACGAATGAATTGGCGACAAACGGCAAAGCTGTCAGACACAATAATTGCGTGACCGGTGCGGCGGCCGCCCAGTTTTCGCCGAAAGCAACGGGAACAAGAACAGGCGCCGTGGCCGCAAGACCGAGGAAACATGGGAAAGCAATGATGCCCGACAGCCGGATGAAGCCGAAATAGGCATGTTCGAGGGATTTGTTCTCGGCATTGATGCGTGCATAGCTCGTCAACGCCACCGATGTCAGTGGAATGACGGCCAGCTGACTGACGAGATCGATGCACCGCCATGACAACCGGATGTACCCCACGGCCGCGGTCGAGAGAAAGGTCGCGGCAATCAGCTCCTGCAGCCGGACATTGAGACCCACCAGGAAATTTGCCGCAAAGATGCGCGACCCGAAACTCCACTGATCCGCTACATAAGCTCTGATGAAACGCGGACGCGGGATCCATCCACAGGCAATCCAGTTCATACAAGTCGTCACAAGACTGGCAATCAGCCTCTGCACGACCATTGCCCATACGCCCCACCCATTCAGGGCCAGAGCGATTGCGATCACCCCGGCAAGAAAATTGGACAGGAGCGCACGCATGGCAAGCTTGCGAAACGCGAACTCACGCTGCAGGCGGGCTTCATGAATGGTGCCGGCACCCATAATGAAGAGTACGGTGGAGAGCGCCATCAAGACCGGGCTGAGTTCTGCAATTCCAAACAGGCCCGCGAGGAAAGGCGCCGCCAGCGAAAGCAAAGCGCACAGCACGGCTCCCCACAGGAGTGAAAACCAGAAGGCCGTGTCGGCATAGTCTTCGTCCAGCTCCGGTCGCTGCAGCACCGCCTCCGGCAATCCACCGCGGGCGATGACGAGGATGATATCCACGAAAACCGTTGCAATGGCGACAAGCCCAAACTCGTCCGGCGTCAGCAGGCGCGCCAGAATGAGGAAGACGACGAAAGACAGAAAGACGTTGCCATAACCGCCGACCGCACTCCACAGGGCGCTCGTGACCGAGCGCCTTTCAAGACGGGGAGCGTTTTCGTCCAACTTCAACATCTGCAAAACCCGGAAACACGGGAAGGCGCCCTGCCCGCGGCTGAAAGATCAGCGCGTGGCATCCGCAGGCCCGTCATGCGGCTGCAGCCTTGCTTTTCGCCAGCACGTCTTCATAGAGTTTCACATAATTTTCGCCGACCCGCCGTGAGGTGGATTCCTCGACGATGTTTCCGAAATCGGCCTCCGTCGGCAATTGCTCGCGCGAAAGCGTCAGCACCCGGCGGATACGGGCGGCAAGGTCGGTGGCGTTGCCTGGCTCAAACAGCCAGTCATGGTTGGTCTCGCCAATCAGCTCCGGAATGCCGCCGGAGGCTGCGCCGATGACCGGCACGCCCATGGCATACGCCTCGTAGATCGTGCGTGGCGAAGGCTCCGCCCAGAAGGAAGGAACGATGAGCACGTCTATCTCTTCGAGAAACTCCTTCGGTTTCGCCCAGCCGACGAATTCAATCGGCAGATCGCCGGCCTGAGCCGTGAAGCGTTCGATCGAATCGTCCATCGCATGGCCGGCGACCAGACAGCGCCAGTTGCCGTGACCGATTTCCTTGAAGGCATCGACCATGTTGCCGACGCCTTTTTCCGTATTGATACGACCGATATAACCGAAGGTCAGCGGCCGGCCAGTGCGGTCGATCTGCCGGCGGGCGACGGGATCGCCCTCGGGAACCGTGCAGGAATAAAAGATGACGCGGCGCAGGCTTTCCGGAATGTGGTGGAAAAGCCCGTGATTGACATGCGTCTTGAGGATTTCCGTGCCGACGCTTGCGACAGCCGCGATATAGCGCTGGGTGAATTTCTTGGTGAAATTCACCGCCTGGCAGCCGAGATGGATGTGCTCGCAGGGCTTGCCGCCCTTGAACATGGCGGCGTTGCCGCACAGGAGATCATATTCGCAGATCGTGTGAACGATTGGAATGCCGCGCTTATGCGCCGCCCGCCAAACCAGCGTCGTCACATCCAGAAGCGAGTGGGTGTTGAGAACGTCAGGTTTGAAATCGTCGAGAACGGCTTCGAACTGCTTTTCGACGTCGAAATTCCATTGCTGCTTGAGCTTCTGCATGCGCCGCTGCTGCGGCGAATATTGCGGCCAGTCCTCGAGCCAGAAATCGTTGTTGTGGAACATGCGGTAAACGGTCACGCCGTTGCGCATGGTTTTCGGTTCGGCCTGTCGCTCGATACAGGCGGCGCCGACCGTATGTCCCATGGAAACGAGTTCCTCGGCGAGGTGTTCGACCGAGCGTTCGCATCCACCAACGATATGCGGCGGATAAAGGCTGCTAAGATGGAGAATTCTCATGCGGATACGCTCTGTTTTCCTTCATCGAAAATCTATGGCGTCCATCCCGGGCTCGTTCGTCTCACCTCATTCCAGGAGACCAGTGAGACATCTGCAAAAATAAAAGAGCCGGAGCAGAACTAATGTTTGAAATATGAATTACCAAAATCTACTTTTCAAAAAGCACGGGAATCGGCGCTATTTCAAGTGATTTTTTTTGCGGCGCGGCAAAAGCCATGCGGTGTTGCGAAAAGAACCGGTGTCGTGTTACGGTTTAGCCACTTTAAAGTGCAGGCAATCGGAAGAAATCGGTTGCATTGCAGCTGATGATAATATTCGAGTTGATAATATCTGTTTTATTTCAGAGACATGAATTTCAGGGCGATTGTGGATGCCGAAAACTTCCAGGACATTCTGATCTCGAAGCCTTGGGAGGCATCACCGCCATTTAAACGGCGACGTCCGTGTGATGACGTCCGGCTTATATTTTCTCCGGACACACCAGGAGGCGCAGATGAATGGAAAAACGCCGATCGCCATGGGCAGCCTGACACGGCGCAACCTGCTTTCAGCCGCGCCGCTTGCATTAGTCGCCGCCTCCGGTTTGCAGGCCATTCCCGCACGGGCGCAGACGGTTGCTTCGGCCAGTACCGAAGCCTTTCTGGACAGTGTAGGGGTGTGCGGTCACTTCACCCGTCCCACGGGCGTCTATCCGGAACAGTTCGAGCGGATCGTGCCCGAACTCGAAGCACTGGGCGTCCGGCATCTGCGCGATGACGGGCTGATCACCGCGAGAGACAGTCGCGACAGCCCCGTCTTTCGGCGGCTGCGCCGGATCGTGGCGGCGGGCGTTCGCCTCACCATCATCTGTTACGATAATCTAAACCCTTACGTTTCCACGCCGCTCGACAGACTGGCGGATTTTTACGACTGGTGCGACGCGGGTATCGATATTTTCGAGGGCAGCAATGAGCCTAACCTGACGAAGGACCCGCAAAATGCTCCGCGTATTTCGGCGGAGCATCAGGCGGCGCTGCACGACGCCATCCGCTCGGTTCCGCGCCTGAGTGCGGTGCCCGTTGCGGCGCCAAGTTATGTCCTGTCGAACAGAGCGCTGGCGCTGGACCTGAAAAATGCCTGCGATTACGGCAATATCCACGCTTACGCCGGGATGGAGCATCCCGAAACGACCGGTCCGGGGGCACTCTCGAAATCCGTCGCCGCTTCGGCGCATATAGCGGCCGGCAGGCCGGTGCTCGCCACGGAAATGGGCTACCATACCTCGCTGCAAACCAAGACCTTTCATTTCCCCGTCACCGAAGGCATCAAGGCGCGCTATATGCCGCGCATGCTGCTCTGGTGCTTCATCAGCGGTATCCGCCGGTCCTACATCTATGAAATGGTTTCAAGCTTCGCCGCCGATGAGACAAACCCGGAATCCTCCTTCGGCCTCCTGCGCCACGATCTGAGCCGCACCCCAGCCTACGAGGCCGTTCGCGCCCTTCTTTCCCTCTGCAGGGCAGAACGGCAAACCGGACCGGAGAAACGACAGCTCGATTTCCTCACTGCCGATTCCCAAAGGTTGTCGCTGCATCTGGTGAGACCGGACGGTGCTTTGCTCGTGCCCGTCTGGCTTGGAATTTCCGGCTGGCAATGGCCGGCCCGCATCGAAAACCCGCCCGCCGAACGGATTGCAACATTTTCGGTGGCCGGCCAGCATAGTCACGTTATCGCACACCGTTTCCGCGATGACGGCTCCGTGAGCCAGCAGACAATTACGCAGGAAAGCGGGCAATACCGGCTTTCGGTCAGCGACCAGCTTACGGTTCTAGAAGTTTTCTGAATGGCGCCGACGAAATGCCGCATCGCAAAATTGTGTGTATCGCGTCGCGTTATTGCATGATAGCCTGCTTGAATACTGAACTTCCGCCCCGCAAAAGCGGGCGCTGCCGGGTCGCAGCGTCTTGATGCTCTTCAGGGGCGTCACCTTCCCGCCCGAGTGGAGCAACCTCGTTTATCTCGTCATCGTCGTCAGCACCGTCGCCATAGCCCACACCTTCCACGTCCTTGTTGAAAGGCCGGCCAACATCTGGCTGCGTGACCGGCTGATAACAGCGCCACGGAAAGTCGCCGTGTCATGAGCAAACCAGAGAAAGGCAAGGGCGGCCGTTAACAATAGCTGAGGGTTTCCGCCGCAGGTTTATTTTAGCGCTTGATCCTTTGCTTGGGCTGTGCGATTTAAAAAGAAATTTTAGATGTTGGGTAACCTTGCCCGGCATTGGATGTATTTAAAGTCGTATTTTAAAAGATTTGGAGAGTTGGATGCCCCGCATTCGTAACGGCTCGATGCTCGTTGGTGCGATGTTTATTGCCAGCATGGGTCTCTTTTCCGCTGTTGCCAACGCACAGAACGTGGAAACCGCACCGCCGGCCACACCGCAGCAGGCGCCCTCCGTTGAGAGCGCGGCAACAGGCGCACCCGTCAAGGCCGCCGATGAAACCACCGCTGCATTTCTGAGCCGCGTCAACACCACCAATCCGGACACGGTTTCCATTGCCGCAGCGGAACTGTTCAAGCAGTCTCCGACGCAGGGCATGATCAGGGATCTGGTCACCATCGCTTCCACCACGGATGCGGCAACAGCCGACGTAACCGGAAAAGTGACGAGCGGGTTTCCGATCATCGCCGTTTCCACCAGCGCGGCACAGTTCTCCGAACAGCTTTCCGGCCTCATCCTGAGGGACTCCGGCCAGTTGCCGACCATCGTCGCACTGGCCCAGAAGGTCGGCAACAAGGCCTTCTCCGAAGTCGTCGGCGAAGGCCTGGCGCTCGCCCACGCCACCGCGATGAGGAACGGCAACACGATACTCGCAGCCGCCATCCAGTTGCAGACAAAGGGCGCCAACGTACCCGCCGATCTGCTGATCGCCTTTAGCGAAAATATCGAAGGAACGGCTGCCGGTCCGGCCGCCCCTGCGGCGGCCGCAGCGGCGGCTTCGCCGATCGGCGGCGCCGGTTCCTCGCCGGCAAGCGCCAACAGCATCGGCGGTTCGGGAACGGCAGGTGCCGCAGGCGGCACCGCACAGGCGGGTGGCGGAAGCCCGCCGGCTGGCCGCGGCAGATCGCTTTCAACCGGCAGCACCAGCACGACGACGAGCACAAGTCCCGTTTGAGTTTGGCTTTGTCGCCTTTCCCTGAGGGAAGGCTGCTGCCAGTTCTGTGATGCAACCGTGACTTGGCGGGCGCTGCGCCCGCCTAAAAGAGCGAGGCTGACAGTTGTTGCAAAGGCACGATCCCCTGACGATGGCTGACTACGATAAAGGCGGGCTGACGTCCGAGTTTATCGATATCGACGCCGTTCTTGCGATGATTCGCCGGCAGTGGCGCATCGTGCTTGCCGCGGTGGCAGTCGCCGGAGCAATCGGCCTCGCCTTTGCCGCAACGGCCGTTCCGATCTATTCTGCGACGGCGACGCTGCTGATCGACCGCAATAACAGCCAGATTGTCGAACAGCTTTCGACAATCGGCGGAGTCATAGAGGATGAGGCTTCCATTCTCAGTCAGGTCGAGGTGCTGCAATCGGAAACCATCGGGCTTGCCGTTGTCGATAGTCTCAATCTCACGGAAAATCAGGAATTCAGGGCAACGCGTGCGTCGCTTCTGAGCTCGATATTCGGCACGATCCGCTCGCTCGTCAATGTTTCGCAATGGTTCTCGCCAGCGAAAAAAGAGGCGGTGGTTGATAATGGAACCCTGAAGAGATCGCTGTCGGACCAGCTGCTGGATGGCCTCAGCGTCAAGCGCATCGGCCGGACCTACGCGCTGGAACTCACCTATAATTCGACATCGCCGGTTCTCGCCGCGCAGATCGTCAATGCCGTGGCCTCGGCCTATCTGCTGGACAAGCTGAATTCCAAATATGAGGCGACGCGGCGGGCCAGCGACTGGTTGTCCGACCGTATTGCCGAGCTGCGCCAGCGGGCGCTCGAAACCGATCTGGCCGTGCAGAAGTTTCGCGCCGAACATAATCTGATCTCGACCGGCAATAACAGCCTGCTCTCCGATCAGCAGCTGGCGGAATCCAATAGCGCTCTGATTTTGGCGCAGTCGGAAACCGCCAGGGCAAGGGCGCGGGTGCAACGCATCGAACATATTCTCGCCACCGACGATGTCGATGCGGTCGTTACCGATATTCTCGACAGCTCGGTCGCCAACGACCTGCGCAAAAAATATCTCGAAGCTTCCAAGATCGAAGCGGAAATCACCGGCAGGCTCGGCAGCAACCACGTTCAGGCGGTACGTCTGCGCAATGAAATGCAGGAATACCGACGGCTGATGTTTCAGGAAATCAGCCGTATCGCGCAAAGTTACAAAAGCGATTTGGAAGTCTCTGAAGCGAGGGAAAAGTCGCTTGCCGAGAGTGTCGCCAAGGCGACCGACATCAGCAACTCCGCCAGCGAGACACAGGTTCAGCTGCGCGAGTTGCAGCGCGAGGCCGAAACCTACAAGAACATGTACCAGACCTTCCTGCAGCGATATCAGGAAGCGATGCAGCAGCAATCCTTCCCCGTGACGGAAGCGCGCGTGATTTCCAAGGCTATGCCGCCCAGAATTCCGAGCAAGCCGAACAAGCCCCTCATTTTGGCCCTGTTCATGATCATGGGCGCTGCGGCCGGTGGCGGCATCGCCATGTTCCGTGAATTCCGCGACCGGTTTTTTCGCACCGGGGAACAGGTTCGAGACGTTCTCGGGCTGGAATTCCTCGGCAATACCCCGCTCATCCAGAACAACAAGGCGATAATAGAAGATCAGGAAGGCGGCCATCCGGCCCTGACGCGCCCCACCAGCGTTGCGCGCTACGCGGTCGACCATCCGCTCTCCTCCTTCGCCGAAACCCTGCGCAGCACCAGGCTCGCCATCGATCTCGGTATTCCCGCCAAAAGCGGAGCGCGGATTGTCGGTGTCGTCTCAGCCTTGCCGAGCGAAGGGAAATCCACGATCTCCATCAATCTGGCGCAGCTGCTTGCCGGGCAGGGTGCGCGGGTCCTGCTGCTGGATGCCGATATTCGCAATCCCGGCGCCACGCGCGCCATGGCGCGTCACGCGAGCGAAGGCCTACTCGAAGTATTGCTGGAAGGCCGTAGCGTGCAGGATGTGCTGCTTCGTGACGAAAAGACACGGCTCGCTTTCCTGCCCACGGTGGTCAAACAGCGTGTCCCTCATTCCTCCGAACTGCTGACCTCGGCGCAAATGCACAAGCTGCTGGCCGAAGTGAGCAATGCTTTCGATTATATCATCGTCGACCTGCCCCCGCTCGGGCCGGTGGTCGATGCACGCGCCATAGCGGGGCGGATCGACGGTTTCATCTTCGTCACGGAATGGGGCAAAACCGCCCGCAGGGCAGTGCGGAACACGGTGGAGAATGAGGTTCATATCCGCAAGAAGTGCCTCGGCGTCGTCCTCAACAAGGTGGACACCGAAAAGCTGAAGCTTTATCGCGCCTATGGGTCGAGCGAATATTATCATTCGCGCTATACACGATATTACCATGACCAGGCGTGACGGTGTGGTGCGCCTGCGGAAAATCCTCGCGGTCGTACCGGTCCTCGTCATTTCCATCTTTGTCCTGTCCGTGGCGGCGCAGGCCTTTTCGCAAAGCCGGCGGTTTTCCGATATTGTCGCATTGGCGCGGATCGCCGACGACAATAATGGCCTCGCGCCAGATCTCCTTGCGGAAACGGTCCCTGAACTCCAGCCCATCGTTAGCGAAAAAATCTGCCGTTCGGATATCGTCAAAGCCGGACTAAGGCTCGTTCTAGCCGATCTCGATGCAAATGGCGTCGATCCGGCATCCGATCCCGGCGCGACGCGTCTCGGTTTTGCCGAAACCTTTATTCGCCATTCGCTCTCTTGTTTTCCCGCAAATGGCGATGTCTGGCTGCGTCTTGCCATGGTTCGCTCGCTGCGCAACGCCTCGCCGATGGAAGTCGCCGTGCTGATGAATTTCTCCCAGCTCTATGGGCCTGCCGATGCCAATCTGATCCGTGGGCGTTTCGTGATGTGGCAGCAGTTTCCGAAGAACACCTTGCCCGAGGCCGAGTCGGCCCGCGAGGCGGATACGGCCGTCGTCTGTGGCAGGCAGGGGGAAATCCTGCGATGGACACTGGCGGAAATCTGCCCAAAGCCACCGCCGGCAGACACAAAACGTCCCGCGCCGCTGTCATGATCTAAAATAATGAAGCGGCTGAGCCGCGTCGATATTCGCGGCATAGCCACCACAAACAATTCCGACAAAGCCCAAAGATATGTCGCTCACCGAAGCCCGATCAGAACCGCTCTCCTCCCCGCAGCCCCCACTGGTGGCGGTTCGGGACTATGTCCGGCCGGTCGCAATAGCCGCATTCTGGGCAATATTTCTGCTGGCGCTTCTCAATAGGGGCGCAACGGAAATAGAAAGTCGCATCGTCGTCACGGCCGGGATCTATCTCCTGCTGTTGCCATCGATCCTCCTGTTCGGACCACCGAAGGCCGGTGCGGGTAAGGTACTCGCAGCAGCCTGCCTTTTATTGGGAGCGCTCATCGTTCAGGTGCTGTTGCAGACCTCCTCCATACCCGGCATCGCGCGCCTCAATCCGGCATGGTCCACCGCCGCCATGTTCATGCAGACTGCGCCAGCCGCCACAATCTCACTGACGCCGGCGGATGACCGGCTCGGCCTCATGAGCGCCGCCCTGCCCTTCGGCGCCTTCATGGCCGGCCTTGTGCTTTTCGATAGCGACGAGCGTGCGGCAAAGACGCTGCGATGGTTCGCAATCGCCGGTGGCTGGCTCGCGCTGTTTTCCATCGTGCAATTCGTGCTTTTTCCCGAAGCTCTCGGCCTCATCCAGAAGCGCTTCTACCTCGGCAGCCTTACCGGCCTTTTTGTCAATCGCAATACCGCCGCGACCTTCTTCGGTCTCATCCTTCTCACGCTCGCCGCACTATTACACAAAAGCCTCCTCGCTCCGGATTGGGCTAGGGTAAAAGCGCTCGTGGCAAATCGCCTCACCGTGCCGGCGGAGCAGAAACAGCTCATCCGCAGGGCCGCTTTTCTTGGCGTCCTCGCGGGCTTTTGTTTCATCGCGTTAATGTTGACGGGATCGCGTGCGGGGATCGGCTCAAGCCTCGCAGCGCTGATTGTCCTGATCCTGCTGATTGTGTTCAACTCTCCCCCCAGAACCGGCCGCAATGGAGCCTCCAGCCGGCGTAGGCAGCGCGGGACGAGACGTCGTGCCGCGCTCCTGATCGCAATCGCCATCGCCCTCTTCGCGCTTTTCGCCAACCGGGTGGCGCTTCGCATGGAAACGCGTTTGGAAGACGATATGCGCTTCTGCTACATGCCGGGCATCGCCCGCGCCATCGCCGACAATTGGCCGCAGGGGTCGGGCCTTGCAAGCTTTACGGAAGTCTATGCGCCCTATCATGTGGCGCGGTGCGGGGTGGACGCCGTCGTCACCCATGCCCACAACGTCTACGCGGAGGGATTGCTGACACTCGGTACGGCTTTCCCGTTTTATCTCGCTTTTTTTGTGCTCATCCAACTGGTGATTTTCATTCGCGGGGCGCTGAAACGCAGAAATTATCGTTATGCCTCTCATCTCGGCCTTGCCGCGCTGCTACTCGTCCTGTTGCATTCGACGCTTGATTTTTCACTGCAGATTCCAGGCTTTGCCATGGCCTATGCCGTTTTCCTCGCCCCGGTCGTCACGCTTTGTCTGAACCCGCCGGGAATGGAGCGGGAAGGCCGCAAACGGCGGAGACAATTTCCGGAAGACGCTGCAATGCCGGTGCCGGTCCGTTCCGACCAGACAGTACAAACGCCGCTTCGTCTGCAATAACGGATTTTACGAATGCAAAACAGGTTTCGTGATCTTGAAGGCGCAGGAATTTGAGCATGCGGATATTGCAAATAACCTCGCTGTTTTCTCCCGATCGGGTGGGCGGCGCGGAAGTATTCGTGGAAGACCTCGCGCGTGGACTTGCGGATAAGGGGCACACCGTCGCGGTGGCCGCCATCTCGCGTGAAGAGCAGGCAGCGGAACAACGCGACGGTTTCACCATTCACCGTCTCGGGCATACCACGCCCTTCTTTATCGGCGACTGGGGGCAACAACCGGAATGGAAGCGAAAATACTACAAGATCGCTGTGCAGCTGGATCCGCGGCTCGTTCGCCGGCTTGCGCGTGTCATCGATGATTTCCGGCCGGACGTGGTCAATACCCATTCACTATCGGAACTGACGCCGCTGATCTGGCCGATGATTCGCAAGCGCGGCGTTCCGCTGGTTCATTCCCTGCATGATTTCACGAGCATGTGCACCAATGGCTCCCTGTTTCATGACGGGCATATCTGCGATGGCAGCAGCAAAAAATGCCGTGCCTTTTCTTATCTCCACCGGCGTTGCCAATGCGCGGTCGATGCTCTCGCCGGCGTCGGTCGCGATATCGTCGAACGCCACGTGCGGGCAGGCTTTTTTACCCATGTTCCCGAAAACCGCCGCACGGTGATCTGGAATGCCATCTCACCACCCGATTCGCCAGAACCGCGCATTCCCCGCACGCCCGGCGAGCCGCTGGTTTTCGGCTATCTGGGCCGCATCGAAGCGGCGAAAGGGGCTGACTTGCTGATAGAAGCGTTGCGGCTTTTGCCGCCGCAGGGCTGGCGAGCGGTCATGGCGGGCCGCGCGCCGGATGGCATCGAGGCCTATCAGCAAAAGGCAGCCGGCCTGCCTGTCGAATTTCCGGGCTATGTGGAGGCCGATCGTTTCTTCGCCGGCATAGATTGCCTCATCGTGCCACCCCTATGGCCGGAGGCCTTCGGCCGCACCGTCGCTGAAGCCATTTTGCGCGGCGTATCCGTCATCGGCTCAAATCTTGCGGGTGTCGCCGAACAGATCGGCGCGGACAGGCCGGAACGCCTGTTCGCCCCGGGCAATGCCGCCGAACTGGCCGCACGCATGGCAGAAGCGATGCGCAATCCCGCCATGCTTGCGGAAACACCTGAAACCCGGGAGCGAATTCGCCAAGGCGTTGAGCCCGAAAGGGTCATCGCGGCCTATGAAAAGCTCTATGCGGATGTGTGCAAAACCGCATGACCGTGACGACAGCGTCCCTCTTCAGGCTGCGGCTCCTTGCTTGAAAAGCCGCGCGTAGCTCTCCGCCGCCTTCCGCCACGAATATAATTTGCGGTTTTCATAACCCGCCTGGCGGAGATTTTCTGCCAGTTCCGGATTGTCCAAAAGTCGCTCAAGCGTGTCGACAAGGCTCTGGGCATCCGCCGGATCGAAAGTCAGGGCGCCTTCGCCGGCAATCTCCGGTGTTGCCGAACGATTGGAGCAGACGACCGGGCATCCCAGCTGCTGCGCCTCCAGCACCGGCAGGCAGAAGCCTTCATAGGTGGAGGGGACGCAAAGGCAGGCTGCGTGACGGTAAAGTTCGGCCAGTTGCCGGTCATCTATGCCGGAAAGCCGGATCAGCCGGGCTTTCAATTCCGGATCGTCCAGCGCGCCGGCGATTTCCTCCGCCTCGTCGCGGCCAACATGCACGATGCGCAAATCCGGCCATTTTTTACCGAGTATGGCAAAGGCTTTGCCCAGGAGAGCGAAATTCTTATTGGACGTCGCGTTTCCGACCGCCAGTATGTAGCGTCCGGGAACAGGCGGCAGCGTGTCGAAAACCCCGGGATCGACATTCAGCGTGCTATCGGAATGAATGGTGATGCTCTTATCGGCAGCGGCTGGATAGAAACGCCCCAGATCCTTCCGCGTCGCTTCGGATACGCAGATGACCCGATCCGAACCGGCCATCATCAGCTTAAAGATGAAATCGGTCGTCAGGGTCGCCCGCCAGCCGATCTGTTCGGGAATGGTTTTGAAATAAAGATCATGAACAAGGGTGAGACGCCGTTTGCCCCCGAGGGGACTTCCAAAAGGATCGGCATTAAACAGTACATCGATACCGTGCCGGCGGCAGAGCGCGGGCAGCATCGCGGCCTGACGCACCACATCGAAAACCATGACGCGCGGCCGGGGAGTCTCGATGAGCTGCAAGCGGCTGTCGCGCAGGTTTTCAGGCAGTTGCGCCCGCGTCCAGGGAGAGCGCAGAACATAGTCGTCACCCGTCTGCTCCAGTAGCCGCTCCAGCAGGCTGAAGGTCACGCGGGCCACACCAGAGGCCTTGCCACCATATTGGCTCGGCATGTTTACGAGAATGCGCATCCTGACCCTTCCGCCTGCCGGCATTGCCTGTTCCTGTCGATCGCCGGGGCGAAACTTCACGCCGCCTCCCTCAGCAGCGCGGAAACGGAGCGGCAGGTTTCCTCCAGCGAGAAACGCTGGCTCACATCCTCCCGCCCCTTTTGCGCCAGCCTTTCCGCCAGAGCAGGTTGCGACAGGACACAGCCGATCGCCGCTGCCAGGGCCGATGCATCCCCCGGCGGCACGAGAAGGCCGGTTTCGCCGTCACGGATGATTTCGGTAACACCGCCGCCGCGCGTGGCGACAACCGGACGCCCGCACATCATGGCCTCCACCACCACACGGCCGAAGGGCTCGGCAACAATCGAGGTATGAGCGACCACATCCATCGCCGCCATCAGTTCCGGCACATCCGGGCGGAAACCGAGAAAACGGACGCGACCCTCGAGACCGAGACGGGACGCCTGTTTGCGGACGCGCGCTTCATAGGCCTCCTGCCCGAAAAGCGCACCGCCGACGATGACCGCCTGCACGCCCTCCATCGCCGCAATCGCGTCCAGAAACACATGCTGTCCCTTCCATTCGCTCAGCCGGCCAAAAAGGCCGACAAGCGGTTGCGGACCAAGGCCCAGTTCCGCACGCAGCCGCGCGGCGACGCCAGGCTCGTAAAGCCTTGCTTTCGCAGGGTCGAAGCCGTTGTAAACGATGCGAACCTTATCCGCCTCGCCGCCGGCCTCGATGAAAGCCCGGCCCGTCTCTTCGGAATTGACAGCCACCAGCCTGGCGAAAAGGCGCGCAAATGCCAGCGAGGCGCGGCGATTGGTGGCGCTGAAAGCCGGATCGGTGACGATATCGTGTAAAATCCAGACAAGCGGCCGGCGGCTGAGCTTTGCGGCCAAGGCGCAGACAAAAAGCGCCTTTTGCGAGTTGGCGCAGATCACATCATAGTGCCTCGCCTCCCGGCTCAATTGCCAGGCAACCGCCATCACGTCGGCCGCTCCGCGCAACAGGGCCCCGAAGGACGCGTTGCGGCGGATCGACAGCATTTTCTCTCCGGCAGACAGCATGATCGGAGCCCGCCCTGCATCAACGAGATCATCTGCGGCCGCACCGCCACTGAGAAAACAGGCGCGCCAGAAGTGCGGGCCCGCCTTGACGAGGTCCGTCAGAAAAAGTTCGGCGCCGCCCTTCTCTCCGGTATGGCTGACGAAAAGAGCAGATGTCATGGCATCTCTCCTGCCGGATGAGAGGACCGACGATGCACCTGTCTGTGATTGCGGGCATGAACAGCCGGCCGGCAAAAAGAACGAACCTGCCCGAAAGCGACGTGAATATCTTCATCGAAAGCTGCGTGGAACCGCATGTCGCCAGATAAAAACACCAGCCTTAAACCTTTTCTCGTAATAAAATTCAATAATAACAATAATTCTAGAATAATATTCTATTTTTATACTTCAAGCGAAATCAGAGAAAAATTCCTGACGCTCGTTTTTATGCGCTGTTTTCTGTTTCGCGCCCGGCATTTTTCCCCGGTCCTCGTGGCGGAACTATTCTGAAGCCAGACCAGGAGAACGAACGATGACACCGCCCGAACACAACATATGCATATATACGGCGCGAACGGAAGAGGTGGTGGCATGATCGGCTTAACGCTCGGCATACGTCCCGGAAACATGGGTGACATCGGTTTTTCCCTGACCGCGTTCTCGCCCTTGCGGGCCCGTCTGGCGGCCGGCCAGCATGCCACGATCTTCGTGAACGGCGACAGCACCGCCCATGCCGAAGCCGGACCATTTCAACAATTTGCGATGATGCTTGGCGATCTGCACGATGCGACGGTGGTGTTATACCGTTGGGCGGAATGGGAGACGAGCGCCGCCACCGGGCCAAAAACCTATGCAGCCCCAGTCACGCTGCGCGCCGGCAAGGAGGCGACGCTGACGCTCTATCTTGCGACGCTGCCCGGCGGCATGGCGGGTTACATGCTTGCGGAACAGCGCGCAGCAGCGCTGAAGATCCCCCGCCCCGATCTCTGCATCATGCACCATGGCCACAATATGCAGACCTTCGAAGCGTACGGCGGCATTTTGAGTTCCGGACGATCCACCCTGCTCGGACCGCTGGGAATGACTGAATGGCAGTGGCCAAACGCTCCGCAACTCATCACCACCCAAAACCCGTGGCGGGATGGAACGGGTTACGACAGGGTCTATCAGGCAATCCTCGACCTGGCCCGAGCCCATCCGAACCTCACGCTGGTGGATACGCATGCCGCATTTCTGGCGAAGGGCAAGGACGCCGCCCTTTATCGGGACAATATTCACCCGAACGAGGCGGGCTCCCGGCTGATCGCCCGGACCCTGTTCGATTCCTATTTGGGATCGGCACGCGATAACAACTTCCAGACACCTTGCTGGCCAAAGCTGCCTGCCGCCAATCTCATCGGCAATGGCGATTTCACCGATTGGACTGGTTCCGTTCCGACAGGCTGGGGCATGACTTCACCAGGCTCCGCCACCAAAGCCATCGAAATCATCTTCTCCTCGTCCTTCGCAAGCAGCCTCGCCCTCTATCCAAATGGCAGCCAGATCGCCGGGCTTACGCGCAATTTCCGTAACGCGGAAGCAATATCGATGATAGGCAGGACCGTTTCTTTTGCCGTACTTTACAAAAATAACGAGAAGCAGCGCTTGCCTTACGTCACGTTGGTTGCAAAAAGCGGTGGCGCAGTCCGGACAATCGTTTGCTCCGCCCTGCAATTCGGAGGCGCCAACACCTCCGGTAATAGCGGCTGGATGTGGGCGATCGCCAACGGCATCGCCATAGACCCCGATATCAACCCGGCGGGGTATAATTTCTATCTGCGAATCCTGCCGGCATTCGGTACCAGCGCGCCCACCTCAAATGAACCAGTTCACATTCAGCGGATCATTGCCGTCGAAGGGGATTTGCCGAAAGGCAATCTGATCTCATGACGAAACGATAAAATATCTTGCGCGGCGACGTCATCGAGCCCACTAATAGTCGCCATATTATATTGATTGCCACGCGGTAGCGCTGTCCTGTGGACAGTCGAAATCCGCTTACAAAAGATTGAGACCGCGGATGAAAAGACCAGCAAATCATGCGGCATCGCGCCAGCCCGCTATACCGGGTTTTGTTTTGGCAATGCCGCTTTATCCTTCAAAGACAATCAATATTCCCGGCATCTTTCTGACGACATTCGTTTTCGCTATTGGTTTCTTCATTCAATGCAATGTGGCGACCAGCAATATTGGCCTGCGTTTCCTCAACATAACCGACATGCTGGTGCTGATGACGCTGCCCGTCATCGCTCTGCTTTACATTCGCTGCCTGACGCCGTCGATTATCCTGTTTTATCTTCTCCCGCTGACGGTGCTGTTTGTTCTCACGACGCTCTTTGCCGATGCGCGCGGCGATGGCGAGTTTTACACGACGGCGATGACCTATTTTTATGCGGTCTATTTTCTGTTCTTTGCCTATATGCTGTTCAAGGAAAACCTGCTCGAACTGTTCTGCTGGGGCGTATTTGCGGGCTTCATAGCGGTGACGATCCTGCTTTTCCTGGACATCGTCATCCATGACCAGCTCGCCTCCCTCGGATTGTCCTTCATGTTCGATGAGGCGGGCGTGCTGGAGCTTGCGGCAAAAGGTGAGATAACGCCGCTGCTTTTGCGCGTCGAAAAGGCAGGCGGCATCTGGCCCGTTGGCAACACGGCTGGACCGGCCTTCGCGCTGGCCGGATCAGCAGCGGCCTATGTCGCCGAACGCCACAAGCGCCCGGCGCTGTTTGCCGTGTTTCTGCTCGTATATCTTGCCAGCTTTACCCTTACGCTTAACCGCTCGGGGGTGTTTGCCGTCCTTGCCATCGGACTCTATTTCTACGTCCGGAATTTTTCGGTCAAAATGCTGCTCAGCACCTATTTCGGTTTTGCCTTGTGTGCCCTCGTCATCGCCGCCGTGTTGCCGCTCGGCGCTTTCGACTTTGCGGAACAGGCCTTTTCGAAACGTTTTCTGGAAGACAGCAATAGCAGCAACAACTTGCATGAGCGGTGGGAGACGATCACCGGCGGCTTTCAGGTCATGTTCCAACATCCTTTGGGCATAGGATTTACCGCGCGATATGAAGAACTTGCGCAGATATCGAGGATCGGCACGCCACATAATGGTTTTATGGCCACCGCCTATGCTTCCGGATTGGGATTTTGCATCATGAGCGCCTTCGCGCTCTTTTATGTAATTTTCCGGAAACGGAAAATCGGCTTTTTCGCCTATTCGGCAATCGGCGTCATTATCGGCTATCAATTTGAAGAGCTGAATTTCAACCCCGTCTTCATGGCCCATGTGGGACTTGCGCTTGCCTATGCCGCCATTGATCTGGACTTCAGGCTTTTCCTAAAAAACACTATGATGCGGATGCTCGGAACGGCAGACAATGCCCGCAACCGGGAAGAGGCAAATCTCATCGGCAACAGGCCTGATCTAAGTACACCTATGTTCTGACCGAACGTTTCAGGCGACGTCGAGGATCTCGATCTCCCTCCCGCCCAAACTGACGAGATCGCCGGCCGCTTTTCCCATCAGCACCCTTGCAACCGGGGAAACATAGGACATCGTTCCCGCAGCGGGATCGGCCTCATCCTCGCCGACGATCCGGAACCGTTGCGTTCGCCCGTCATCGCGGCTGAATGTCACCAGGCTGCCGAAAGCGACGACGCCATCCGCTGGCGGATCAGGCATCAACTGCGCGGTGCGGACCCGCTCGGAGAAATATCGCAGATCGCGCAGCGGGTTGGCGGAAATGCGTCGTCTTTCATTGATGTCTTCAATGGCATTGGCCGCCTCGCAGGCTTCGCGCGCCGCCCGCAACTGCTCTTCCAGCGCCTTCAGCCCGGACTGCGTTACCAGATTGGGATGAGACGAGATTACCCGATCCGGCAGAACGGTTTCGGCTGCGGTTTCCGCACTGTCTTCCTTGGTAAAGGCTACGCTCAATCCTGACACTCCATTCCCGATATACCCAATCCTGCCACCGCCCGCATGAGCACCGCAAGACCGTGCTGCGCCGGTTCAAAAAGGAATATGTAACAGGCGGAAGCGGGTCATGACAACGCGTCCGGTCGAACAGCTGAATGCAACCGCAACGGAACATACCCCTCATATTTCGGCCTAACAGGAGGCTTTTTGCCCTGTTAGGGTGTGCAGCAGGAGGAGTGAGACACCAACGCTAACGGACAGGAGACGGTTCATGGCCCGGACAGTAGTGAATGCGCTTGGAGACACACTCTATTACAGCGGCAGTTCCACGGGGTTTTTCTCCGCCACGGGTTCCGGCCCGCTGCTCACCGGCACCGCAGGCAATGATTCCATGTGGGGCGACAGTTCCGTCAATGTGACCATGGCGGGCGGCACGGGCGACGATATTTATTATCTCTATTCCAGCATCAATCGCGCCGCCGAAAATGCCGGGGAAGGTATCGACACCATCGATACCTGGATGAGTTACACCCTGCCCGACAATTTCGAGAATCTGCGGGTAACGGGTGACGGGCGTTATGCCTTCGGCAATTCGCTCGACAATATCATCACCGGCGGGTCCGGCAACCAGACGATCGATGGCGGGGCCGGCAACGACGTGCTGTTCGGCGGCGGCGGGGCCGACACCTTTGTTTTCACGAGCGGCAACGGCACCGATCTCATCACGGATTTCAGCGCCAATGACACGATACGGCTCAATGGCTACGGCATCACCTCTTTCGATCAGCTTGTCGGCAGCGCCACGCAGCAAGGCAGCGACCTGTGGCTCAATTTTTCGAATGGCGAGGCCATCGTTCTTGCTGGAACGACCATAGACGACCTTCAGGCCGACCAGTTCGAACTCAGCCTCGACCGATCGTCCCTCACCCAGACCTTTGCCGATGAATTCGATACGCTGTCGCTGCGCAGCGGCGATCAGGGCACCTGGGACGCCAAATATTGGTGGGCGCCGGAAAAGGGAAGCTCGCTGACGACGAATGGCGAGGCGCAATGGTACATCAACCCGGCCTATGCCGGCACGTCGGAGGTCAACCCTTTCAGCGTCGAAAACGGCGTCTTGACCATTACCGCCGAGGAGACCCCGCAGTCGATTGCCGACGAGGTCGAAGGTTATGATTATACCTCGGGGATGCTGAACACCTATTCCTCCTTCAGCCAGACCTATGGTTATTTCGAAATCCGCGCCGATATGCCGACCGACCGGGGCGCCTGGCCTGCCTTCTGGCTCCTGCCCGAAGACGGCTCCTGGCCGCCTGAACTCGATGTCATCGAAATGCGCGGTCAGAACCCCAATACGCTCATCATGTCCGCTCATTCCAACGCCACCGGTGAACAGACCTCAGTCATCAACAATGTCAGCGTGCCGAGCACCGAAGGGTTCCACACTTACGGCCTGTTGTGGGATGCCGAGCACATAACCTGGTATTTCGACGATGTCGCCGTGGCGCAGACGGATACGCCCGATGATATGCATGACCCCATGTATATGGTCGTCAACCTTGCCGTCGGCGGCACTGCGGGAACGCCATCGGACGCGGATTTCAGCGACGGCTCGCAGATGATGATCGATTATATCAGGGCCTATTCACTCTCCGACTGGGCAGCATGAATTAAAAACACCGGCAGTCGCATCGGGACTGCCGGTGTTTCAAACATCAGCCTGTCGGCTTACGCCTCGTTCAGGCCCATCACTCGGCCGCGAGCTGGGTGCGGGCGCTATTTAGCGAGATCAGGTGCCGCGCCGTTTCGAGGCTTGCGGGCTGTTCGGCGCGATAACGGCGGCCGATTTCCATCATCAGCACGGTATCGGGCAGGAAGGAAAGTTCCGAGAAGATGTCCTGCCAGTCGATATCGCCCCAGCCGAGCGGCATGTGTAGATCGCCGATGCCCAGCGCTGTGTTTTCCTGCGGAAAATAGGGCTGATAGAAGCCCTGCGGGCGGCCGAAGGAATCGTGCACATGCAGATGGCCGGCAACCGGCGCCATGGCACGAAGTTCATGGCGGAAATCGAGGCCACGATAGGTGGATTCGAGATAGGCATGGCTGAAGTCGATCAGCGCAACGAGATTGTCGTGACCGACAGCCTTCACGGTCTCTGCCACTTCGGCCGGCGTCTGGCGATATTGGCCGGGTTCGGTGGAGAAGATATTCTCAAGGGCGATGCGCACGCCATAGGGCCGGCAAAACTCCGCCAGTTCGAAAAGCGCTTCCCGCTCGCGGCTGTCTGCATCGGCCCGTTCGGCGATCTGGTCGGCACGCAGCGCGCCGCTATGCTGGACGAGAATGCCCGCGCCGATACGGTCGCATAGAACGGCAAGCGCCTTGGCCGCATCGATCTGGTAACGGCATGTCACCGGATCCATGAAATTCGAAGAGACGAGACCGTGCACGGTGTAGCGGAAGTCGAACTGCTTTGCGAGCGACACGAAACGGTCGGCGCGCTCTTCGATGATCCGGCCGCCGGCGATCATGTCGAGGCTTGTTGCGGCGATTTCCACGGTATCGCAGCCAATTTCGGCAAGCGCGCGCAGATCGCATTCGAGGGTGGCCAGTTCGCCATCATCCGAGCCGGCGTTGAAGCCGGTACCTATAAGATTGCTCACTTCGTCATCTCCAGGGCAAGAAGGTCATGGGAGTTCAGACGCCGCACATGCGACGCCACTTCAAACAGGTCCGGGCGGTCGATATTGACGTCGTCTATCCCGGGCGATGCGATGTCGTAAGAAAGTCCCAGGTCGCCGCCGTGTTGGTAAAAAGCGACCGGGACAGGGTGATCCGTTTCCGTTGAAACCGATCACTCAATTAAGTTTCTTCATTTACAGCTTTATGACATTTCCGCAGGCAAACAGCAGGGAGAGCGGGCGTTCGCGGCCGGACAGGCGGCGGCATCGTGAAGAAGTGCGCGGGAGGCTGTCAGAAGGTCAGGTTGCGGACGCTTGGGTCCGCTCAAACGGCGAAATGGCCGCAAATTGCGGCGATAGGCCTGTGCGCCAGAACGTCGACACCGGATGTCTTCCGGCGGGAGGTGCTAACCGAGATTGTGCACCATGAAATAAATCAGCCAGCAATGCGCGATGGCCAATATCGCCCAGGCCCATTTTGCGGCCCTGATATCGGCATCGACAATCCTGTTTCGGATTTCGGCCCCGCCCGACGCTTCTTTTCCGGCTCGATCATCGCCGACGGCGGATGCGGGCAATGTCTGGAAAACGGGCTCGCTGACAACATAGAGCCTGTCGCTGCGCAGAAGCGGGCGCGGCTCGTCCTCAACGCTCTCCGCATCGGAAAGAATATCGTCGTCGGAAACGCAATTCACCGCCACAAGCTGCGATGACATCCCCCCGTTACGCACTTGACCTCTATTGGGCATCATAATGTTCCACACAATAAAAAAAAAATATTCCCGGGTGACTTCCGATAAAGCCGTGCTTTACCGGACATGCCGCAATACGCGCATCCATGCCTTCCGCCCGTTAACCCAAAGAGCGCCCCCCGCGGTCAGGCCATCGGGACTCCCGGCAGACCACGCCTGCCCGCATAGGGTTTTGCCTCCCGCTGGATCAGGAAGACGGATTTTTCCACCGGCAGCGGCTCGATCGTCCGGTAACGCTGAAACCGCCTGGAATATTCGAACCGGATGAGCCTGTCGTCGAACTTGCCCGCCAGAACGCGATAGCCGTTGACGAATTCATTCAGGATTTCCAGTTCTTCTCCCCACACCCAGCCGCCGTAGGACGTCCCCTCATTCGAACGCAGCACGATCTCGAAAAAGTGCCCGCCCGCCACCAACGGCATCCGAAAGAGAATATCGAGATTATCCTCGTCCTCTTCGTCGCCCTTTTCCGCCGACAGCCTGGCATGCGCGACCTTCGCATGGACCAGCGCCGAGACCGGATAGAACGGACGGCCCTTGAACCACATGAATTCACTGACCGCATATCCGACATCGTCGGCACGCTGGTAAGGCTCGATACGCGGCTCGAAGGCCATGTAGCTTCCGTTAAACGCTATCACTGTCGAAAATTCCCGATGCCTGCCCGTCGCATGTCCGCTGTTTTCCACCCGTCATTCATGCTTCTGTCTGCGACAATAGGCAGGCCGCGTCACACCAGCGTCAAATGGAACGCTATGATGACTTTCAATTTCCCGGACACGTTGTTAGATGATGATTCATGAGGGGACGAAAGTGGCTGGGAACGCTGAACTGATACCGATCCGGCTTTTTGGCACCCCGCGCTGTGATGCGGTGCGGGAGGCATTTTTCCCGTCCAAGGGCTTCGCCCTTACCGCCGCCCTCATCCTTGCGCCGAACCAGTCCCTTTCCCGCCAGCATGCCGCATCGCTGCTGTGGGAAAATGTCGAGCAGAAAAGGGCTCTCGGCAATTTGCGGCAGCTCATTCTCCGCCTACAGAAACTGCCCAATGAGGACGATGCCATCCTTCTGACCGAAGGAAACGACCTGAAGGCCGGCAAGCTGGCTCAGCGCACCGACCTTGCCATCTTCCTTGCCGGCGCAAGGGCCGAAGACCCGATGCGGCGGCTCAACGCGCTGCTCGAATTCGGCGGCGAGTTGCTGGAGGGGCTGGAGGCCGGGCAGGACCATCTTTATCTCTGGCTGCTTTCGGAGCGCCGCCGTCTCAGGGACCTGTTCTTTTCGAGCTACACCCAGCTTCTGGAGGAATTGACCCGCTTCGGCCGCGCTAGCTCGAACGACATCGCCAGACTTGCCGAATGCGCCTGCAAGATCGAACCGGAGCGCGAAGAAACCTACCGCGCCGCCATGGCGGCCTATGCGCGGATCGGAAATATCAGCGCCTGCGAGGGCATGTACCAGCTTCTGATGGAGCAGCTTCGTCAGGAGGGTCGTTCGCCGGAAGCCGAAACCGTGGCGCTGAGGCGCAGAATACAAAGTCTGGCCGCCACGATAACGGCCCCCGCCGAGCCGGAAGAAGGCAGTCGCCGAAAATCAATGGCAAAACCGCGTGTCGCATTCGTGCGCCCGGCACGGGTCGACGGACAGCCGGTCTCGCCGGTCATGCAAGCCTTCGTCGAGGATGTCGCCAACAGCCTTGTCCGATACCGCACCTTCACCGTCCTTTCGCCGCACAGCACCTTTGCGCTGGCGCATGACCGGGCCGATGACGGCTACGCCATGCTGCGGGCGGATTACCGCATCATTTCGACCGTGTTCGACGAAACCCGCATGTCGGTTGCGCTGATCGAGGATGCAAGCGGTGAAATCGTCTGGTCACTGGAAGCGGTCCTGACCGAACGACATATCCACGCCGCCTTCCGGCTGCTCTCCAAACAGGTGGCGGCGGCGCTTGCCCGCGAAATCGAGCGGCTTCAGGTGGAGCCCGACCGCAACCATAGCGGCGAGGCCTACCGGCAATTGCTGGAAGGCCAGCAGCTTCTGCGCGGCAAATGCGATCTGCCGCTTCTCAGAAGAGCCCGTTCGATGTTCCGCAAGGCCGTCGATCTCGACCACAGCATGGCGGTTGCCCGCGCCCGCGTGGCACAGAGCCTGCAGCTGGAATGGCTGATGCTGGGCGGAAACGACCCCCATCTCCTGCACCGCGCCAAGGCGGAGGCCGATTCTTCCGTCGAGATCGACCCCGCCCTCGGTGTGGGCCATTGGATGTGCGCGGTGGTGGCGCTCTACCAGCGGGACTTCGACATCTCCGCCGAAAAATTCTTTGAGGCGGAGGCGCTGGCGCCCAATTCGGCCGACCTCCTGCTCCAGCATGCCGATGCGCTCGCTCATTTCGGCGATGCGGAAATCGCCTGGGAGAAGTTCCAGCAGGCCATCGACCTCAATCCGCTGGCGCCCGACATCTACTGGTGGGCTGGCGCCAGCATCGCTTTCAAGCGCGAGGACTACGGCACGGCGGTGGAACTGTGCGGGCGGATGGAAAATGACGAGCCTGCGCTGCGCGTCCTCACCGCAAGCCACGCGCTGCATGGCGATCTGGCCTCCGCCCGGGAATCCGGCAACAGGCTTCAGGAAAACTATCCGGGTATGACGGCGAGGGAGATCAGCAACCTGTCTCCAGACCGGGACCCGATAGCGAATGAAAAATTCTATCACGCACTTCGATTAGCTGGGATTAAATAGGAGATACTATGTCCTCGCATTTCTTCATTGTCGGAAAAAAGGGTTTCGGCGTTCTCTTCATTCGCACGGCGCCGCTCAGGGTCGCGTCCGTGTCGCATGAGACGATTGCCGCCTATGAAGCCAGCCATCCCGGCGTGGATGGTTATGCCCGCGTGGCAGCCGCCGCAAAGTCCATGCTCGTTCGCCAGAACGGCCAGCCGGAAGCGGAACTGGACCAGGTTCAGATCCAGGGCATCGAAGCCCTCGTCTCCGGCGGCGCAGTGGTTTCCGAAGCCGATTTCGCCTTCATCGGCGAAGTGAACGACGCCGGCTGGGATTTCAACCGCATGGTACAGGCGCCGATCGAAGCGGCCCTGAAGGCTGTCGGCCCGGCCGGCTCCGTCACCGGCGAGCTGTTCGACGCCATCCTTGCCGACGACAGCAACACGGCGCCCTGATCGCGGTCTCGCAGCCTTGACCGGCGCCGATGCTCCCATATCAGCGACAGCGGCTTCAAGGCATGTCGACGCTTCGTTCTTCGATCCCGGACTGCTTCGGCGGTTCGGGATTACCCGTGTCGGCGACGTGACCGGCCTCGATATTATCGGCATTCCCGTCTGGTTCGCGGCCCGGCCCAATTCGCGCGGGCTGTCCGTCTCGCAGGGCAAGGGGCTTGTCGCGGAACAGGCCCGGCTATCGGCGATCATGGAGGCGATCGAAGGCGCGGTCGCGGAAGAAACCCGTAAACATATCGCCGCCTTCAGCTCCGTTCAGGAGATGCGGGATAAGGGAACTCCTCTCATTCCTTTCGAAACCATCGGCAGGGTCGATTGCGACGCGCTCGATCCGCGAAAAGAACGCGCCTGGGTGAAGGGCACATCCATTCGCCGGCAGGGGGAGGTTTTTGCGCCTTACGAACTTGTCGGCATGGATTTCCGGGTGGATTTCCCATGGGACCGGCAGGCCTTCCGCATGAGTTCCCAAGGGCTCGCGGCGGGGTTCGACCATGACCATGCGGTCCTCCATGCCCTGCTCGAACTCATTGAAAACGATGCCTGCTTTCTCGTCGACACTTTCGAGACGCGCGCCATCGCACCGCGACCGGTCCTCATTCCGGCGGGCGTCGATCCTTCCTTCGACGTTCTTGTTCAGCACCTGTCGGATATCGGCCTGCCGCCGTCCTTCTTCGACATGACGAATGGGCTTGGCGTGCCGGTGGCGATGGCGAGCCTGCCCCGGTCGCTTCAGGCGCAGGACGGGCCAGCCACCCGCAGCGCCGCCGGGGCCGCCTGCCGGCCTGATATCCATGGCGCTGCCATTGCAGCCTTGCTGGAGGCGATCCAGTCGCGATTGACCGATATCAGCGGCGCGAGGGACGATCTTTCCCCTCTCCGCTATCAGCGGGATATGGTTGCGGCCGGGTCTTCGGCCTCCGGCGTGCAGCCGATGGAAAGGGTGCCGGCCAATCTCGATTTTATATATGACGCGTCTTCACCGCCATGGCACCAGCTTGCGACGCACCTGTTCGGCGGCGACATCGAGGATATCTATGTCTTTCCGCTGGAAACGGAGGTATCCGGCCTGCATGTGGTGCGGGTTCTGGCAAGCGGCCTTGCTCCGGCCGGCGGCGGCCTGCAACACATCTCGCAGCGCACCCTCGATCACCTGCTGACCGTCGGAGGCCTCGGATGAAGCCGGTGGTTTTTGCAGGCCCGTCCATCCACGGCATCGCAGGCGAACATATGTCCGGTCTCGATCTTCGCGGTCCGGCCGCCTGCGGCGATATTTTCGATGCGGCTCGGCAAGGTGTGGGGACAATCGGGCTGATCGACGGGCTTTACGGCGATTGCGCCGCCGTCTGGCACAAGGAAATCCTGTTTGCACTGGCGAGCGGCGTTACCCTTTTCGGCGCCGCCAGCATGGGGGCGCTCAGGGCGGCGGAATGCGCCCCCTTCGGCATGATCGGCATCGGCGAGATTTTCGAGGCCTATCGCGACGGGCGGCGTTTTTCCGATGCCGATGTGGCGGTGAGCCATGCACCCGGCGCGCTCGATTACCGCCCGCTGACAGTCGCGCTGGTCGATGCCGAGGCGACGCTCGCCGTCTGCCGCGAGACGGTCGCTCCAGAGGAATATGACGCGCTCACCTGCGCAGCCAACAATCTGCATTTTACCCGCAGGACATGGCGCGCCGTCGCCGCGGAAGCGGGCCTCGGCTCCGAGACGGCGAATCTGCTCGCGGCTAATGCGGTTTCCATCAAAAGAAACGATGCGGCAAGGCTTCTGGCAACAATCACGGGAGAAACGTTGCCATCCCCACCGCCGCCATCATGGAAGCTTCAGAATACGATGTTTTTCCAGCAATTGGCAGCAAGGCAGGCGGCAGGGGACAAAAGGTCTTGAGCGCCATCCAGCCCCTGCCTCTTATGCCCGATTGCGGCGGGCTGATCCGCACGATTGCGCTCGCACTACCCGCCGCTTTTTTTGCGGAAAACAGGGCCACTGACACTGTTTCACCGCTCATTCCAATCGGAAACCTGCTCTCGGCCCTGCCCGCAGATATCACCGCTTTTATCGTGACCGATCAAGCCAGTCTCGCGTCAGCGCGAGACTGGCTCGGCAGCCTGCCAGCCTCCTGCGGCACCGAGCTGATACCCCTTGCCGGAAATGACAGCGTTTCGCATCCTTGGATACAGGACATCTTCCATGTGCGTGCGATTGATCCCGCGACAGAATTCGTCCTGGTGGCGGAGAAGGCCATCGGCGTCAGCCTGGCCGAATATCTGGGAGCGGCAACCACGCATGCGGATGTCGCCTTGGCAGGCGGCAACCAGCTTGTCGGCCCGGATTTTCGGCTGGTGGGCCATGCCAGCCTGCAGGATGACAGGGGGATAGGAAGGAATGCGGCCATCCCTTCGCAGCGGTGGCGAAAAATTCAGGCTCTCGACGGCAGAAACATCTTCAGTTTCGGATATCGGCCGGAATATCTCGGCAAAGTCCCGGTCTCTTCCGATTTTTCCACGACGGAGACCTGCGAAGCTGAAATGGCCGGCGAAAAAATGCACCAATGCGGCTTCCACGTTGACCAGTTCGTTTCCGTCACCGGTCTGAGAAGCGGCGGCCGGCCCCTATTGCTCGTTGCCGACCCTGTCGCGCATGGCGGATGCAATACCCGCGCCGCAACCGAGCTGAAACGAAAACTGGACGCCTCGTCACTTTGGCTCGCGCGGCAGGGCTTTGCGATAGAACGAAATCCCATCCCGCTTTCGCCGGCCATCGACACCAACAAATGCCTGCCCAGACTTTACAACAATGTCCTTCTTGAAAATGTCATACGTTCCGGTCAGAAACGGCCATTCGTCTGGGTTCCGCATTTCGGCGATACCGAGTCGCTTGAGGAATTCGATGCAATGAACCGAGAAATTTGGGACAGAATCGGCTTTCAGACCATCGGCGTGGCCGGATGGAGCCATCTTTCCAGCCGCAACGGCGCGTTGCGTTGTGCAACAAAAATAATAAATCGCGGGCCGGACACGCGATTATGAACGAAAAATCGTGCAATTTCGTCAATAAAGCGTCATAATACCCGTGGAAATTGTGTTGAATGTATACCTTCAACGATATTAATTGAGCATCGGATTTAGGAACCTCAACCGGAGGAATTTGTAATGCACGCCAAACTACCCAGCCCGATCGACGTCCATGTCGGCGCACAAATCAGAATGCGCCGCAAGTCGCTCGGCATGAGCCAGAGTGCACTGGCCGGGCGATTGGGCATCACCTTCCAGCAGGTCCAGAAGTATGAAAAGGGTGCCAATCGTGTCGGCGCGTCCCGTCTGCAGGCCATTGCGTCGATTCTCGGCGTTGAGGTCAGCTCCCTGTTCGCCAATGCCACGCCCGATGGCGACCCGGCCAATCCGGCCCTTGGCACGATCAATGCCATGCAGACCTTCGTGGCCTCGAATGAAGGCTTTTCGCTCAACCAGGCCTTTTCGCGCATCAAGAGCGCCGCGGTGCGTAGAAGCATCGTCGCTCTCGTGACATCGCTCGCCGCCACTGAAGCGGCGGAAAATGCCGCCGCGCCGGCGGACAAAAACGACGATTGACGCAGGTGTGACGCTCGCGTGACGCTCGATGTGGTCGAAAATGAACAACGCAACATCATCGCGTTTTCATACTGTCGACTGTCGAGAGGGAATCATGGCGGCGTCTACCACAGATATACTTGAACAGGACAATGCAGACGAGATTCTGGCGCTCGGGCGGATGGTTTCCTATCTTTGCCAGCGCTCGAAATCTCTGGAACTGGGCATGTCGACCTATTTCCTTGAGATGGCATTGTTGTCGCTGGCCCAGGACATCAATCAGCAGGGTCTGCCGCCGGTAAGCGCAGAGCTGAATGTCGGCGCCTTCGCTCAGGCCGATCTGCATTGAGCGCTTTCGCAACGGCCTAGATTCGCCGGGATTGAGCGTTTCCATACCGATCTCCAGTCGCAGCCCGGAAACGGTCTCTCTGCCTGTCCGACTGGCTCCATCCTCCCGGAGAGGCATTCATATGCCCTCCCCCAAATTTTTCAGGCGTAAGCCATGATGGAGGCCCGGTTCTCGCCGGGCCTCCATTCATATCAAAGCACCGCGCGGCGAAGCTCGGCAGCGGCGGCGACCATGTTGACCAGAGCGGGCCTCACCTCTTCCCATTTACGCGTCTTCAGGCCGCAATCCGGATTGATCCAGAGCTGCCGGTCGTCAAGCCGCTCTCGCGCCAGCGCCAGAAGATCGACCATTTCTCCAACCGCCGGCACGCGCGGCGAGTGGATGTCATAAACGCCGGGACCGATCTGGTTCGGGTATTTGTAGGTCCGAAACGCATTCAGCAATTCCATCTTCGAACGCGAGGTCTCGATGGAGATCACATCGGCGTCCATGGCAGCAATGGCATCGATGATCTGGTTGAATTCGGAATAGCACATATGCGTGTGAACCTGTGTGCGGTCGCCCACGCCGCTGGAGCAAATGCGGAAGCATTCCACCGCCCAGCCGAGATAATCCTGCCAGTCCCGGTGCCGAAGCGGCAGTCCTTCTCGAAGAGCCGCCTCATCGATCTGGATCATCTGCGCGCCGGCTGCTTCGAGATCATTGACCTCATCGCGGATGGCGAGCGCGATCTGGCGGCATGTCAGGCTTCTGGCGATATCGTCGCGCACGAAGGACCAGTTTAGGATCGTCACCGGCCCGGTCAGCATGCCCTTGACGGGTTTGTCGGTGAGCGACTGGGAATATTCCCACCAGCGAACCGTCATCGCTTTCGGACGCGACACATCGCCGAAAATGATGGGCGGACGCACATAACGCGAGCCGTAACTCTGCACCCATGCATGCTGGGTGAAAGCGAAGCCGGAAAGCTGTTCGCCAAAATATTGCACCATGTCATTGCGCTCGAACTCGCCATGCACGAGAACGTCGAGACCGATTTCCTCCTGCCAGCGAATGGTCGCTTCGGTTTCCTTCTCCAGGAATTTTTCATATTGCGCATCGGTCAGCGCGCCCTTGGAATGTGCCGATCTGGCCTTGCGCACCTCCGGCGTCTGCGGGAAAGAGCCGATGGTCGTCGTTGGGAAAAGCGGCAGCGCGATGGCCTGCGATTGCACTTTCTGCCGCTCGGCAAACGGGCTCGCCCGCTTCCTGTCGGCCTCGCCAATCGTCGCGATACGCTTTTGCACGGCGACGTCCGTTACCTTCGGCGAGGATGCACGCGCGGCAACCGCCTTGGAGGCAGCCTCCAGTTCCGTCGCGACAGCAGCCTTGTCCTCACCGAGAGCCCTGCCAAGCGTGGCAAGTTCGCCGAGCTTCTGGGTGGCGAAGGAAAGCCAGCTTCTCAGATCGGCATCGAGGCCGGTTTCCAGTTCGAGATCGACCGGGACATGCAGCAGCGAGCAGGAGGGCGCGATCTGAAACGCCGCCGCACCGCGTGCCGCGATGGCGGGTTCCAATCGGGTAATGATTGCAGCGAGATCAGCGCGCCAGATGTTGCGACCGTCTATGACACCCAGCGACAGGACGCGATTTTCCGGCAACGCCTTCAACACCGTCTCCAGCGCATCGGGCGCTCGCACCAGATCGATATGAAGGGCCGCGACCGGAAGCGCTGCGACGGCTTCGAGATTGTCCTCAAGCCCACCAAAATAGGTGGCGAGCAGGATTTTCAAATCCGGCGCGGCCTTCGACAAAGCCCGATAGGCCGCAGCCAGCGCGTGACGCTCCCCCTCAGACAGATCGAGCACGACGACCGGCTCATCGATCTGCACCCAGTCGGCACCGGCCGCGCGCAGGCGTCGCAGCAGCTCTTCATAGACGGGCAGCAGCCTCGCCAGCAGATCGAGCGGCTTGAAGGCTGCCTCGCGCGCCTTGGCAAGCTTCAGGAACGTGACCGGGCCGAGAATGACCGGACGCGTATGGACGCCGAGCGCCTTCGCCTCAAGGAAGTGGTCGACCGGCTTTTGCGAGGTGAGCACGAAGTGCTGATCCTCTGAAACCTCCGGCACCATGTAGTGATAGTTGGTGTCGAACCATTTGGTCATTTCCAGCGCCGGAACGCCCTGACCATGATGCGAATGTCCTTCATGCCCATGGCCGCAGCCTGCATGGCCTTCGCTCTGGCTGCCGCGCGCCATGGCGAAATAGGTCGAGAGGGAAACATCCCCACCCGCCCATCCATAGAGGGATGGAATGGCGCCCACCATCACGGCCGTATCGAGAACGTGATCGTAGAGGGAGAAATCGTTGGACGGGATATGGGTAATCCCCTTCCCACGCTGAAGCGCCCAGTTTTCGGCGCGCAGCCTAGCTGCGGTTTCGAGCAGTTCCGTGTCGGAAATCTTGCCGGACCAGAAGCCTTCAAGCGCGAACTTCAGTTCACGATGGCGTCCGATCCTCGGAAAACCGAGCGATGCGACTGGAATGGTCTTGTCTGGCATTGTCATACCCCATTTGGTTGTGGGGGCATGGGTAAAGCGGACGCGTGCAGGCCCGGCCTGTGCCGGACCATTGCAGCAACCACCGGGACACCCCGCCCGTGGACGTTATTTTGTCCTGGCAGGTCTCCTGGCTTACGGGTCGTCGCCTTTGTCCGTCTTCCCGGGGTTTACCCCAGTGACGTGTTGGACAAAGGCTCGCCGCTTACAGTTGCGGGGGCAGCTCCGGTCTTGCCGATCGTCGGCGCACCGGATTCCCTCTTAGCTCCGGGATCGAACAAACAAGCCCGGAGAACCATGACACCCGCATTTTTCACCACGGGCGCCACGATGTCAATAGACATAAAGAAATCTTTATATCTTTATTTCACCAAGTTTAGAGCGCCACCGCACCCGGCCCCGGCACCGCACCGGCCGGCACCTTGCCCAGAATGATCATGCCAAGCACCTCGTCCTTGGTGACATCCTGCGTGCGGGCATGGCCTACCACCTTGCCGTTCTTCATCACGAAGACCCGGTCGGCCAGATCGAAGACATCGTGAATATCGTGGCTGATGAGGAAGATGCCGATGCCCTGCCGTTTCAACTCCTTGACGAGATCGCCCACCTGCGCCGTTTCCTGCGGCCCGAGTGCGGCCGTCGGCTCGTCCATGATGAGGATGCGGGCGTCGAACAGAATGGCGCGGGCGATGGCGACGGATTGCCGCTGGCCGCCGGACAGCGCCTTCACCGGTTCCTTGAACCGCCGGAAATTGGGGTTGAGACGCCCCATGACCTCGCGGGCCGAGGCTTCCATGGCGACATCGTCAAGTGTGCCCCATTTCGTCTTCAGCTCGCGGCCGAGATAAAGATTGGCCGCCGCATCGACGTTATCGGCCACGGCCAGTGTCTGGTAGATGGTCTCGATGCCGTATTTCTTGGCGTCGCGCGGATTGCGGATATCGGCATCCTCGCCATTGATGAGAATATCCCCGCCATCGCGCCGATAGGCGCCGGAGAGGATTTTGATCAGCGTCGATTTGCCCGCGCCATTGTGGCCGAGAAGGGCGACCACCTCACCGGGGAAAAGATCGACAGAGGCGTTTTCCACCGCATGGATACCGCCGAAGGAAATGGAAATATTGCGCATTTCCACGAGGGGCGTGACTTGGTCCGTCATAGGAGTTCTCCTCGGTTCTTACTTGGCGCGGGCGCGGTAGATGGTGTCGAGCCAGACGGCGACGACCAGGACCACACCGACGACGATGCGCTGGAAGGGCGTATCGATGCCCACCAGCACCATGCCGGATTGCAGCGACTGCATGACGAGCGCGCCGAGCATCGCACCCGCTATGGTTCCGACACCGCCGGCAAGCGAAGTGCCGCCGATGACGGCCGCCGCGATGGTGTAAAGCTCGTCCAACTCGCCCTGGGCATTTGTGGCCGCGTTGAGACGGGCGGTGGAGATGGCGGCGGCGATGGCGCACAGAACGCCCATCAGCGTGAAGATCTTCACCGTGACCCAGCGGGTCTTGATGCCGGCGAGTTCGGCCGCTTCCGGATTGCCGCCGATGGCGAAGACATAACGGCCGAAACGCAGCCGTGTGGCGATGAAAGTCATGACCGCACCGACGGCGAGCGCCATCAGCACCGGAATGGCGATGCCATGCGAAATGAACAGACCGCCTTCAGGCCAGGCGATGCCATTGGCATCGGCATAGTTGCGGGCGATGTTGACCGGCCATGGATAGCTGTTGACCACCGCCACGAAACCGATGACGACAAGGCAGCCCAGCGCGGCCAGAAAATATTCAGCCCAGACGGGCCGCAACGGAAAGCCGAAACGGCGGCGCTGATGGCGGGAGTTCAGGATGGCCGCAATGATGGCGACGCAGGCGATGACAGCGGCGATCCAGCTCCATGTCGCGCCGATCGAACCGCTGGTACCGCCGCCCATCAGGCGGAAGGTGGAATCCATCGGCGCCACGGTGCGGCCGCTGGTGATGAACCAGGTACCGCCGCGCCAAACGAGCAGGCCGCCCAGCGTGACGATGAAGGACGGCACGTTGAGGAAGGCGATGATGGAGCCCTGCAACATGCCGATGGCGCCGCCGACGAGAATGCCGACCAGAAGCGTGACGATCCATGTGGCCCAATGTTCAAAGCCGAGGATTTGCGGCAGGATTTCCGCCTGCATGACACCCATGATCATGCCGGAAAAACCGAGGATCGACCCGACCGACAGGTCGATATTGCGGGTGACGATGACGAGCACCATGCCGGTTGCCATGACGGCCACGGAGGCGGTCTGCACGGAAAGGTTCCAGAGGTTTCGCGGCGTCAGAAACAGCCCGCCGGACAGGATATGAAATCCGATCCAGATCAGAAGAAGCGCACCGACCATGCCGAGCAGTCTGGTATCCAGCTCGGTGGCGTTGATGAAGCGCGTTATCGAGCCTGTTTTTTCCGTCTTCTGCGACGCTGTAGTATTGGACTGGGTCATATCGGCCATGAACTGCCGGTGCTCCTCACATCTTAGAGCGTTTTCGCTTTTCCCTGAATCGCGAAAACGCTCCAAATCTTTGTCTGGCGCATTTCCGAAGGGAAAACCGGGCTCGACTTTTCCTGGAAATACTCTAAAGGCGCCGCGCCATGAACCATGGCGCAGCGCCCGAACCGGGACCTATTCGATCAATCGCAGGCTTTGACCGTTTTAGCCTTCACGCCCTGGCAGGCCGTTTCCTTCTTGATCCAGCCGGCGTCGATGACGACGTTCAGATTGTCCTTCGTGATGGCGATAGGCTTGAGGAAGACCGACTGCATCTTCACTTTTTTCGGACCGCCTTCAAAGGTGGAGACACCCTTGATCTCGGTCATCTTCTTGCCGCCGGCCAGTTCCAGCGCAATGCCAGCCGCTTCCTTGCCAAGTTCACGGCTGTCCTTCCAGACCGACACCGTCTGCGTGCCGAGTGCGACGCGGTTCAGCGCGGCGAAATCGGCATCCTGACCGGAAACGGGAACCGAACCTGCCATGCCCTGCGCGGCGAGAGCGGCGATTGCACCGCCGGCCGTGCCGTCATTCGAGGCGACGACCGCATCGACCTTGTTGTTATTCTTGGTCAGGAACTGTTCCATGTTCTTCTGGGCATTTTCCGGCTTCCAGCCATCGGTATAGGCTTCGCCGACATTCTTGATCTTGCCGCCGTCCATGGCCGCCTTCAGCACTTCCTGCTGACCGGCGAACAGGAAGTCCGCATTCGGGTCGGAAGAAGAGCCCTTGATGAAGACGTAATTGCCTTCCGGCTTCACCTTGAAGACTTCGGCAGCCTGCAGACGGCCGACTTCCTTGTTATCGAAGGTGATGTAGAAGGCGTTCTGGTTTTCGATCAGGCGGTCGTAACCCACGACCGGAATGCCCTCGGCAACGGCCTTTTCAACGGCCGGACCAATCGCGTCGCTGTCCTGCGCCAGAATGATCAGCGCGTTGGCGCCCTGCGAGATCAGCGATTCCACGTCGGTGAGCTGCTTTGCGGCGGATGATTGCGCATCGGCGGAAATGTATTTCGCGCCGGCCTTGTCGAGCGCTGCCTTGATGGCCGCCTCATCCGTTTTCCAGCGTTCTTCCTGGAAATTCGACCAGGAAACGCCGACGACGAGATCGGCCGCGATAGCCGCGGTATGCAGGGAAACGAGTACGGCTGTACCCGCCAAAAGCTTGGCAAAAGAATTCATGATGTCCTCCCGGTAAGGGCGAAGCCCCGCACCTCCATGCAGGAAAAACGCCCGGAAAAAGCTGCCGGTCTCTGTGGTTTCACAATTTTCTCGACAGTCGAGAAAATTAATGTCAGAGATTCCCCATGCTGTCAACAACGGCTGCGGGCAGCATCCGGGTGCCTTGATCTTCGCTCTGGCATGCGCCATCAGAGTGGATCAGCACGACAGGAAAAAGGCCGTTCAGGGAGCATGCCCCAGCCCATGTCCGCCATTGCAAGTACGGAACTGGTGCGCCAGAAAAACAGCCTGTCGGTGATGGCGGCGCTGCGCCTGCACGGCAACCTTTCCCATACCGACATGTCGTCCTTCACCGGGCTTGCCTCAGCAACCGTGTCCGCCATCACCACCGAGCTTGAGCGGGCCGGTCTCATTCTGCGGAAAGAGCAGCTGGCCACCGCCGGCCGTGGCCGGCCGCGCATTCTCTTCGGCCCGCGCGGCGCTTTCTGCCATGTCGCCATCGTCATCATCTCTTCCGACAGCGTGCAATATTCGCTGGTCGATTATGCCGGCAAGCTGGTGGACCGCTTCACCGAACAGAGGATTACAGCTGAAAAAGGCACATTCGGCGGCGCGATCCTCGCCGGTCTCGCGAGACTTGCCGATCGCTCGCGCATCGACCGGCACGATATCCTCCAGGTGTCGATCAGCAGCAAGGGACTGGTGGATGCGGCCGCGGCAACGCTTGTCTGGTCGCCGGTTCTCGGTGACGAAAGGATCGATTTCCACCGGCTAGTTTCCGGGGATGGCCGCATTCGCGTGACGCTGAACAACGAGACGCTGCTGGCCGCAAAAGCCATCTGGATGCGGGAGCAGGCACGGGAAAACTCAGCGCCGGAAGCCCTCGTCACCCTGTCGCTCGGCCACAGCATCGGCCTTGGCATCGCCCGCTCGACGGGCGGCGCAATCGAGGTCAGCGCTCCCAATTTCGGCCATATGCTGCATCTGGCCGACGGCGCACTGTGCCGTTGCGGCACCAAAGGCTGCATTGAGGCCTATTCCGGGTTTTACGCCATCCTGCGTTCTGCTTTCGAAGCCCCGCCGCAGGCGGAACCGGCGAAATTCGTGCCGATCGCCGAGGTGGACAAGATCGCCGCCTCGGCCCGCACCGGCGCCCGCATGGCGCGGTTCGCCTTCCGCACCGCCGGACTTGCGCTCGGCAACGGCCTTTCACGCCTCTTCAGCCTGCATGGCCATATGCCGGTCTTCATCACCGGCCCCGGCACCCGCTATTTCGATCTTCTGGAAAGCGGCCTGCGCGACGGTCTGGCGCAATCGCAGGCGGTGCGTTTCGGCGGCATGCCGAAAATCGCTTTAGCACCCAACGAGCCGGAACTGGTGTTCGAAGGGCACATGGAACACGCGCTTTCAGCCGCAGACGACTATATCCTGAGCGCCGACGGCCCGGAGAGGCCGGTGAGGAATTCCGGGAGCTGACGGGGCAACCGGCGGATTTTCGGGCCCGCTCCGCCACGGCCTCGGCCTCTTGCCCGCCACAAATCAGCACAGCAACGAAGTCATCGAGATCAGCGGCCTCATCCTTGCTGAGGCGCAGGCCCTGTTTCGTTCGCCGCCAGAGAATGTCCTCGGCCGCGCAGGCCCATTCGTGCTCAACCAGCCAGCGCACCTCGCATTCATAAAGCGTGCCGCCGAAATGCCGGCCGAGGCCGGAGATATCGGTGGCGCTGCCCAACAGTTCCGCCGCCTTGGTGCCGTAGTTTCTGACAAGTCGCTCGGCATGGCGTCCGTCAAGGAAGGGATAACGGGAGACGAGCGATCGCACCTGCGCCTCATATCTCTCAGCACCGAAATCGCCGCCCGGCAGGTGGGAGCCCGCCGTCCACGGCTTGCCCTTTTCGCCAATCGCCGCACCGATCTTTTCCAGCGCATGTTCTGCCAGCCGCCGATAGGTAGTGAGCTTGCCGCCGAAAATATTGAGGAGTGGAGCCTCACCCGCTGTCTCTTCAACCTTCAGCACATAATCGCGCGTCGCCTCCTGCGCTTTCGATGCACCGTCATCAAAAAGCGGGCGAACGCCGGAATAGGTCCAGACGATATCTTCCGGCCGGACCGGTTCGCTGAAATAGTCGCTGGCCGCGTTGCAGAGATAGGAAATCTCCTCCTCGGAGATGCGAACCCTGGCCGGATCGCCCTTGTAATCGCGGTCCGTGGTTCCGATCAGCGTGAAATCGCGCTCATAGGGAATGGCGAAGATGATGCGGTTATCCGGGTTCTGGAAGAAATAGGCGCGCGGGTCGGAAAACTTCTTGCGCACGATGATATGGCTGCCCTGAACGAGCCGGACATTGTGCACGTCGTTGCGGCCGAAGACGCCGGAAAGCACCTTGTCCACCCAGGGGCCGGCGGCATTCACCAGCATACGCGCCTTGTGCGTGGCCGCGCGTCCGGTTTTTTCGTCCAGCGTCTCGATGAGCCACAGCTCGCCTTCGCGCCGTGCGGAAACGACCCGCGTGCGGTTCATGATCGTCGCGCCGCGATTGGCCGCATCGCGCGCGTTGAGGACCACGAAACGGGCATCATCCACCCAGCCGTCGGAATATTCGAAAGCCGTGGCGAAAGCCGGCTTCAGCGGCTCGCCCGCCGGGTCCCTGCGAAGGTCGAGCGTGCGGGTCGCCGGCAAAAGCCTGCGGCCGCCGAGATTGTCATAAAGAAACAGGCCGAGCCGGACCATCCATGCCGGGCGCACGCCGCCTTTCTGAATGGGCAGAACGAAACGCATGGGCCAGATGACATGCGGCGCCATGGCCCAGAGGATTTCCCGCTCCATCAGCGCTTCGCGCACCAGACGAAACTCGTAATGCTCGAGATAACGCAGGCCACCATGAATAAGCTTGGTGGCGGCGGAAGACGTGCCGGAAGCGAAATCGCCCTTTTCCGCAAGCGCGACGGAATAGCCCCTGCCCACCGCATCGCGGGCAATGCCGCAGCCGTTGATGCCGCCACCGATGACAAAAAGATCGAAAATATTCTCGCCGGACATAGAGCCTCCACGACAGCGTCGGGGGATCGCACCCCCATCGTTGAAAGACAATTGCCATAAAAACGAAAATAAAACGAATGTCAAAAGAAAACAAACGAAACACGTTCCGGCAAAGGCGAACGGCAGCTGCGCGCCGTTCACCGTATGGCCAGCCTCTTACGGGGTCTGTGTTTCAGCCGTATGTTTGGGAAACCTGCTCAAGCTCATAGAGCACGCCACCCATATCCTTCGGATGCAGGAAAAGAACGGGATTGCCATGCGCGCCGATCTTCGGCTCGCCATCACCCAGAATTCGAACGCCCTTTTTGACGAGATCGTCGCGCGCCGCGACAATGTCGGGCACTTCAAAGCAGAGATGATGCGTGCCGCCGCCCGGATTTCTCTCGAGAAAAGCGGCAATCGGCGAATCTTCGCCGAGCGGGTGAAGAAGCTCGATCTTGGTATTGTCAGCCTGAATGAAAACCACCGTCACACCGTGTTCGGGTAGCGATTGCGGTTCCGAGACATCTGCGCCGAGCCCCCTATAACGGGCGATGGCGGCATTCAGATCGGGCACCGCGATGGCGACGTGATTCAATCTTCCGAACATGGCCGTCTTTCCCTCACGCGTTGCGCCTGATGCCTTCTAGCAGGTCGAGCACCTTGTTCGCAGCATCCATGACATTGGTGCCGGGGCCGAAAATCGCCGAGACACCGTGGTCGAGCAGGAACTGATAATCCTGCCGCGGAATGACGCCGCCGACGACGACGATGATATCTTCCGCGCCCTTCTGTTTCAGCGCCTCGACCAGCTGCGGCGCCAGCGTCTTGTGACCGGCGGCGAGCGACGACATGCCGACCACATGCACCTTGTTCTGAACAGCGAGATCGGCCGCTTCAACGGGTGTCTGAAACAGGGGGCCGGCCAGCACATCGAAACCGATATCACCGAAGGCAGACGCAATGACCTTCGCGCCGCGATCATGGCCATCCTGCCCGAGCTTGGCGACCATGATGCGCGGCTTGGTGCCGATCCTCTCAGCCACACCGGAAAGCCGGGCGGCGAGCGTGGCAAGTTCCGGCTCGTCCTTGTAGGCCTCGCCGTAGATATCGCTCACCACCTCCGGCACGGCGGCATGGTCGCCGAAGGCCGCACGCAGCGCATCGGAAATCTCTCCCACCGTCGCGCGGGCGCGGGCGGCGACAACGGCGGCCTCGAGAATATTGCCCTTGCCGCTGCGGGCGATCTCGGAAAGTGCTGCCAAAGCGGCGGTCACGTCCTTGCCATCGCGGCGGCGGCGCGTTTCTTCGATGCGGCGGATTTGTGCGGCCCGCACGGCGGCGTTGTCGATATCGAGAACATCGATATCTTCCTCGTTTTCGAGACGGTAACGGTTGACACCGACGATAACCTCCTCGCCCTTGTCCACCGCCGCCTGCCGTCGCGTTGCCGCCTCTTCGATCAGCCGTTTCGGCAAGCCTTCCGCCACCGCCTTGGTCATGCCGCCAAGCGCCTCGACCTCCTCGATCAGCGCCCAGGCCTTCTCTGCCAGTTCGTCAGTCAGGCTTTCGACATAATAGGAGCCGGCCAGCGGATCGACGACTTTTGTGACGCCGGTTTCGTGCTGAAGGATAAGCTGGGTATTGCGGGCGATGCGGGCGGAAAACTCCGTCGGCAGGGCAATCGCCTCATCGAAGGAATTCGTGTGCAGCGACTGCGTGCCGCCCAGCACGGCGGACATGGCCTCGAAAGCGGTGCGGACGATATTGTTATAAGGGTCCTGCTCCTGAAGCGAGACGCCGGACGTCTGGCAATGGGTGCGCAGCATCAGCGACGACGCCTTCTGCGGCTTGAACTCCTCCATGATGCGCGACCAGAGCAGGCGCGCGGCGCGCAGCTTGGCAGCCTCCATGAAGAAATTCATGCCGATGGCGAAAAAGAACGACAGGCGGCCGGCGAAATCATCGACGTTCAGTCCCTTGGCCAGCGCCGCCCGCACATATTCGCGGCCATCCGCCAGCGTGAAGGCCAGCTCCTGCGTAAGCGTCGCGCCCGCTTCCTGCATGTGATAGCCGGAAATGGAGATGGAATTGAATTTCGGCATCTCCTTCGCCGTATATTCGATGATGTCGGCAATGATCCGCATCGAAGGTTCCGGCGGATAGATATAGGTGTTGCGGACCATGAACTCCTTGAGGATATCGTTCTGAATGGTGCCGGAAAGGGCGGCGCGGGGCACACCCTGCTCTTCCCCCGCAACGATGAAACTGGCGAGCACCGGAATGACCGCGCCATTCATGGTCATCGACACCGAGACTTTTTCGAGCGGAATGCCATCGAACAGGATTTTCATGTCCTCGACGCTGTCGATCGCCACGCCCGCCTTGCCGACATCGCCCTCCACACGCGGATGATCGCTATCGTAACCGCGGTGGGTGGCGAGGTCGAAGGCAACCGAAACGCCCTGCTGACCGGCGGCGAGCGCCTTGCGGTAAAAGGCGTTCGAGGCTTCGGCCGTGGAAAAACCGGCATATTGGCGTATGGTCCAGGGCCGGCCGGCATACATGGTGGCGCGCGGGCCGCGCGTGAAAGGTGCAAAGCCCGGCAGGCTGTCCAGATGGGAAATCTTTTGCAGATCGTCAGCGGTATAGAGCGGCTTCACCTCAATGCCTTCGGGCGTGTGCCAGACGAGCGTTTCCGGTGAACGCTTCAGCTCTTTTTCGGCAAGCTGCAGCCAATCCCGCACCGTTTTTTCACCCGACATGCATCTCTCCCCTTCTGCATTTCATTTTAGCACTGTGGCCGGTGATCGTGACGAAAATCGAACGATCCGCCCGCAGGTCCGACACCGTAAACCGCTCCGGCCCACATGCGTTCCGGAAAAACGGCGGCGGCATCACTCGAATTCGAGGATGACTTCATCCACCGCGAGGCTGTCGCCCGGTTTTGCTGCCACTCTGGCAACGCGGCCGCGTTTTTCCGCGCGAAGGATGTTTTCCATCTTCATGGCCTCCACCGTCGCCAGCGCCTGCCCGGCCTCCACCTCATCGCCCTCACCCACCGAAATGCCGGTGATGACGCCCGGCATGGGGCAAAGCAGCAGTTTCGATGTATCCGGCGGCAATTTTTCCGGCATCAGCAACGCCAGTTCCGCCACACGCGGGCTGCGCACATGGGCACGAATATCCATGCCGCGCCAGCGCAGGCGGATCGCAGCACCTGCAAGATCGACCTTGGCGGCGATAACCTCACCCGCGACCGTGAAGAGGCCGAGGCTCTGGCCGGGAAGCCAGCCGGTATCGACGGTGAGCGCCGCCCCGTCTTTAAAACGGACAGCCGTACCATCCGTGCCGGTTTCAACGCTGACCCTGTGACGGGATGCGCCAAACGATACCACCCAGTCCTGACCGACGATGCGGCGGTGATTGCCGATGGTGCCGGAAATTTCGACTGCGCGGCGCTGTAGCCGCTGATGGATGATGGCGGCGATGGCGGAAAGCTGGCGCGCCGTGGCCTCATCCGGTTCAACGCCGGAAAACCCTTCCGGAAACTCTTCCGCGATAAAACCCGTCGTCAGGCGGCCGGCGCGGAAACGCTCATGCTGCATGACAGCCGACAGGAAGGGCAGATTATGGCCGATGCCCTCCACCTCGAAACGATCCAGCGCCTGCCCCATGGCGTCGATGGCGGCCCCGCGATCCTTGCCCCAGGTGCACAGCTTGGCGATCATCGGATCGTAATACATCGAGATTTCGCCGCCTTCGAAAACGCCGGTATCGTTGCGGATGACGGTGCCGTTCTCCTGCGCACCCTCCTGCGGCGGGCGATAACGCGTCAGCCGGCCGATGGAGGGCAGGAAGTTGCGATAGGGGTCTTCGGCATAAAGCCGGCTTTCAATCGCCCAGCCGTTCAGTTTCACATCCGCCTGTCCGAAGGAGAGCTTTTCACCTGATGCCACACGGATCATCTGTTCGACCAGATCGATGCCGGTGATGAGTTCCGTTACCGGATGCTCCACCTGCAGGCGGGTGTTCATTTCCAGAAAGTAGAAATTCCTCTCGCCATCGACGATGAATTCCACCGTGCCGGCCGAATGGTAACCGACGGCTCTCGCCAGCGCCACGGCCTGCTCGCCCATGGCTTTGCGGGTCGCTTCGTCCAGAAAGGGCGATGGGGCTTCCTCGATGACTTTCTGGTTACGGCGCTGGATCGAGCATTCTCGCTCACCCAGATAAAGTGTGTTGCCGTGCTTGTCGCCCAGCACCTGAATTTCAATATGGCGCGGCTGGGTGACGAATTTTTCGATGAAGATACGATCATCGCCAAAGGAGGATTTCGCCTCGTTTTTCGAGGACTGGAAACCCTCGCGCGCCTCGGCATCGTTAAAGGCGATGCGCATACCCTTGCCACCGCCGCCGGCAGAGGCCTTGATCATGACGGGATAACCGATCTGCGAGGCGATCCTCACCGCCTCATCCGCATCTTCGATCAGCCCCATATGGCCGGGGACGGTGGAAACACCCGCTTCCGCGGCCAGTTTCTTGGAAGTGATCTTGTCACCCATGGCCTTGATGGCGCCAACAGGCGGACCGATGAAGACGACACCCGCCTTTTCCAGCGCCTCGGCAAAGGCAGCATTTTCCGAAAGGAAACCGTAGCCGGGATGAACAGCATCCGCCCCGGTCTTCGCGATTGCCTCGAGAATCCTGTCGATGACGATATAGGACTGCGACGAGGGGGCCGGGCCGATATGAACGGCCTCATCCGCTTGTCTCACATGCAGCGCATTGGCATCCGCATCCGAATAAACCGCGACAGTGGCGATGCCCATCTTGCTTGCCGTCTTGATGACCCGGCAGGCAATCTCGCCGCGATTGGCGATGAGGATTTTCTTGATCATGCGGTTATTCTCCCCTCGCATCGTCATCGTCGTCGCGGAATTTCTTTTCATAGGGCATCATCAGGATTGCCGAGGCGGTGGCGGCCGCGCCGAACAGGGATGCAATGGGCATGACGACCAGCAGCACGGGCACGACCGGATTTGCGGCGCGGCCGATGCGCGCGCCCAAACCGCCAATGTCGAGAAAGATCAGCCCTGCACCGACGCAGACGCCGATCAGCACGCCAACTGCCGCATTGAGCGCCATGAAACGCAACATCTGCCGATGATCGAGCCGGGCGGCTTCCGGCGTCATCTTTGGTTTCGGATCACGACCGCCGGATGCCCTGCCTGCGTTGCCACCACGACGTTGTTCCAGCCAGCGTCGCAGCCATTGCAGGTCCATATGAAGTATGTCGACAATCATGCTCCTCCCCCTCAGGAAAAATGTCGCCGCCTGCCCTCAAATTTCGAAGAAATTCTCGAAGGATTCCGGGAAGTTCTGCCGCGCGACGCGCTCGTCAATCACCAGCATCGCCTGATAGGAAAGCGGATCGAAATTCTTCTCCGCCGGCACCACCTCGCGGCCGAAGAGCAGGTTGAGGCGGGCGGCGTCGAGATTGCCGCGCTCGAAGGGCTCGGCACCGAAATGGTGCCAGAGCGAATGCAGGAAGGCGGCATCGATGCGATGCTCCTTGGTGTCGTTGCGCGCCCGGCGGGGTATCATCTTGATAGGCGTTACCCCTTTGGGGTTGGCGCGGCGGATGGTGAACTGGACACCCGTGCTCGGCATGCCGGAGGGAAATCCCTTGTGTTTGGTCATTTCGGGCAGGTTCGCCATCTTTTGTCCTTCCAGAACATTTCCAGTGAAAGCTGCCTTGCTTTTACGTCCGGAAATGCGCCAATTCAAATAGTTAGAGCGCTTTTGGCGCTCTAATCTTTCGTTACGCCCTGCCGATCTTGTCCTGCGTCTTCGTCTCGAAGTCGGAGGCATCGTGGCGTTCATGCAATTGTTCGGACGGATCGCCCGAGGTCTTGTTGACGATCACGCCACGCTTGACCGCCGGGCGTTCGCCGATTTCGAGCGTCCAGCGCATGACGTTTTTGTAACCGTCCGCCTCAAGGAAAGCACCGGCATCGCCATAGGCCTGACCGAGCGCGATCTTGCCGTACCACGGCCAGACGGCCATGTCGGCGATCGTATATTCCGAACCCGCCAGGTAGCGGTTCTCGGCCAGATGCCGGTCCAGCACGTCGAGCTGGCGTTTGACTTCCATGGCGTAGCGGTCGATGGCGTATTTGATCTTCACCGGCGCATAGGCATAAAAATGGCCGAAACCGCCGCCGAGGAAGGGGGCGGAGCCCATCTGCCAGAACAGCCAGTTCAGCGCCTGCGTGCGGGCATTGCCCTCTTTCGGCAGGAAGGCGCCGAATTTTTCCGCGAGGTAAACGAGAATGGAGCCGCTTTCGAAAACGCGCGTCGGCTCAGGCGTCGAATGATCCATCAGCGCCGGAATCTTGGAATTCGGATTGACGCCGACGAAACCGGAACCGAACTGGTCGCCTTCGCCGATCTTGATCAGCCAGGCATCATAGTCTGCGCCCTTGTGGCCGGCAGCCAGCAATTCTTCCAGCATGATGGTGACCTTCTGGCCATTCGGCGTCGCCAGCGAATAAAGCTGCAGTGGATGCTTGCCGACGGGAAGTTCCTTTTCGTGGGTCGGGCCGGCGATAGGCCGGTTGATATTGGCGAACTGGCCGCCATTGCCCTTTTCCCAGGTCCAGACCTTGGGCGGTTCATATCCGGCGGGGAAATTATCTGCGGAGGAATTTTCGGCCATGAAAATGTGTCCTTGTGCGTTTCGGGAGGACATCCGGACATCCGGGCGCCTGAACAAACATATAGTAAGGTGGCCGAAGCATTTTTCCAGCCCTGCAGCAGATCAGAGCGGAATGGTGTCGTGTTTCTTCCAGCGGGTTTCCACGTTCTTGTTACGCAGCGACGCAAACGCGCGGGCGATGCGGCGGCGTGAGGAATGCGGCATGATGACCTCATCGATGAAACCGCGCTCCGCCGCCACAAAGGGGTTGGCGAAACGCTCTTCGTATTCCTTCGTGCGCGCGGCGATCTTTTCCGGATCGGCAAGCTCGGAACGATAGAGAATTTCCGCCGCACCCTTCGCGCCCATCACGGCGATTTCCGCCGTCGGCCAGGCGTAATTCACGTCCGCACCAATATGTTTGGAGGCCATCACGTCATAAGCGCCGCCATAGGCCTTGCGGGTGATCAGCGTCACCATCGGCACCGTCGCCTCCGAATAGGCGAAGAGAAGTTTTGCGCCGTGCTTGATGACGCCGCCATATTCCTGCGCCGTTCCCGGCAGGAAGCCCGGCACATCCACCAGCGTCAGCAGCGGAATATTGAAGGCATCGCAGAAGCGCACGAAACGCGCCGCCTTGCGCGAACTGTCTATATCGAGGCAGCCGGCCAGCACCATCGGCTGGTTGGCGACAACGCCCACCGTCTGGCCTTCGAGACGGATGAAACCGGTGATGATGTTGCGGGCAAAGGCCTCCTGCAACTCGAAGAAATCGCCCTCATCGGCCAGCGCGTGGATCAGTTCCTTCATGTCATAGGGCTTGTTGGAACTATCAGGGATCAGCGTATCGAGACGTGCTTCCAGCCGCGCCGGATCGTCGTGGAACGGGCGCACCGGCGGCTTTTCGCGGTTGTTGAGCGGCAGGAAATCGAACAGCAGCCGCACATGTTCCAGCGTTTCGATGTCGTTTTCATAAGCGCCGTCGGCGACGGAGGATTTTTTCGTGTGGGTGGAGGCTCCGCCCAGTTCCTCAGCCGTAACGATCTCGTTGGTCACGGTTTTGACCACATCCGGCCCGGTCACGAACATGTAGGAGGTATCGCGCACCATGAAGATGAAATCGGTCATGGCCGGCGAATAAACCGCACCGCCCGCACAAGGCCCCATGATGACAGAGATTTGCGGCACGACGCCGGAGGCGACGACATTGCGCTTGAACACATCGGCATAACCGCCGAGCGAGGCCACGCCCTCCTGAATGCGCGCGCCGCCGCTGTCGTTGAGGCCGATCACCGGCGCGCCGTTGCGCACCGCCATATCCATGATCTTGCAGATTTTCTGGGCATGGGTTTCCGAGAGCGAACCGCCAAGCACGGTGAAATCCTGCGAAAACACATAGACCTGCCGGCCATTGATGGTGCCCCAGCCGGTCACGACACCGTCACCCGCCACCTTCTGCTCCGCCATGCCGAAATCCACCGCCCGGTGGGTGACGTACATGTCATACTCTTCGAAGGAACCTTCATCCAGGAGCACGTCGATACGCTCGCGCGCCGTCAGCTTGCCCTTGCCATGCTGCGCCTCGATGCGCTTGACGCCGCCGCCGAGCCGCGCCTCAGCGCGCCGCGTTTCCAATTGCTCCAGAATGCCGGGCATGTTTCCTCCATGCGTTGTGCCACGATCAATAGCCCAGAAAACATTCGCCAAGAAGCCTTGATCGTGCGCGTATGCGTGCCATAAATATTTGCAATGTTTAATTTTGCAAAGTTGCAACATGGCGACGGAAAAACTCTTTATCGGCCGTAAGGTTCGCGGCCTTCGCGAAAACGCCCGCGCCACGCAGGCGCAATTTGCCGAACGGCTGGGCATTTCCGCGAGTTACCTGAACCAGATCGAGAATAACCAGCGCCCGGTTTCGGCCAGCGTTCTGGTGACGCTGGTGGAAAAATTCCAGCTCGACATGGCAGAACTCGCGACCGGTGAAAGCGACCGGCTGGTTTCCGCCGTGCGCGAGGCGCTGAAAGACCCGCTGTTCATGAATTACGAACCGGGGCTTCAGGAGTTGAAGCTGATTGCCCAGAACGCGCCGGGTTTTGCCCATGCGCTGCTACGTGCCCATCAGGCCTATCGCCAGAACAGCGAGCAGCTGGTGCAGCTGGATGACCGGCTGGGCCGGGGCACCGCACAGGTGGAAAGAACCCCCTATGAGGAGGTGCGCGATTTCTTCCACTTCGTCGACAATTACGTTGCCGAGATCGATCTTCTGGCCGAGGAGCTGGCGGAAGAACTGGAGATTGAAGGCGGCGAGACCTATGGCATTCTGGCGGCGCATCTGAAGAGCCGTTACGGCATCCATATCACCCGAACCGAGGCGGCAGGCGGTCTGATCCGGCACTTCGATCCTGCCGGCAAGACCCTTGCCCTCAGCTCCTACATGGCCGCGCCGACCCGCTGTTTTCAGCTTGCATTGCAGATCGCCCAGCTTCACGCCGGCCCAACGGTGGACAGTGTGCTGGCCGGCGCCGGTTTCCGCAATGCGGAAGCTGCGGAAATCTGTCGTATCGGACTGCACAATTATTTCGCCGCAGCGCTCATCCTGCCCTATGGGCAATTTCACCGGGCGGCGCAGGAGCTACGCCACGATCTCGAACTTCTCGCCGTGCGTTTCGGCGCGAGCCTTGAGCAGGTGGCCCACCGGCTGAGCACGTTGCAACGGCCGGGCATGAAGGGCGTGCCGATCTTTTTCGCCAAGATCGACCGCGCCGGCAACATCACCAAACGCCACAGCGCCACGCGGCTGCAATTTGCCCGTTTCGGCGCGGCCTGTCCGCTGTGGAATATCCATCAGGCTTTCGAAAGCTCCGACAGGATCGTGAGGCAATTGGCGGAAACGCCGGACGGCGTGCGCTATCTTTCCATCGCCACGCAGATCGAAAAGGCCGGCGCCGGTTTCAATACGGAAAGACCGCGTTATGCCATCGCTCTCGGCTGCGAAATTTCCCATGCGCAGAATTTCGTTTATGCCGATACGCTCGATCTCGGCAATGCGGCCTCCTTCAAACCGATCGGCATTTCCTGTCGGGTCTGCGAGAGGGTGGATTGCGTGCAACGCGCCGTGCCGCCGCTGAAACGGAAGCTGCATTTCGATCATCTCTCGCGCGGAGCCCTGCCCTACAGTATCGCCGATTTTTAACCCGCTCAGGGCAGCGGCACCATGGCGCGCCGCATGATGTTGGCATAATAGCCCCAGAAAAGCCGCGCGGCCACGGACCGCCATGGCGACCAGATTGTCGCCCGCTCCGCCAGCCATTTCGCTTCCGGCCTCACCTCCAGCGCAAGCGCATGAGCCACCGCCGATCTCAGCGCCACATCGCCAACCGGAAAAATATCCGGATGCCCGCCGCAGAACATCAGATAGACCTCCGCCGTCCACGGGCCGATACCGCGAAGCGCAACAAGCTCGGAAAGGGCCACACGCCCCTCCTTGCGCACCACACCGTCAAGATCGATCTGCCCTTCCGTGACGGCGCGCGCCAGTCCTTCCAGTGTCGTCGCCTTGGCGCGCGAAAGGCCGAAAGTGGCGCGCAATTCCGCCGACGCGCCGAGATAATTTTCCGCCGTGACCGCGCCGCCGGTGCCGGCAAAAATACGCGCCCATATGGCATTGGCGCTGGCGCGCGACACCATCTGCGAGACGACGATATGGGCAAGGCCGGAAAAGCCGGGCTCATGAATGCGCAGTTCCAGCGGGCCGGCTTTTCCGATGACGAGGCCGAGAGCCGGATCGAGTTGGGCGAGATGCTCCAGCCCTTCGCTGATGTCGTCCATCCCGGTAATGATTTTCATGTCCGTCATTCCATATGCCGCCAGCCGGCTGGTAGGGTGCTTTAAAACATGGCAGAAGAAACCATGCCTTCGCCTTTCCGTCAAAAACCGGTTTACCGTTTTGCGCCAAGCCCCAATGGCCTTCTGCATCTCGGCCACGCGCTTTCCGCCTTCCTGAACCACGATATGGCGCGAGACAATGGCGGCCGCTTTCTGCTTCGCATCGAGGATATCGACCAGACGCGCTGCACCCCGGAGCTGGAACAGGCGATCTATGACGATCTTGGCTGGCTGGGTCTCGACTGGGAGAAACCGGTGCGGCGGCAATCGGAGCATTTCGAAGAGTACCGCGTGGCGCTGGACAGGCTGATCGAGGCAGGACTTGCTTACCCTGCTTTTCTAAGCCGTGGAGAAACCAGAGCGATCGTTCGTACTTTCGAGGCGGAGGGCGGGCTCTGGCCCCGCGATCCCGATGGCGCGCCGCTTTACCCGGCCATCGACCGGGAGAGGCCAAGGGCGGAGCGGGATGTGCTGCTCGCCTCCGGCCGTCCGCACGCCTGGCGGCTCGACATGGAAAAGGCGATCCGCGCCGCCGGCATCCCTCTATTCTGGGAAGAGAGCGGCGACGGCGAGACGGGGCAGATCGAGGCCCTGCCAGCGCTTTGGGGCGATGTGGTGCTGTCGCGCTCCGACGCGCCTTCAAGCTATCATCTTTCCGTTGTGGTGGATGACGCGTTGCAGGGCATCACCCATGTGGTGCGCGGCATGGATCTCTATCACGCCACCGCCATTCACCGGCTGTTGCAACACCTGCTGAACCTGCCGCAGCCGGCCTATCACCATCACCGGCTGATCCTGGGCGCGGACGGGCGCAAGCTCTCGAAAAGCGAAGGCAGCACCGGGCTTTCTGCCCTTCGTTCGGAAGGTGCTGCGCCCTCAGATATCCGCCGGCTTGTCGGTCTCGTCTAGTACCTGCCCGCGGCGCGCGCCGTTGCCACCGATATTGCGGCGGATGATCTGGCGGACCTTGTATTTCATCAGCGCGGCATTCACCTCAGCCCCCAGCATGAAGATGACGCCGACCATATAAAGAAACACCAGCACCACCATCACTGAGGCGAGACCGGCATAGGTAGCGGCATAATTGGCGAAGGTGGAGAGGTAATAGGCGAAGATCGCGGCCCCGATGACCCAGAAGATCATCGTCAGGAGAATGCCCGGCCAGACATCCCAGATGCGGCGCTTGCCGGCCGGAAGCCACAGATGCGCCGCCACCAGCCCCGCCGTCAGCACGACGATGGTGCCATAAAGACCGAGGCTGGAGATGGTGTTCAGCACATCCGTCAGCCACGGAAACCGCTGCTCGGCAAAAGATGTGGCGACCGGCACGGCGACCAGTACGATGCTGATGCCGGCAAAGACCACGACGGCGATCAGGACATAAAACAGGCTGAGCAGGCGGGTGACATACCACCAGCGCGTTTCGGTAACACGATAGGCGCGGTTCAATGAAATGCGCAGCGCCTCGACACCATTGGACGCAAAATAGGCCGCCGCCAGCACCGAAATCGTCAGCAGCCCGCCGCGCGGAATGGTCAGCACCTGCTGCACCTGCGCCGCGAGCGGCCCGGCAATCGCCGCTGGCCAGGTGTCGAAAATCAGATGCACTGCCGTTTCGGAAAACTGGTCCGCCCCCAGAAAACCGGCAAGAGCCGTGCCGAAGATCAGGAACGGAAACAGGGCCAGCAGGATCGACAGCGCCATATGGCTCGCCATCGCCCAGCCGTCATCCTCGGCGAAATGGGAATAGGCATCGAAGGCAACCTTGCCTGCCAGGCGCACTGCGGCAACCATGTCACCTCCATTCATCGGCATTTCATTTGTAACTTCGAGCCGAATATGGGAAATCAGCTTCGCTTTGTACAGCGCGCAAGCTGGCCTTTCGGTTCCAGAAGGGCATGGATTTCGCGCGAACGGATTTTAACGGGCCGGGCAATCGGGCCAGAGCAACAGTCGGTTTCCCGGAGCGGCAAATGTCTGAAAAACCCGTCATCATCATTACCGGATGTTCCTCGGGCATCGGCGCCCATTGCGCCGGCGCGCTCCACCGGGACGGCTGGCGGGTTTTCGCCACCGTGCGGCGCATCGCCGACATGGCGGCGCTTGAAAACCAGGGCATCGAGACCCTGATCATGGATTACACCAAGCCGGAGACGATTGCCGCGCTGGTGGACACCGTCGCAGCCCGGACCGGCGGCCGCATCGATGCGCTTTTCAACAACGGCGCCTATGGCCAGCCGGGCGCGGTGGAGGATTTGCCTGTCGAGGCGCTGCGGGCGCAGTTCGAAACCAATGTCTTCGGCTGGCACGATCTCACGCGGCGGGTCATTCCCTTCATGCGCGCCCGGGGTGCGGGGCGCATCGTGAATTGCTCCTCCATCCTCGGCCTTGTGCCTTATCGCTATCGCGGCGCTTACACCGCCTCGAAATTCGCCCTTGAGGGGCTGGGCGTCACGCTGCGCATGGAGCTTCAGGGCAGCGGCATCCATGTCAGCCTGATCGAACCGGGGCCGATCACCTCGAAATTCACCGCGACGGCGCTTGCCCATATCAACGAGCACATCGATCTCGAAAATTCCGCCCATGCGGCGGAATATAAACGCCAGCTGGCGCGCATGGATGGTTCCGGCCCCGTCAACCGCCACAAGCTCGGCCCGGACGCCGTTTATGCCGTGTTGAAACATGCCCTGACCGCCAAAAGGCCGAAACCGCATTATCCCGTTACCGTGCCGGCCAAACAGGGGCTTGTGCTGAAACGGCTCTTGCCTGCCGGACTTTTCTATCGTCTGCTGCGCAGATTCGATTGAGGAGGAGTAATACCGCATGTCCGGCTTCACCACCGTTCTGGCCCTTATCTTCATGGGCCTCGTCGTCATCGTGCTGATACGCGGCCTCTTCAACATGCTGAAGGGACAGGACGCCAACCGCTCCAACAAGCTGATGCAGCTTCGCCTGCTTTTGCAGGCCGTGGCGATTGTGCTGATCATGTTCACCCTCTGGCTCACCGGCGGTGGCCGCTGACATGGTGAAGCTGAACAAGATCTACACTCGTACCGGCGACAAGGGCACCACGGCGCTGGTTTCCGGCCCGCGCCGCCTGAAACACGATCTTCGCGTCGAGGCCTATGGCACGGTGGATGAGACCAATTCGGCCATCGGTGTCGCGCGACTTCATACCGGCGGGATGGAAAAGCTGGATGCCATGCTTTTCCGCATTCAGAACGATCTTTTCGATCTCGGCGCCGATCTCGCCACGCCGGACAGCGGCGAACCGCTTTCCTATGAGCCGCTGCGCGTCGTCGAAAGCCAGGTCACGCGGCTGGAAAACGAAATCGACGATCTCAATGCCGCCCTTGAACCGCTGACCTCTTTCGTGCTGCCGGGCGGCAGCGCTGCGGCGGCCAGCCTGCATATGGCGCGCACCGTCTGCCGGCGCGCGGAAAGACTGATGGTGGAACTTTCCGTTACTGAGAATGAGATCGTCAGCCCGGCGGCGCTGAAATATGCCAACCGCCTGTCCGACTTCCTGTTCGTCGCCGCCCGCTTCGCCAATGATGCCGGCAAGGCCGATATATTGTGGGTTCCCGGCAAGAACCGCTAAAGCGTTTCAATGACGCAACCAAAGGGCGTTCGATGTTCATACCGCTGCACGATGCGAATTCCCTCAAACATATCCGGCTGCAATATGTCACCATCGGCCTCATCGTGGTCAATGTGCTGGTCTGGCTGTTTACCGGGGTGCTTGCCAGCGACACGCAGGCCAATGCCGCAGCCCTCGGCCTCGGTTTCATTCCGGCAGTGGTGTTCGACTACGCCTATCTGGAACCCGCCCTGCAGGTCGTGCCCGATGACCTGACCGTTGTCACCTATGCTTTCCTGCATCTCGATTTCTGGCATCTGGCCGGCAACATGCTGTTTCTCTGGGTCTTCGGCGACAATGTCGAGGATGCGCTCGGCCATTTCCGTTTCCTGATTTTCTACATCGTCTGCGCCATCGCCGGCGCGCTGTTTCACGGTATCGTCGCCCCCACCTCCGAAGGGCCGCTGATCGGCGCTTCGGGTGCGGTTTCCGGCGTTGTCGCGGCCTATTTCCTGTTGCATCCCAGGGTGCGCGTCTGGGTGCTGGTTTTCATGCGCATTCCGCTTCCTTTGCCCGCCTTCATTCCGCTGGCGCTGTGGATCGGCCAGCAGTTCCTGATGCTGGCGCTCGGGCTCGAGGAAAACGTTTCCTGGGGCGCGCATGTGGGTGGCATCATTGCGGGCGCAATCATGGTGATCTTCATGCGCAGGCGAGGCGTTCCCCTGTTTGACCGCACCATTGTTCCGCCGAGGGCGGCACAGTTCAAGAATCCGTCGCAAACGGCGGGGTTGTCGCAAATCGAACGGGGCTATGACGGGAGCAGATGAGCTCTTGTGAAAGAGATAGAGTATTTACGTGAACGTCAACGTAAGATATGCCTTACGTGCATGTGATAATGAAGATTGCTCCGTTGTAATTGCGGGAAAAATGCTTATCCATGTCGCCAACCTGTTTTTGGAGGTCCGCGCGGTCAACTGGCCAAAGCGGACAGGAGTTTGAGGAAAGCCGCCGATGAAAATCCTTGTCCCCGTTAAACGAGTCGTCGATTACAACGTGAAGATCCGCGTGAAAGCCGATGGTTCTGGCGTTGAGCTTGCCAATGTGAAGATGTCGATGAACCCGTTCGACGAAATCTCGGTGGAAGAGGCGCTGCGCCTGAAGGAAGCCGGCAAGGCCGAAGAGGTTGTGGTCGTCTCCATCGGCCCGGCCAAAGCGGAAGAAACGCTGCGCACCGCGCTCGCCATGGGCGCCGACCGCGCCATCCTGATCGAGACCGATGAAACGGTTGAGCCGCTCGCCGTCGCCAAGCTTCTGAAGGGCGTGGCGGAAGCCGAACAGCCCGGCCTCGTCATCGTCGGCAAGCAGGCAATCGATGACGATTCGAACCAGACCGGCCAGATGCTGGCCGCATTGCTCGGCTGGGGCCAGGGCACCTTTGCCTCCAAGGTCGTGCCCGCAGATGGCAAGGTCGCAGTCACCCGTGAAGTCGATGGCGGTTTGCAGACGGTGGAGCTGAAGCTTCCCGCCGTGGTCACCACCGATCTTCGTCTCAATGAGCCGCGTTATGCATCGCTGCCGAACATCATGAAGGCGAAGAAGAAGCCGCTCGACAAAAAGTCGCCGGCCGATTTCGGCGTCGATGTTTCACCGCGCCTGAAGGTGCTGAAGACCGAGGAGCCGGCAGGCCGCAAGGCCGGCATCAAGGTCGGCTCGGTTGCCGAGCTGGTCGAAAAGCTCAAAGCCGACGGCGTCCTCTAAGGTTTCGGAAAAGGGAGATATTCTTATGGCCATTCTTCTTCTGGCAGAACACGACAACGCAACCCTTTCCGACCTGACGGCAAAGACGCTGACGGCGGCAACGCAAATCGGCGGCGACGTCCACGTGCTGGTCGCTGGCTCAGGCGCCAAGGGCGCCGCGGACGCTGCCGCGAAACTCTCCGGCGTATCCAAGGTGCTGCTCGCCGACGACGCCTCCTATGCCAATGCGCTGGCAGAACCGCTGGCGGCGCTGATCGTCTCGCTCGCGCCTTCCTATGATGTCATCATCGCGCCGGCCACCGCCTCGGCCAAGAACGTGACGCCGCGCGTTGCGGCCCTTCTCGATGTGGCGCAGGTCTCGGAAATCATCGAGGTCGTCAGCCCTGACACCTTCAAGCGGCCGATCTATGCCGGCAACGCCATCCAGACGGTGCAGGCGACCGATGCGAAGAAGGTCATCACCGTGCGTCCGACCGCCTTTGCAGCCGCCGCTGAAGGCGGTTCGGCAGCAGTTGAAACCATCGGTGCGGCCGCAAACCCCGGCCTTTCCAGCTTCGTTTCCGATGCTCTGGCATCGTCCGACCGTCCGGAACTGACATCGGCCAAGATCATCATCTCGGGTGGCCGTGCGCTCGGTTCGTCGGAGAAGTTCAAGGAAGTCATTCTTCCCGTCGCCGACAAGCTGGGTGCTGCCGTTGGCGCCAGCCGTGCGGCTGTCGATGCCGGTTACGCGCCGAACGACTGGCAGGTGGGCCAGACCGGCAAGGTGGTTGCGCCGCAGCTTTACATCGCCGCCGGCATCTCGGGCGCCATCCAGCATCTGGCCGGCATGAAGGATTCGAAGGTCATCGTCGCGATCAACAAGGACGAGGAAGCGCCGATCTTCCAGGTGGCCGACTACGGCCTCGTCGCAGACCTGTTCGAGGCGCTGCCGGAACTCGAAAAATCGCTGTAATTTAAGCATAAATTGGAGGCGGCGCGTTTTTTAAACGCGCCGCCTTCTCTTTTTCGGCGATATGCGTAACATCGCCGGCAATAACGCAGACAAAATCCCTGAGAGGAGACCAGCCTATGACCGCCCCCTTTAAGAACATCGGTGTCATTGGAGCCGGTCAAATGGGATGCGGCATTGCGCATGTCTCCGCCATCGCCGGCTACAAGGTCCATATCTACGATCTTTCCAAGGAAGGCATCGAGGCCGGTCTTGCCACGATCAACGGCAATCTCGCCCGCCAGGTCACCAACGGCAAGCTTTCCGACGACGCCCGCAAGCAGGCGCTGGCGCTGATCAGCGGCTCGACCGACATCAACGATCTGGCAGCCATGGACCTCGTCATCGAGGCCGCGACGGAAAACGAAGAGATCAAGCGCAAGATTTATGCGCAGGTCTGCCCGATCCTGAAGCCCGAGGCGCTGCTCGCCACCAACACGTCGTCGCTCTCCATCACCCGGCTCGCCTCCGCCACCGACCGTCCCGAACAGTTCATGGGCATCCACTTCATGAATCCGGTGCCGGTCATGAAGCTGGTGGAACTGGTGCGCGGCATCGCCACCAATGAAAAGACCTTCGATGCGGCAAAGGATTATGTGCGGACGCTGGAAAAGGCGATCACCGTTGCCGAAGATTTCCCGGCCTTCATCGTCAACCGCATCCTGCTGCCGATGATCAACGAGGCGATCTATACGCTTTATGAGGGCGTCGGCTCGGTGGAAGCCATCGACACCGCCATGCGCCTCGGCGCAAACCACCCGATGGGACCGCTGCAGCTTGCCGATTTCATCGGTCTCGACACCTGTCTGTCGATCATGCAGGTGCTGCATGACGGCCTTTCCGACAGCAAGTATCGCCCCTGCCCGCTGCTGGTCAAATATGTCGAGGCCGGCTGGCTCGGCCGCAAATCCGGCCGAGGCTTCTACGACTATCGCGGCGAAACTCCGGTTCCGACGCGCTGACCGAATGCCGGATGAGGGAGGGAAAACCCTCCCGCACGAATTTAAAAATTATTTAGCCTTCACCGCCGATACCAGCGCCTTGGCATCCTCGCTGTCCCATGCCGCCGGGCCGTTCATGGCGGCGAGCAGGCAGCCGTTTTCGTCCAGCAGCAGGGTTGCCGGCAGGCCGAAGGCTAGGCCTTCCTTTTTCAGAACGTTGAAGACGCCCATGGAACTGTCACGGTAGTGCTTCAGGGCATCGATCTTGTATTCATCCATGAAGGCTTTCGGTTTTTCATCCGCGCCGGTATCGATGTTGACGGCCACGACCTCGAAAGCGTTACCGCCCTTTTCCTTTTCAAGTGCGTTCAGCGCCGGCATCTCTTCGCGGCAGGGCACGCACCATGTGGCCCAGAGGTTGAGAAGAACCGTCTTACCCTTGAGATCGGCAAGCGTCATATCCTGCGCCTGCGGCCCCTTGAAGGAGAGGGGAATGACGCGCGGCGTGTCCGTGGCCGACATGGCCGCCACCTGCCCCTTCAGAAACGGCTTCAGCGAGGCGATGCGGTTCGCCGCCCCCTCACATAAACCGGCGTCAGTCACCGCTGCCCCTTGAACCGGGCTCTCAGACCCAATATGCCTGAACCAGACCGCGCCCGCGCCGCTTAAGACACCGGCAACGGCAGCAATTGCAACCAACTTGGCGGAAGGAAGCCTGAACGGCCTTTTTTCTGTCATCGAATACTCCAGGGCACTGCGAACATGGCTGACGGCACAGATCAGAAATCCTCCAACCAGATGTGGGGCGGGCGTTTCGCTTCCGGGCCGTCTGCCATCATGGAAGAGATAAATGCCTCCATCGGCTTCGACAAGAAGCTTTACGCCCAGGATATCCGCGGCTCTATGGCGCATGCCGCCATGCTGGCATCTAAAGGCATTATTTCGCCGGAAGATAAAGACAAGATCACCGATGGCCTGAACACGATCCTGTCAGAGATCGAATCCGGCAGCTTCGAATTCTCGCGCAAGCTCGAAGACATTCACATGAACATCGAAGCGCGGCTTGCAACGCTGATCGGCCCCGCCGCCGGCCGCCTGCACACCGCCCGCTCGCGCAACGACCAGGTGGCGCTCGATTTCCGCCTGTGGGTCAAGGAAGAACTGCAGAAGACCGAGGGTATGTTGACCGCCCTCATCGCCGCCTTCCTAGACCGCGCCGAAGAAAATGCCGATACGGTCATGCCTGGCTTCACCCATTTGCAGACGGCCCAGCCCGTGACCTTCGGTCACCACTGCATGGCCTATGTGGAAATGTTCGGCCGTGACCGCGCCCGCGTGCGCCACGCCATCGAGCATATGGATGAAAGCCCGATCGGCGCGGCCGCCCTTGCCGGCACTGGCTATCCCATCGACCGCCATATGACGGCGAAGGCGCTCGGCTTCCGCGAACCGACCCGTAATTCCATCGACACCGTCTCCGACCGCGATTTCGCGCTGGAATTCCTGTCTATCGCTTCCATCTGCGCCACGCATCTGTCGCGCCTCGCCGAAGAAATCGTCATCTGGTCGACGCCGCAATTCGGCTTTATCCGCCTGTCGGATGCCTTCTCCACCGGCTCCTCGATCATGCCGCAGAAGAAGAACCCGGACGCCGCCGAGCTGGTGCGCGCCAAGACCGGCCGCATCAACGGCTCGCTGATCGCTCTTCTGACAGTGATGAAGGGCCTGCCGCTCGCCTATTCCAAGGACATGCAGGAAGACAAGGAACAGGTTTTCGATGCCGCCGAGAGCCTGGAACTGGCGATTGCCGCCATGACCGGCATGATCCGCGACCTTGAAGTGCGCAAGGACCGCATGCGCGCCGCCGCCGGTTCAGGCTATTCCACCGCTACCGATCTTGCCGACTGGCTGGTGCGCGAAGCGGGCCTGCCCTTCCGCGATGCCCATCATGTGACCGGCAATGCCGTGGCGCTGGCGGAAAAGAAGGGCTGCGATCTTGCCGATCTTTCGCTTGAGGAATTGCAGGCCATCCACCCCGGCATCACCAAGGGTGTTTTCGACGTTCTTTCCGTCGAGGCATCGGTCGCCAGCCGCGTGAGCTTCGGCGGCACGGCCCCTTCCGAAGTGAAGAAGCAGATCGCCTGGTGGCGCGGACGCAACTGATAAAATCGCGTTACGCTGCGATCACAAGAAACAGGGTGCACAAGCGCCCTGTTTTTCGTTATCAGAGAGGCACATATTTCCTTTGGACAGGCCCATGCTTTCAAAAACCGCGCGCAAACTCATCGTTCCCATCGGCATGACGCTCGCCGTCAGCCTTGTTCTCAGCGCCTGCGGGCGTAAGGGCGACATCGACCCGCCGAGCACGCCGGTCGAAATGCGCAACAAGCGCAATGCCGACGGAACGGAGACAAAGCCGGCGACGGCGGAACGGCCGTTCATTCTCGACAAGCTTCTCTGACGGATAAAAGCCTGTGAACCATTTTGGCTATATCGACGGCGTGCTGCACGCCGAAAACGTGCCTGTGCCCGAGATCGCCAAGGCGGTCGGCACGCCATTCTACATCTATTCGACCGCGACGCTGGAGCGCCATTACAAGGTGTTTTCCGGAGCTTTTGCGGATGTGGACGCCATGGTCTGTTACGCCATGAAGGCCAATTCCAATCAGGCGGTTTTGAAGACGCTGGCAAAGCTCGGCGCGGGCATCGACGTCGTCTCGGGCGGCGAATTGCGCCGCGCACTCGCAGCCGGCGTTCCGGCAAGCCGCATCATGTTTTCCGGCGTCGGCAAGACGGTTGCGGAAATGGATTACGCGCTGGAAGCCGGCATCTACTGTTTCAACATCGAATCCGAGCCGGAACTGGAAGTCCTCAACCTGCGCGCCGTGAAAGTCGGCAAGCGGGCGCATGTGTCCTTCCGCATCAATCCGGATGTGGATGCGCGCACCCACGCCAAGATTTCCACCGGCAAGAAAGAAAACAAGTTCGGCATTTCCTATGAGCGCGCCCGCGCGGTCTATGCCCATGCCGCCACCCTGCCCGGCATCGAAGTGACCGGCATCGACATGCATATCGGCAGCCAGATCACCGAATTGCAGCCTTTCGAGGACGCTTTCCGGCTGCTGCGCGAACTTGTCGAGGCGCTGCGCACTGACGGCCACACGATCAGCCACGTCGATATTGGCGGCGGTCTCGGCATTCCCTATCGCGATGACAATAATCCGCCGCCGCTGCCGGATGCCTATGCGCATATCGTCAAGAACGAACTAAAGAGCCTCAACTGCAAGATCGTCACCGAGCCCGGCCGCCTGATTGTCGGCAATGCCGGCATTCTGGTGACGGAGGTGATTTATGTGAAGGATGGCGGCGAAAAGACCTTCGTAATCGTCGACGGCGCGATGAACGACCTCATCCGCCCGACGCTTTATGAGGCCTATCACGGCATCCGTCCGGTGGTGCAGCCGGCAGAGAACACGCCACGCATCAAGGCCGATATCGTCGGCCCCGTTTGCGAGACCGGCGACTATCTGGCGCTCGACCGCGAGATGGCTGCGCCGCAGCCGGGCGACCTGATCGCCGTCAGTTCCGCCGGTGCTTATGGCGCGGTGCAGGCCGGCACCTACAACTCGCGCCTGCTGGTGCCGGAAGTGCTGGTGAAGGATGACAAGTTCCACGTCATCCGTCCGCGCGGCACCTATGAAGAGCTGATCGCGCTCGATTCCGTGCCCGCCTGGCTCGATTGATCTCGCCTGCATCACCGGTTGGTCGATCACAATCAAGCGAAGCTGCCTAAAAAATGGGGGTGAGGGCTTAGGTGCCCTCGTCTTCGCCACAAAGAATGTTATCCTTGCTCCGTGACATGAAACAGCTCGCCGTTCCGGGAATGGCGTTCGACGTGGCCAGAACCGGGAGAACGGATTGATGACCACAGCCGGAGAGGACAGGACAGGCAGAAAGCGCCCGACCGGCGCGTTCGCGCAGCGGCCGGACCTTGCCCGCCGGGTTGTCGCCAAACGCTTCTTCGCTAAAATCGTACTGCTTTCGGAAAAAATTGCGCCGAAAACGCTCTGGCCGCTCTCCATCGCCGCCGTGTTTCTGGCGCTTGCCTGGTTCGGTCTTTACCGGCAGATGCCGGATTTCCTGCGGCTCGGCGTTGTTTTCGTGCTTGTTTTCAGTTTCATCGCCACGCTTTTGCCAATCCTGCGGCTGAAATGGCCGACGGATAATGATGCCTCCCGCCTGCTTGAAGACCGCAACGGTCTCGCGCACCAGCCGGTTGGCGTGCAGGAGGACGAACCGGCCTTCGACACGCCTTTTTCCCGAACGCTGTGGAAAGAACATCAGATCCGCATGGCGGAGCGCATCGCCGCGCTGAATGCCGGCCTGCCGAAACCCGATATCGCCCGCTACGACCGTCTGGCGCTGCGCGCCATCCCCGCCCTTCTTCTGGCCGCCGCCTTCGGTTTTTCCTACTCCAACGGCGCGGGCACGATTGCCGATGCCTTCCGCAGTCGGCCGGCTGTCGGTCCGCTCAATCCCGATATCCGTCTCGATGCCTGGGTCACGCCGCCATCCTATACCGGCCGCGCGCCGATTTTCCTGACCGGACGCGATGCAACCAACCGTGATGCGGTTTCCGTGCCGCAATCCTCCAAGCTGACGATCCGCATGACCGGCGGCGATGGCGGCGAGGAAGTGACTTTCGAGCCTGAAATGGCAGGCGCGCTGCAAAAGCTTGCGCCGGAAGCGGCACGTGCCGATAGCGCAAGCGGCGATATCGCCGTTCAAACGCCGGCTCGTTCGGCGGATCAGCCGGTCGCGCCGCGCACTTTCGCTATGGATGTTACCGAAAGCGGCATGATTACCGCGAATGGCGAACAATGGGTGTTCAACGTCATCCCCGACCAGCCGCCCAGCATCGCCTTCGACAACATGCCGCGCCGGGCCGTCAATGGCGCGCTGGAAGTGGGCTTTACCGCCAAGGACGATTATGGGCTGAAGGAAGCCCACGCCATCATCGAGCCGATTGGCGTTGCGGAAGGTGCGACCGCGCTTTATCCGCCGCCGGAATTCAAGCTCGATCTGCCGCGGCAGAACAATCGCGAGATCAAGGGCCTGACCAGCCGCAACCTGACCGAACATCCGATGGCGGGAAAACGCGTGCGCATCACGCTGGTGGCGACGGACGGCGCCGGCCAGACCGGCCGCAGCCCCGCGCATGAAATGGTGCTGCCGGGCCGCAATTTTTCCGAACCGCTGGCCGCCTCCATTGCCGAGCAGCGGCAGATATTCTCGCTCGATACGCGCCAGATGCCGAAGGCGATCGCCTATAACGAGGCGGTCGGCCTGCGCCCGGAAGAGACCATTCCCAACACCACCCATTACCTCCTGCTGCAATCGGCGCAGACCCGCATGCGGCTCGCCTATAACGAGGAGATGCTGAAGGATACGGCCGATTATCTATGGGAAATCGCGCTCGGCATTGAGGATGGCGATCTTTCACAGGCCGAAAGGCGCCTGCGCGATGCGCAGAATGCGCTTTCCGAAGCGCTTCAGCGCAATGCCTCCGACGAGGAAATCGCCAAGCTGATGCAGGAACTGCGCGAAGCCATGCAGCAGTTCATGAGCGAGCTTGCCCAGCGCATGCAGAATGCGCCGCAGGCCAACATGAACAGCCAAGCACAGAACGTGCTGCGCCAGCGCGATCTGGAAAACATGATGAACCAGATCGAAAACCTCGCCCGTTCCGGCAATCGAGATGCGGCGCAGGAAATGCTCTCGCAGCTGCAGCGCATGATGAACAATCTGCAGGCGGGCCGCCCGCAGCGTCAGGGCCAGCAGGGGCAGCAGCAGAGCAGCAAGATGCGCCAGCAGATCGACAAGCTGGGCGAAATCCTGCAACAGCAGCAGAAGCTGATGGATGAGACCTTCAAGCTCGATCAGGCGCTGCGCGACCGCATGCAGCGCGGCGACCCGCAACAGGGCGGCGAAGGCGAAAACGACCAGCAGATGGGCGAAAATGGCCAACAACCGCAGCAGGGTCAGCAAGGCGAACAGGGTCAAAATGGTCAGCAGGGCGGACAACAGCCGAGCGACCAGATGACCGCTGAACAGCTACGCGAGGCGCTGAAAAACCTGCGGGCGCAGCAGGATGCGCTCGGCAAGCAGCTCGGCGAATTGCAGCAGGGGCTGCGCGATCTCGGTATGGAACCGGGCGAAAACTTCGGCAAGGCGCAGCAGGAAATGCAAGGCGCCGGCGAGGCTCTGGGCAAGGGCCAGGGCGAACAGGCTGTCGAAGGTCAGGGCAATGCGCTGAATGCGCTGCGCCAGGGCGCACAGGACATGATGGGCCAGATCATGCAGGCCATGCGCCAGCAGGGCCAGCAGCCGGGGCAAGGTCAGGAGGGCATGGCGGGCCAGGGCGGCCAGAACGGCCGTGATCCGCTTGGCCGTCCGCGCAGCACCACCGGCCCGGATTTCGGCGATCAGGTGAAGGTGCCGGACGAAATCGACGTGCAGCGCGCCCGCGAAATCCTCGAGGCGATCCGCGAGAAGCTCGGCAACAATCCGCCCGGTGAAATCGAGCGGCGGTATCTGGAGCGGTTGCTGGATATACAGTGAGGGTTCGCACAGCTAATGGCGTGCCTCGTTACATCCTGTTTCAGAAGCTAAAGTTTCCGTCATGCCGGACTTGATCCGGCATCCAGTCGGCGCGCGTCTGCGCGGCGGAAAGAGTTCTTTCAGCCCAAGGACTTGGGCTGGCTGGATTCCGGCTCGAGGCCGGAATGACGGAGGCAGGGAACTGCGCTGAGCCAGCGGACTGACCAACAAAAAAGGCGGCCCGACGGCCGCCCTTTAATCTCTGCAATCCTGTAGCTCAGGCCGCAAGCGCCCGCGCCACGGCCTTGCGAATATCGGGAAGCGCAAAGGGTTTGGAAACCACGTCCACAATCTTCGTCGCCAGATCGTCAGCCCGTTCGCGCTGCTCGGCATAACCCGTCATCAGCAAAATGCGCATGGCCGGGAAGCGTTCGGCGGCGCGGTGCGCCAGCTCGATGCCATCCATGACCGGCATGCGGATATCCGAGAGAAGAAGATCGAAACAGGTTTCCTGAAGCTTTTCCAGCCCCTGCTCGCCATCCGCCGCCTCATGGGTCTCGTGACCGTCGAGACGCAGCGCGCGAGCGACGAAAGCCCGCAATGCATCCTCGTCTTCGGTAATCAGAATCTTCGCCATTACTCATCGCTCCTGGGCATCATTTCCAGCCGTGAGCAACATCGCAGGCTCCTCTTTTCAAGAGGTAAACACCCAGCCCTTCGCTGGGTGAATGGTTAATGAGGCGTCTCCGCGCTGTGCCGTTCCGGCACGGTGAAAAAGCTCAGGCGTCGCCGGTCACGACGCCGACAAAGGGCAGTTCGCGGAAGGCATAAGCGACATCCATGCCGTAACCCACGACGAAATAATCCGGACATTCGAAACCGACATAATCGGCCTCCAGATCTTCCTTGCGCTTGACCTTCTTGTCGAGCAGCACCGCGATGGTGACATTGCGGGCGCCACGCTCGTAAAGCAGTTCCTTGGCGAAACGCAGCGTGCGGCCGGATTCGAGAATATCGTCGATCAAAAGGACATCGCGGTCCTTCACGTCGCTGTCTATATCCTTGACGATCCTGACGCCTTGGGAAACCGTGCCGGTGCCATAGCTCGAAAGCGTGATGAACTCGACTTCAGGGGCAAGGCCGCTGTCATGCAGAGCGCGGATAAGATCGGCCGCGAAAATGAACGATCCCTTGAGCACGGCAATGACCAGTAAATCCTTGGTCGGGCCGCTGGCGATGTGCTTGGCCATGTCGCGATTGCGCTCGGCGATCTGCTCGGCGGTATAAAGCGGCTCGATGTTTTTTCCACGGACGACGGGCATTCTTACTCCTGTGCTGCGCCTTGCCGATTTTACCTTTCAGTAAAAATACGAAGACCACGCGTTAGCACAGTCAGCGTTCGGACGCACCCGCCTCGACGAAGGAAAGCTTGATCTCAGGCGTTTTTCCACCGGGATGGCGCAACTTTGCCGAAAAACCGTGGCTGAAACCGGGCTGCATCTCCTTCACCGGCGGTTCGATGACCATGCTGGCCACCAGCTGTCCCTTGGCGGCGAAGAGATCGGCGCGGAGGGCCGGCACCTCTTCGAGATTGCCGCCATTGTTTTCGACAATGCCGTTGATGAGCAGAGTATCCATGCCATCCGCCTCCATCGGGGTCACGGTGACATGGGAAATGGCGAGCGGGTTCACCGAAGCGGCAACAGCCGGCTTCTCCGGCACGACCACAGAGAGACCGCCCGAGCAGACGAAGACGAAAATCGCAAGCCCCGCCACTAGCGCCGAATAGGCATCCGCCGAAAGTCGGGATAATCTGCGGTCCAGCCAGCCGATGAAAGCGAGGCCGAGCACACCGATGGTGACGGGTGGTTTTGCCGCCTGCCGGCGCGCAGCACCGCGATTGTCGTTTCCGTGTTGCCGCGAACGGTTTTCCTTGATGGTGACAAATTCCGCGTCTACCACATCGCGGTCGGGATTTGCCGCCCGCGCCGTGCGGCGCACCGGCGTTTCCGGCATCAGGAGGTCGAAATCGAATGCCGCTTGCCGGCGAGATGAACGGAACATAGCCATAGAATTCCCTGGGTGAGGTTTTCCGGCCCGCAAAACTGGGCATTGCAACGAATCCTGCCAAGTTTTAAATTTAATTGGTTAATGCTTCGCAAAAACGGCTCGCACAGGCTGCCGGATCCGGGTTAAACCCCGACATCCGAACCCCACGCGCCGGCGGCTTGCGAACCACCACGAAACGAAGAGACTGGAAGTCCGTTGATCCATTTCGAAAATGTCGGGTTGCGTTACGGCATGGGACCCGAGATCCTGAGGGACATGACCTTCGATATCCCCAAGGGTTCGTTCCAGTTTCTGACCGGCCCGTCGGGCGCCGGCAAGACGACGCTGCTCCGCCTGCTTTTAATGTCGCTGCAGCCGACACGCGGCAATATCCGCATGTTCAACCGCGATGTATCCCGCATTCCGCGCAGCGAGTTGCCGATGCTGCGCCGCCGCGTTGGTATCGTGTTTCAGGATTTCCGGCTGCTCGATCATCTGACGACCTATGAGAACGTCGCCCTGCCGCTGCGTGTGCGCGGCAAGGAAGAGAGCGCCTATCGCAACGATGTGATCGAGCTGCTGAAATGGGTCGGGCTCGGCGAACGCATCAATGTGTTGCCGGCCATTCTTTCCGGCGGGGAAAAGCAGCGCGCCGCCATTGCCCGCGCCTTGATGGACCAGCCCGAAATACTGCTTGCCGACGAGCCGACCGGCAACGTCGATCCGCCGATGGCCAAGCGCCTTCTCAACCTGTTTCTGGAACTCAACCGGCTGGGCACGGCCGTCGTCATCGCCACCCATGATTTCGGCCTGATGGACCAGATCGATGCGCGCCGAATGATCCTGACCGAAGGGCGGCTCGACATCTATGAATGAGATCAACCGCAAACAATTGAAGCCGGAAGCGGCGCAGCCGAAGCGCCCGCCCATGCGCATCCGCCCGATGGCGCCCATCCTGCCGCCCTCCAATATTCAGGGCAATGCGCTGATGGTGGTGATCGCCATCATGGCCTTTCTCGCCTGCCTGACTCTGGGCGCCGTCTCCATGGTGCGCGCCACCGCCGCCACCTGGCAGAGCCAGATTTCCCGTGAGATCACCATCCAGATCAAGCCCGAGGACGGGCTGGATATGGATGCGGCGCTGAATAAGGCGCGCAACCTGGCGCTCACCTTCGTCGGCACGCGGGATGGCACCATCCTCGACGATGCGGCGACATCGCGCCTTTTGGAACCTTGGCTCGGCAGCGGTCTCGATCTTTCCGAATTGCCGGTGCCGCGTCTCGTCGTCATCACCATCGACGAAAACAATCCGCCCGATTTCCAGGCGATGCGCGATATGCTGAAGGCGGAGATTCCGCAGGCGTTTCTGGACGACCACCGCACCTGGGTCGACAGGCTGGTCTCCATGGCCAGAACCACCGTTATGATCGGCGTCGGCGTTCTTATCCTCGTCTTTACCGCCATGGTGCTGACGGTGGTGTTTGCGACGCGCGGCGCGCTTTCCGGCAACCGGCATATCGTCGAGGTGCTGCATTTCGTTGGCGCGGAAAGCAGTTTTGTGGCGCGCGAATTCCAGAAACACTTCCTGAAGATCAGCCTCAAGGGGGCGGCGGCGGGCAGCGCTCTGGCCGCGGCGGTTTTCCTTGTCGCCGGTTTCTGGCAATCGAGCACGGTCGCCACGCCGCAGAGCGATCAGGCGAGCGCGCTTTTCGGCTCGTTTTCGGTCGGTCTCGGCGGCTATTTCGGCATTGCCATGACGATGATCATCATCGCGCTTTTGACCACCATTACGGCCCGCGTGACCGTCATCCGCACCATCGACGATATCGACCGCGTCCGCTCCGATCCATCGAAAAGCGACGGCCTTGCATCGTGAGAACACCCCCGGAATCCTGCGGTAGAACTGAAAGCGTCACAAGCCGGATGTAACCTGCAGGCGGTGGACAAAAATGCCTGTTCCTTGCCTTAATCGGCGAGTATTCAGGAGGAATGTTTGTGAGTCGGATGGACCAGGATCAGGCGACAGCGCGACCGGCCAGAAAGGGCCTGTTGTCGCGGCGCGGTCCTCTGCGCCGTTTTATTCGCGGCCTCATCCTGCTTTGCGTCATTGTGCTCGGCGCATTTTCCGGCGGTTTCCTGTGGTTTGCCGATTCCGTCGCCTCCATGCGTCCGCCGGAGGGGGCAAGAGGCGATGCCATCATCGTGCTTACCGGCGGTTATCAGCGTATCGAACAGGCGGTCGGCCTGCTGAGAGATGGCGTGGGCAAGCGTCTTCTGATTTCCGGCGTCAACCCGGCCACCACCCGCTCGCAGATCCGCAAGATGACGCAAGGGTCATCGGACATGTTTTCCTGCTGCGTGGATATGGGCTACAAGGCGATAGACACGATCGGCAACGCCAGTGAGGCGGCAAGCTGGATACGCGACCACAATTATTCCTCCATCGTCGTCGTCACCAATAATTATCACATGCATCGCAGCCTGCATGAATTGCGCAGCGCCAGCCCGCAGACGCAATTCATCGCCTATCCCGTCATCAGCGCCGATCTTGCCCGCACCAACTGGTTCGTGGAGCCGGATGTGGTGAGAACCATGCTTTACGAATATCTGAAGTTCGTGGCGGCAGCGGGACGCGACCTCACCGGCTTCGGCAAGGGCGACGGTCTGCGCAAGGCCGCCGCCGATCATTCCCGGATAAAGACGACAACCGCTTCGTCCTGACCGGCGAGAACGCGCTTGCTGCGGCCCCTTGTTTTCGTGTACGCGTCTGGCATCGGCATCCGGCATCGAGACCTGTCCAGGGCTTCGGAACGGCTGCGCTCCGGGAAGGCTGTTGATGCTCAAGCTGCGCTCTTTTCTTTTCAATACGCTGTTTTATCTCAACCTGATTGTCCGCATGATCGTGCTGACGCCGATCTATTTCATTCTGCCGCGCAAGATCGCTTATGAAATTCCCAAGAACTGGGCGCGATCCAACCACTGGCTGATGAAGACCATCGTCGGCACCACCTTCGAAGTCGAAGGGCTGGAAAACATTCCCGAAACCGGCTGCATCTTCGCACCCAAACACCAGTCCTTCTGGGACACCTATGCGCTGCTGCCCAATCTTCCCGATCCGGTCTATATTCTGAAGCGCGAGCTTTTGTGGATTCCGCTGTTCGGCTGGTACGCCATGAAACAACGCATGATCCCGGTCAACCGCGCCGCACGCGGCAAGGTAATGCTGAAGGTGATGGAGCGGGCAAAAGAGGAAATGGCCGCCGGTCGCGAACTCATCATTTATCCCGAAGGCACACGCCGCCCGCCGGGCGCCGAGCCCGAATACCGTTACGGCATCGCAAGGCTTTACCGCGATCTGCAGGTTCCGGTCATTCCCGTCGCCATGCATCCCGGCCTGTTCTGGCCGCGCCGGTCCACCATGCGCTATCCCGGCCATTTCAAGGTGCGTATCCTGCCGGCCATCGAGCCGGGGCTGGACCCCGACGTGTTTTTCAAGCGCCTGATCGATGTAACGGAAAAAGCGAGCGACGAGTTGCTGCTGGAAACCGTGCGCAACAACCCGCATTTGCCGCTGCCGCCGACCGCCGTGAAGCGGATCGCCGAACTTCAGGGCAAGGAAACCGCCGCCGGCTGAGCGGCGAGCGCGCCGACATTTTTGGCGATGCTCTCCAGCAGGGAATCGCGAATGCCCATCTCCTGCAGATGCTGCACGGTGTTGAAGACATAATCCGTATTCGGCCCGGACCGGCCCGATGCGGCTGCGACGATGGTCGCCGATTCGGCAACGCCGAGACCGCCGATATATTGTTCATGCGCGGGATCGGCCACATAGGTTACGGCGCTGCTGCGCCTGCCATCGGAAAGCGCGATGGAAACCAGCCGCTCCTTATAGACATTCGTCACCAGTTCGCGCTCGCGCAGATAGATCATGACCGGGTCGCGGTCCTGCCCGCGCACGCGGAAAGCGACGCCAAGGCAGGAGCCGCCGCGCTCCAGACCGAGAACGAGACCGGGCTTTTCTTCGGTGCCTCTATAAAAGTTGGAACTGATACAAAGCGAGCGCCGATACCCGTGCAGCCGTGCCTGCTGCCGTTCTTCAAAGGCGAAGCCGGGGTTCCACATCAACGAACCGTAGCCAAAGACCCAAAAATCGTCCATATCCCAAGCCAAATCGAAATTGTCTGAAGTCTGTTCATCGGAGATCAATATGGCAGCGTCAAGCCAATCCGGCACCGCCAAAAAAATCCTCTGGCTCGCCATCGCCATCCTCGTGGTCATCGGACTTTATACCGCCGGGTGGTTTTACGCCGCCGACAGGCTGAAGCAGACGGTTCTGAACGTCATTGCCCCCTCGCAGGCGCGCAGCGTCAGCGGCGAATGCGGCGATATCGCCTTCAAGGGTTATCCCTTCCGCATCGGCCTCTTCTGCTCCAAAGTGACGGTGGATGACAAGGAGAACGGCGTTTCCGCTTCCTTCGGCGAACTTCGCTCGGCAGCGCAGGTTTATAATCCCGGGCACATCGTCTGGGAACTCGATTCGCCCGCGGAAATCCGTTCCGCCCATGGCCTGACAATTTCGGCCGCCTGGCAGAACATGCAGTCCAGCATCGTCACCAAGCTGAAGGGCATCGACCGCAGCTCGCTCGTCATCGACGGGCTGAAGGCACAGGCGATTTCTTCCGTCACCGGCCAGACCATCGATTTCGATGCAGTCAAAACGGAAATGCATCTGCGCCAGAACGGCGCGGATCTCGACGGGGCCATCACGCTCACCGACTCCGCAACCGTCATCAAGGACTGGCCGCAGCTTTTGCCGCGCCTCGACGCCATCGCCGATGTCACCCTTGCCGGCAAGGCGGGCATGGTGGATGGCAGCGACAGTTCGGGCCTGTATGGCGCGAGCGGCGAGCTTCGCCGGCTGGTGGCCGATATTGGCGAGGGCCGCACCATGCGCATCAGCGGCCCCTTCTCCTTCGACAATGAGGGCTATCTCTCCGGCCAGTTCAAGCTGGAAATCGAAAAGCTCGGCGCATGGTCGGACAATGCCAAGCAGGTCTTCCCGCAGCTGCAGTCCACCATCGATACGGCCCGCAAACTGCTCGGCGCGCTCGCCGGCGGCGGCGACCGGGCATCCGTCGATCTCGTTGTGGATCGTGGCCGCGCCACGGTCAGCGGCTTTATTCCGCTTGGGAGAATCCCGCCGATTTGACGTTTAGCCCCATATTCGACGTCATCCTCGGGCTTGTCCCACTACTGTCCGGTTTAAATTTGCGGCCATTGGAAGGCCATCTGGATTTGGTTTCTGGGTTTGTCTGGTGGCGGGTCGAGAAGCCGATCGGTGCGTCGCCGGTGCATGA